>CAZKYG010000203.1:0-10366 GCA_964556915.1 uncultured Gemmatimonas sp.
CCGCCCGGCGCCGCGCCCAGTTCACGCGTCAGCTCGCGGAACTCCTTCTCGATCGCCACGAGTTCCTGCTTCGTGGCGACGGGTACGTTGGGTGCCGCGTCGGCCGCGCGCTTGAGGTCGGCGAATCGCCGCTGTGCCGTATCGTTCTGCGCCTGGCGCTCGCGGAGGGTGCGCTGGAATGCCGCCACGTCGAGCCGGTACTGGTGGAGCTGCTTCAGCTCGGCCGCGGTCATCATCACCATCGGGTCCTTCGTGAGCGTGAACTTCTGCGACGTCACGACCGGCGTGCCGGTCCTGGGCGTGACCGTCAGTCGCGCGACGTACGCACCCGGGAGCGCGGTGAACATCGCGGGCTGGTTGCCGCGCCCGCCGCGGCCGCCGCCTCCCTGCGCGGCGGAATCGGCCGCCGGTCCGCCGCGCCCACCCCGCCCACCGCGTCCCCCGCGCCCCGGGGCCGGACCGGCGGTGTCCACCGGGCCGGTGAGCGGCGGACCGACGCGCATGTCCCACACCTCGCGGTAGAGCCCCGTCGCACCTGGCACCGCGAGCTCCCGCACCACCGTGCCGGTCGCGTCCACGATGTCGATCTTCGCCTTGGCGGACGTGTCGGCGTTGCGGAGCAGGTACGTGATCTTCGGGCCGGGCGGCGGATTTTCGCCGGAGAACCCGCGGGTGCCCATGCCGGAGCCGCGCGAGGCGTTCGGCTGGTAGAGCAGGGCGTCGGCGATCGGGAACATGACCGTCGCGGCCTGGCGCTTCGCGTCGGCGAGGCGCTCGAGCGGCGTCACGTCGTCGAGGATGTACGCGCCGCGGCCGTGCGTCCCCACGACGAGGTCGTTCCACCGCTCCTGGATCTTGATGTCGTCCACCGGAACGGCCGGGAAGCCGCCGCGCATGGCGGTCCACGTGGTGCCGCCCTCGGTGGACACGAACACGCCGAACTCCGTCCCGACGAACAACAGTTGCGGCGTGCGCGGGTGCTCGCGGATCACCTGGACGGAGCCGGCGGGGAGGTTGCCGGTGATGTTCGTCCACGTGGCGCCGTAGTCGGTGCTCTTCACCACGTACGGCCTGAAATCGTTGCTGCGATGGCCGTCGAGCGTGGCGTAGAGCGTTCCCGCGGCCGCGCGCGACCAGCTCACGCGGCTGACGTACGTGGTGTCCGGAATGCCGTCGAAATGGTCGGTCTTCGTCCACGTCCGGCCGCCGTCGCGCGTGACCTGGACGATGCCGTCGTCGGTGCCGACGGCGAGCAGCGTGGGCGTGAACGCGGACTCATCGATCGTCGTGATGTTGCTGAACTCGGCGGTGCCTTCATTGAGGCCGAGCGTGGTGGAGTCGGGTACGGCGCCGCGCATCGGGAGCGTCTTGCGGTCGATCGCGCGCGTGAGGTCCGGGCTGATCGTCGTCCACGTGTCGCCACGATCGGTGCTGCGGAACAGGAAGTTGGCGGCCATGTAAACGACCTTCGGCGTGTGACGCGAGGGCAGGATCGGCGCGTTCCAGTTGAACCGGTACGGCTTCGCGCCCGGCGGTGGGTTGGGGCGGATGCCGCGGCTCTGGCCGGTGCGGGCGTCGTAGCGTACCACGCCACCGCCCTGCGATTCCGCGTACACGAAGTTGTCGTCCGTGGGATCGGGCACGGCATAGAACCCGTCGCCGCCGGCCGTGCGGTACCAGTCGGCGTTCGTGGGGCCGAATGCGTTGCGTGTGCGGCTGGGCCCGCACCACGCCCCGTTGTCCTGCAGGCCGCCGCAGACGTGGTAGTACGGGAGCGCGTCGTCCACGAACACGTCGTAGAACTGCGAGAATGGAAGCGCCTCGTTGTGGTCCCACGTCCTGCCGGCGTCGTACGTCGTATAGAGCCCGCCGTCGGTGCCGAGCATCATCAGGTCCGGGTTGGCCGGATCGATCCACAGTTCATGGTGGTCCGTGTGGATGCCGTTGCCGCCGGCGAACGCCGTCCACGTACGGCCGCCGTCGCGCGATTCCTGCGAGTTGGCGTTGAGCCGTACCACATGCTCGGGGTCCGTCGGGTCGCACTTCACGAAGCTGTAGTACCACGCGGTGCCGTTCGTGGGCGAGACCTGGCGCCACGTGGCGCCCGCATCGTCCGTGCGGAAGATGCCGCCCGTGTTGCCCTTCGCGTGGATGCTCGCGTACACCGTGCGCGGCTTGGATGCGCACACGCTGAGGCCGATGCGCCCGATGTCGCCCGCGGGCAGACCCCTGGTGAGCCTGCTCCAGCTCTTCGCCCCGTCAACGGATTTCCAGATGCCGCTCTCCGGGCCGGCGGGGAGAAATCCGTACTCGCGGCGCTCGCGCTCGAACGAGGCCGCATAGAGTACGTCGGGGTCGTTCGGGTCCATCGCGATGTCCGTGAAGCCGGTGTGCGGGCTGATCTCCTTCGTGTTGACCCACGTCCGGCCGCCGTCGGCGGTCTTGAAGAGCCCGCGCTCGCCGCCCGGCGCCCAGAGGGGGCCGAGCGCCGCGACGTACACGACGTTCGGGTCGCGCGGGTCGATGACGATGCGGCCGATGTGCTGGGAAGTCGGGAGCATGGCCGCGCTCCACGTCCGGCCGCCATCCGTGGACTTGTACACGCCGGTGCCCCACGACGAGCTCCGCATGTTGCTCGCCTCGCCCGTGCCGACCCACACGATGTCGGAGTTGGATGGCGCGACCTCCACGGCGCCGATGCCGCCCGTGCCGACGGAGTCGAACACGGGCGCCCAGGTGACGCCCGCGTTGGTCGTCTTCCAGATGCCGCCGGTGGCGGCCCCGACGTAGACGACCGTGCCCACCCGGCCGCCGCGCGCGGGCGCCGGGTTCTCGGCCACCGCGAGGTCGGTGATGCGGCCACTCATCACCGCCGGTCCGATGGAGCGAAAGGTCAGTGCGCGGACGAGCACGGAGTCCGCGGGCAGCGTGGCTTGCGCGTGCCCGGCGGCTGCGGCCGCGGACACGACGAGGCCACACACGAGGCGGCCGGCGCGAAAGGGAGTCATCGGGGTCGGGCGAGAGAGGGGTTCGACTGGCTTCGAAGATCGCGGAACGGTTCCGCCCCGGGAAGTCCGCGGCACGGCGTCCCGCCGGCACCGGCCAACCAATCGCACCGCGGCGGCATCGGAGTCGCGCGTTCCGCGCTTGCCTTCACGCCCCGCAGCGGCGCTATTCTAAGGATCATGGTGGCCGACACGACCCCCGAACCACTCTCCCTCGGCGAGCTGCTGACCGCCGCCGCGCGCCGCGCGACCGACGGTCAGCTCCTCGCGATGACGATCACCGGCATCACTGGCGCGACCGTCCTCGTCGAGCTCCTGGGCCGTCAGGGCTGGCTTGCCGCCGCCGGCGCCCTCGCGGTTGGCGCGTACGGTGGCTGGGCCATCGCAGACCGCGAACTCAACGAGCGCTGGTCGCGGCCCGGCGCGCGCGGGCCGGTCATCCTCGGGCTGCGCGCCGCGCGCGCTCTCGCGGCAGTGGTGGCCACGCTGGCGGTGGTGGCGCTGCTCGGCACCGTGTTCATCCCGGTCCTCGGCCTCTGGCGCAGCTGAGCACGATGCACGTCACCGATGCCGACGTCCGGCGCGTCCTCACCTGGGACGCGCTGATTCCCGCCATGGCGCGCGCGCTCGCCGATTTCAGCGCCGGGCGCGCCGTGCAACCCGTGCGCACAACCATCCCCGTCGCCGGCAGCGGCGGGTTCCTCTTCGTCATGCCGGCGTACACGGCGGAGCCCCCGGCGCTCGGCGCCAAGCTCGTGAGCTACTTCCCGAACAACCGGGACATGCACACGCACTTCGCGACGATCCAGCTGTTCGACCCCGCGACCGGCGCGCCGGTGATGTCCATGGACGCCACGCTGATCACCGAGATGCGCACGGCCGCCGTCTCGGCGGTGGCCACGCGGGCCCTGGCCCGCGACGACGCGACCCGCCTGGCGATCATTGGCGCGGGCGTGCAGGCCCGCAGCCACCTCGCCGCGCTCCGGCGCGTGCGCGACTTCCGCGACATCCGCGTGTGGAGTCCGCGGTCGGCGCCCGCGTTCGCGCGCGAGCACGGCATCCTGGCCGCGAAGAGCGCGGACGCATGCGTGGACGGCGCCGACGTGATCGTCGTCGCCACGACGTCGGCGCAGCCGGTGCTTGAGGGCGCGTGGGTCGCTGATGGCACGCACGTCGTGAGCGTCGGCGCGGCGATCGCCGACTGGCGCGAGTGCGACGACGCGTTCGTCAAGCGCGCGCGCGTGTTCGTGGACTCGCGAAGCGGCGCGCGCGTGGAGTCCGGCGACGTCATCGCCGCCGGCCACGTGGACGCCGAGATCGGCGACGTGCTGCTCGGACGCCACCCCGGCCGCCACGCCCGGGACGACGTGACCTGGTTCAAGTCGCTCGGCATGGCCATCGAGGACATGGTCGCCGCCGCGCTCGTGCGCGACGCGATCGCGCGCGCGCCATGACGGAGGTGCATGCCGCCGAGCGGCGGATCGTCGAGCGGGTGGCCTCCGCGCTCCTCGCGGCGGGTGCGGTGATCGGCACGCTCGCGCTCGGCGCGTGGGTGCTCGACACGTTTTCCCTGATGCCATCGTGGACCGTGGACGCCCTCACCCGGATGCCCGCGTGGTTGCTCCGGCTCGCCGTGTACAAGGTCACGCTCGCCGCGGGCGGGGGGCTCGTGATCGCCGGCGCCGTGCTGCGCCGCCAGATGCGGGAGGCCGCGCGCCGCGACCCACCGACGGAGGCGGCGCCCGCGGCGCTCGGCGACGGCGTGCCGCCGTTCACGGCATCGCCCCGAACAGGCGCTGCGCAGGAGCGCCGGGACCCCTACATTCGGTGACGTGACCACGACTTCACGGCAGTCCGCAGCGCGGCGCGCCACGTTCGGCGCGGTCGCCGCGCTCGCAATCGCCGCCGCGCCGCTGGCCGGGCAGCGGCCCCGGCAGCAGGTCGAGATCGACAGCGCGCGGGCGCGGCAGCTCTACGTCAGCAACGAACCGAAGGACCTGCCGGGCGGCGGCTTCGCGCAGCAGATCGCCGCCAAGAACCGCACGGACTCGATCTTCTTCGCACAGTTCAAGGGCAAGCTCGAGGTGCGCAAGGTGACGTACGCCAGCCGCGCCGACGGCCTCGTGATTCCCGCGTACATCTTCGCGCCGCTCGCGAAGCGCGGGCCCAACGGCCACGCCGCCATGATCTGGGTGCACCAGGGCATCCACGCCAATTGGGACGAGAACCTCCTGCCGTTCGTGCAGGAGGCCGTGGACAAGGGCTACGTCCTCATCACGCCGGAGTACCGCGGCAGCACGGGCTTCGGCCAGGCGTTCTACGACGCGCAGGACTACGGCGGCAAGGAAGTCGTGGACTGCCTCAGTGCGCTCGACTTCCTCAAGACACTTCCCTACGTGGACATGAGCCGCGTGGGGATGATGGGCTGGAGCCACGGCGGCTACATCACCATGCTGAGCGCGACGTCGGCCAACAACGGCCTCAAGGCGGCGGCATCGCTCGTTCCGGTGACGGACCTCTTCTTCCGCCTTTCATTGAAGGGGCCGGGCTACCAGCAGAACTATTCGTCCATGAAGGACGTGCAGGCGCTCCCGTTCGAGGCGCGCGAGGAGTACATCAAGCGCTCGCCGATCTTCCAGGTGGAGCACCTCGCGATCCCGATGCTCGTCCACGTCTCGACGAACGACCGCGACGTGAACTTCGTCGAGGACCAGATGATGGTCTGGAAGCTGCGCGCCCTGAAGCCCGATCTCGCCGAGACGAAGATCTACGTCGACCCGCCGGGATGGCGGCCCGCCGTCGGGCATGAATACGACCGCCGTGTGGACCTCACGACGTTCGAGCGCGTGGACACGCCCGAGCAGATCGACTCGTGGAACCGCATCTGGAACTTCTTCGACTGGAACCTGCGGCCCTACGAGGATCACTCGAAGCCGCTCCCGCCCGTGCGCACGCAGCCGTGACCCGGCGACGCGGATTCCGCTTCCACCCGAGCCCGAGATGAACGCCTTCGGTTCGTTCGCGCGCGCCGTCGCCATGGCGGCCGCAACCCTGACCGCCACTGCGTGCGCGCCCGCGGCGGCGCACGCACCCGTGGCGGCGCCCGCGCCCGCGGGGCCCCCGCGCGTGATCACCACGTCCACGAGCGTGCGCACGGTTCCCGCCGATTCCGTCGCGACCGCGGCGGCGTCGCCCGCTGCCACGCCGGCGACCGCGGCGGGACGCGGTCAGGCTGGCGGTCAGGCTGGCGGTCGGGGCGGCGCCGGGGGACGCGGTGGCGGCGGACGTGGCGGCCCGCGCGGGTTCCAGGGGGCGATGGACAGTGCGCGCGTGCGCGAGCTGTACGTCAGCAATGACCCCGGCGACCTCCCGAAGGCCGATTTCGCGCGCGACCTGGCGGCCAAGGCGCGCACCGACAGCATCTATGCGGCGCGCTTCAGCGGCGTCGTCGATTTCCGGAAGATCACGTACAAGAGCCGTGCCGACGGCATGGAGATCCCCGCGTACCTGTTCGCCCCGATCACCAAGCGGGGGCCGAAGGGCCACGCCGCCATGATCTGGGTGCACGGCGGCGTGCACGGCAACTGGGACCAGAACATGCTCCCGTTCGTGAAGGAGGCCGTGGACCGCGGGTACGTGATCATCACGCCGGACTACCGCGGCAGCACGGGCCATGGCGAGGCGCTGCACATGGCGATCGACTACGGCGGGAAGGAAGTGATTGACGTCCTCAGCGCCATGGACTTCCTGAAGACGCTGCCGTACGTGGACATGGACCGCGTGGGGATGATGGGCTGGAGCCACGGCGGGTTCATCACGGCGCTCAACGCGATGGCACCCAACCCGCCGATCAAGGCGGCCGCGGCGATCGTGCCGGTGACGAACCTCGTGTTCCGACTCTCGTTCAAGGGACCGGGCTACCAGCGCGACTACGCGGCCGAGGAAGGGTTCCACGGCTTGCCGTTCGAGAACCCCGACGAGTACATCAAGCGCTCGCCGCTCTACCAGGTGGAGAACCTCCACATTCCCCTCATGGTCCACGTCGCGACCAACGACCAGGACGTGAACTACGTCGAGGACCAGCAGCTGGTGTGGAAGCTCCGCGCGCTCAAGCCGGACCTCTCGGAAACGAAGGTGTATGTGGATCCCGCGCCGTGGGGTCCGTCGGTCGGGCACGCGTTCAGCCGCCGCGTGGATCCGGTGACGCTCGAGCGCGTGGACTCACCGGAACAGATCGACTCGTGGAACCGCACGTGGACCTTCTTCGACTGGTGGCTGCGTCCGTACGAGGATCGCTCCAAGCCGCCGCCGCCGGTCCGCGTCCAGCCCTAGGACTCCCGTGACGCCGTTGCCTTCCGATGCTCGCGGCGGCGCGCCCGTCGCCATCTCCCGCCGCGAGGCGGTGCGCGCGCTCGCCGTCGGTGCCGCCGCGACCATCGGCGCGCCGGCCATCCTGCGCGGCCGGTACCGGCTGTTCGCGGCGTCGCCCACCGAGTATTCGGCGCGCGCGATCCGGCTCGTGGACGAGACCGTCGTCGTCGACATGCTCAACCAGTTCCGGTTCCCCGACTATCGCGAGGATCCGGTCAAGGCGTTCCTCTGGATGCGTGCGCCCGGGTCCTTCACGCGCGCCGATTTCGACGTGTACCGCACGTCGGGCACGCGCGTCTTCTCCCTCGGCGCCGGCAGCGTGTCGTACGAGTCCGCGGTGAAGTGGGCCGCCGACTGGAACGGGTTCTTCGCGGGCTACAGCGACTGGTTCCTGCGCATCGACGACGCGTCGGACTTCGCGCGCCTCGCGCGGGACCATGCGCGCGTGGGCGTGATGCTCACCATGCAGAACGCCGACCACTTTCGCTCGATCAACGACGTGGACACGTTCTTTGCGCTCGGCCAGCGCGCGTCGCAGCTCACGTACAACACGGCCAACAAGCTGGGCTGCGGCTTCCTCGCGGACGAGGATACCGGCCTCACGGACTTCGGCGCCGAGATCGTCAAGCGCATGCAGGCCGTCGGGATGGCCGTGGACCTGTCGCATGCGGGCGACCGCACCACGCTCGACGCGCTCTCGGCGGCGACGAAGCCCGTGATCGTGTCGCACTCCGCGTGCCGGGCGCTCGTGCCGGGTCACCTGCGCGCCAAGACGGACGACGCGATCCGGGCGGTGGCGAAGAGCGGGGGCGCCATGGGCATCCCGTTCCTCCGCTTCATGATCAAGCTCGACGAGCCGGTGACGATCGAGAACGCGCTCGACCACTTCGACCACGTCGCGAAGCTCGTGGGCGTGGAGCACGTCGGCATCGGCAGCGACGAGGACGTGCTGGGGAACCCGAACCCGATGGGCGTGCCCGAGCCGACCAACCAGCGCAACTTCGACCGGTACCACTTCCATCGCGACACCGACAGCACGATCACGACGAAGAGGCTCGACCACCCGAAGCGCGCGTACGATCTCTGCGAGGGCTTCATCCGCCGCCGGTATTCGGACGCGGACATCCGGCTGATGCTGGGGGGAAACTGGGCGCGAGTCCTGGGCACCATCTGGCCGGCTGCGCATTCATAAACTGTTCATAGAATCGGCGCAGGGGTGGACAACGTCCCAGATTGGGAGGGCGTAGCACGAACGATCCCTCACCCAGGACAGCGCATGCGCACTTCATTCCGCGTCATCGCCTGCCTCGCGTTCGCGGCGTCGCCGCTCGCGGCGCAGCAGGCGGCCGGACGGATGACCAACCAGTCGTCCAACCCGCTTCTCTCGAGCTTCCGCTTCCGCTCGATCGGGCCCGTGAACCAGGGCGGCCGCATCGACGACATCGAGGCGAGCGAGAGCGACCCGAACATCATCTACATCGGCTACGCCGTCGGCGGCGTGTGGAAGTCGGTGAACAACGGCACGTCGTGGACGCCGGTGTTCGACGAGCAGCCGGTCGCGTCGATCGGCGACATCGCGATCGACCCGAAGAACGCCGACGTGGTGTACGTCGGCACGGGCGAGGCGAACAACCGGCAGACGGCGTCGTTCGGCAATGGCATCTACAAGACGACGGACGGCGGCAAGACGTGGACGCACCTCGGCCTCGAGAACACGCAGACGATCGGCCGCATCGTCATCGACCCGCGCAACACGCAAGTCGTGTATGTGGCCGCGGTGGGCCACCTGTTCGGGCCGAACCCCGACCGTGGCGTGTACAAGTCCACGGACGGCGGCAAGACGTGGAACAAGATCAAGTACGTGGACGAGAACACCGGATTCACGGACATCGCGATGGACCCGTCGAACCCGAACACGCTCTACGCGGCGAGCTACCAGCGGCGCCGCACGAGCTGCTGCTTCAACGGCGGCGGGCCCGGCAGCGCCCTCTGGAAGACCGACGACGCGGGGCGGACGTGGAAGAAGATCACGGGGAACGGGCTGCCCGCCGGCGAGTACGGCCGCATGGCGATCGGCGTGTCGCGCTCGAACCCGGCCACGGTGTATGTGCAGATCGAGACGACGGGCAGCGAGAGCGAGGACGGCGGTGGCGGCCGAGGCGGGTTCGACTGGTGCAACAACGGAGCGCCGCCGGGCGCCGGCCGCGGCGGACGCGGCGCGGGCGCAGCGCCGGCGACTCCTCCGGCGCTCAACCCGAACGCCAGCGGCCTGTTCCGCTCGGACAACAAGGGCGGCACGTGGCACATCACGAGCAACTGCAATGCGCGCCCGATGTACTTCTCGCAGGTGCGCGTGAACCCGCAGAACCCGAACACGGTGTACGTGTCGGGCCTGCCGTGGGCCAAGTCCACGGACGGCGGCAAGACGTTCACGACGCTCGACGAGGCCGGCGGCCACCAGACGGCCGGGCACGTGGACAACCACGCGATGTACGTCGACCCGAAGAACCCGAAGCACATCATGATCGGGAACGATGGCGGGCTCGACATCTCCTGGGACGAGGGCGAGACGTGGGACTACGTGAACACGATGGCGACGGGCCTCGCGTACTGGGTGACGGCCGACATGCGCCGCCCGTACTGGATCTACGTGGGCCTGCAGGACAACGGGTCGTGGGGCGGGCCGAGCAGCGTGCGCAGCGGTGAGCTGACCGGCTCGCGCTGGTTCGGCATCGGCGGTGGCGACGGATTCCAGAACGCGGTGGATCCCACGGCGTGGAACATCGTCTTCACCGAATCGCAGGACGGCAACACGAGCCGCTACGACCTGATCACCGGCGCGCAGAAGAGCGTGCGTCCCGTGCCGGGCGGCGGGCGCGGTGGACCGGCGCCGGCGCCGGGCGCGTGTGTGGACGGCCGGATCATTGCGGCCGGCGGCGGTCGGGGCGGCGGCGGCGGTGGCGGCGGACGCGGCGGCGCCGGCGGACGCG
>CAZKYG010000204.1:0-14257 GCA_964556915.1 uncultured Gemmatimonas sp.
TCCCGAACACTGTCTCGTTTCCGGCGAAATCGCCCCGATCGATCCATCTGCGCCGAGCATTCGTTTCAAGATCGCCCTGCCCACGGATTGGAACACCAAGGCCCTTATGCTTGGCGGCGGCGGCCTCGATGGCGCGACGCCGGACGTTGTTGGAAACGTGCCAGCTGGCCCGGCAGACAAGCTGCTGCCCATCGCGCGCGGATATGCGGTTTTTGGCGACGACTCCGGTCACCAGGCAGGGCCGCTTGCCTCGCTCGACGCCGCATTCGGAATGAACGACGAGGCCCTGAACAACTACAACTCCGGCGATGCGCTCAAGAAGACCCGCGACGTTGCGATGGTTCTCATCCAGATGCGATACGGGAAGAAACCTACCCGCTCCTACTTCGCGGGCGGATCGACCGGGGGACGCGAGGCTCTCACGGTCATCCAGCGTTGGCCGGCGGATTGGGACGGCGCAATCGCATGGTATCCGGCGCGCGCTGGCATGGTGAGCATACTGGGGGGCCAACGCATGAACCGTGCGCTTGCGCAGCCAGGCGCCTATCCCAACGCCGCAAAGCGGGAAGCACTGTTCAGGGCTGCGATGCAGGCCTGCGACGGTCTCGACGGGGTCCTCGATGGCCTCATCAGTCATCAGGATCGTTGCAACGCGATCTTTGATCCGTCGACAGCCCAGCTCGACGGCAAGCCCCTGCGATGCCCTGGAGGCGAAGACACGGGCGACAACTGTCTCTCCAACGCCCAGATCGTGGCGATGAAGGTGATCAACACGCCCACGCGTCTCGACTATCTGGCAAGTGGGGAGACGCAACATCCGGGATACAACATCTGGGGCGCAGATACCGGGATCTACACCCGGTCGGCGCCGATTGAGGGCACGGTCGCCTTCCTTGCGTTCAACCACTCGGCGCCGAAATTGCCGATGCCGGCGGATGCCCCCTACATAAGCATCTACACCGATCAGTGGATCAAATACCACGTCACCCGTGATCCCTCGTACAATTCGCTGTCGCTGGATCCCGAGAATCCAGGGGCCTGGGCGGACAGGATCAGCCTTCTGAGTCTTGCGCTCGACGCAAAAACCGACCTGTCGGCGTTTGCCGCCAGGGGCGGTAAGCTACTTATGGCTCATGGCGTCAACGACGTGCTTGTCAGTTCCCGCTCGACGCGCGCCTACTACCAGACGCTCGTTCGGCAGTTGGGACCGCAGGCCGTTCGAGACTTCGTTCGGTATTATGAAGTTCCTGGATACAACCATGCAGCCAGCAGCGTATTCAATGCGACGTGGGATTCGCTGACAGCGCTTGAGACCTGGGTCGAGAAATCCAGCGCACCCGTCGACCAGGTCACAACAGACACCGTTGGCGTTCCAGGCCGCACCCGACCGCTCTGCGAGTACCCAAAGTGGCCGCGCTACCGGGGGAGTGGCGACGCCAACGCTGCCTCCTCGTTCATATGCGTTGATTAGCAGAGCGCCGCCGGCGGCCTGCGCTGAGGAGGCTTTTGGATTCTAGCGGGTTAAGTCCGAACGTCGCAAACGGGCCAACCCGGCCCATTCGCGCTTGGCACGCGGACAGTCTCAATTTCGCCGAAAGGCGACGTCGCCGCGACCCGATTGCGGTCGTGATACGCCGTCGTATTGAGAAGCTTGAAGCCCATTACCCAAGCGGGCTATGAGCACGGCACTTCCGCGGGTCCATGCCCGTGCCATAGCTCCGTGGTCGAGCCCACATCGGAGGCAGTCACATTCCCTGCGGTTGATCCGTCATATGGAAGACGACGGCAGATGATGGAGCCCGCTTTGCAATTTGAATTGAAGGAATGGGATCGACGGACAATCGTCACGGGAATGGGCGTTGCCGTGCTGGCGGTCCAGTGCATGCCCTCGTTCGCGCAGACCTCTGGAGCGGCGGCGGAGGCAAGCAGGGTCAGGAAAGATCTCCTGATCCATTCGAGCCCTGGTTTCGCCGGCCACACACACGACCTTCTGATTCCCTACTCGGTTCTCGATGAGCCGCCCGCGGAAGGTGTGAAGCTGGAGTCCACCACGGGGCTATTCCACACCCACTCCATAGCGCTGCCGAGGGAGCAGCTCATCGAAGTGCGGCGCGGCGGAACGGTCCGCGTGCCCGCAAGCAGCCACACTTTCCTGATCGCGCTAACGGTGCGGTAGACTGAAGCGGCTCCTAGGGTTTCAGGGCGTAGCGATTCGATGTCGTCGAACAGTTCATCCCGCCGTCGTTTAGTCCGGCTCTCGCAAAAACTGTTCGGTGACCCTGCACGCCCCCCGCATCGGCTCGGCCCCGCTTACCCCAGTCGCTGGCGATTTTGCTAACTTTGCCGCCCGAGGCGCGCGCGCCCACGCTCTTTACAGCTGCCCGCTACTTGGCGTGGCGCGGACGGCCAGCCCGTTTGTCGGCCCTCGTCGCCGCCACACTGGCGGCCCATGCCTTGGTGTCCGGGCATGCATCCATGGCGCGCGCATAGCCTTCGCGTGTGGTGGTGCGGGCGATATAGGCCTGCTCGGCTTCGCCAAACGAGTAGTCTACAGTTCGAGAGGCGAACTCCAGCGCGTAAGTCACCGCGATATCGGCCGCTGTAAAAGTTTCGCCCGCTATGTAAGGGGTGCGGGTTAGCTGGCGCGTCACCAGCGCCAGCCGGCTTTCGAATATCTCCATCGCCTTGCGGGCGCCCCAGTTGTCCTTGTCCGCCTCGGGCGCGAGATTGCGGCTGACAACAACGATATACATCGACATTGCAAGCCCAGCTTCGCCGAGATGCAAAAACTGCTGATAGAGCGGGAAGACGGAATCCTGTGGCGCTGGCGCGAGCGGCGTTGGCCCGTAGCGGGCCATCAGGTACTCCATGATGGCGCTCGACTCCACCATGATGGTGTCGCCATCCTGAAGCGCCGGAATGAAGCCCGAAGGATTGATGGCCAGGAATTCAGCATCGTTCTTTGCTCCGGCGATCAGATCCACCAGTCTCACCCGGTAGGGAAGTCCCATTTCCTCCAACAGCCAGACGACCCGGAAGCCTCGTCCCGTGCCCCAGACGGTGATCATCGCGTTAGTACCCTGCCATGGCGCTTCATCGCCCTCTTCCGCTCATCTTATCTTGTACATAGGCGAAGGTCCGCGACGAGCCAACTTCTGCCGAACACCCGGCCCTCACCCGATCGACCGCAGTGCCGCTTCAAGATACCTGATCGACCCTCGGGTTAGCGATGCCAGACACCGGTCGAACCAGCCGAGGCAGCGATAAGGTGACCGTCTGTGCTAGCCATGCAAGACCGCAAGATGACTAGCTCGCACGAGTACGAATATTGATGATATCGCTCGCCTCGCGAAGCGGGCGGGATGGGGCCAATGTCGACTTATTATTTTGGGGTTCTTCTCTGGGCCGGATTCTTGATCAGCTGGCAGCTGGCGTCGTTCTGGAGGTCAAGGGCGCGCATCCAAACATCCGTCGCCAGCCGCTTGCGGGATGTTTTGTTTTACGTTGTGGGATTTGTCTTCTTATTCACGCCAAGAGCGAACGTAGCCGGCCTTTGGGAGAATCCTCCAATTTTCGACTATGGAATTCTAGCGCTTGAGGTCGGCGGCTTCCTTTTTGCCTGGTTGGCACGAATATATCTCGGCCGCCTATGGTCCGACATGATCACGGTAAGCGCCGACCATCGTATCGTCCAAACTGGTCCTTATGGTCTGGTGCGACATCCGATCTACACCGGATTTCTACTGTCGGCCTGGTCGATCGCTTTTCTTGTTGCATCTCCGACGGCGTTCATAGGCGCGGCGATCCTGTCTGCACAGATGGTGTGGAAGGCCAAGCGCGAGGAGGATTTTTTGAGCCGGGAACTCGACCGTGCATCGTATGCTGAGTATGCGGCTCGAACACCAATGCTCGTGCCCTTCATACCCAACCGTAAGTCAAGCTGAGAGATCTAGCTCTCCCCTAGGCCTCATGACCTCGGCCAGGAGGGCTGATTGACATGTACTTGTCCATTTGGCGCGAGCGGTTGCTCTGGGCCAACGTTTGCCCTTCCCAAATTATTTGGAACGGCCGGAGTAGCGCGTTTTGCGGTCGATCGCCGTCTCGCCCGTCGGCGAGACCATTTGATACGCCATCTCGTGCAGCGCAGCTCTTAGCGCCTGTTCACGATCGGATTTCATTTTTCCGGCTTGGATCGGGGTTTCCGTCGGGGTGCAATAGCGTCGACAATTATTGCGTCTGCAGGATCAAGCCGTGACGACATTTCTTTGTTCCACCGATCCTGGCGCTCCAACATACCGCGCAGCGGCATTGGCTGGTCCTCTAACTGCAAAATTGAGCGCTGGATCTCCTCGGCGGCAAGCTGTGCCTCTGCGAGCTTTGCTTTAAATTTCTCCACCATTCGCTGCACTTGCTCCGGTGTGGCGTTGCTAAATTTGATACCCCGCAACGCTTCGATTCCGACCAGCAGCTTTTGAATTTCGTTTTCGCTCACCGGGCGGCCGTCGGCGAGCGAATAGATTGCTGAGGGAGCGAAGTCCGGAATGGAGTATTGGAGCACGACCGCCATCATATCCAACGCTTCAGCCAAATCGGGATTTGTTTTCCGCAAGGCGATGCTTGGTAGATAAAGATTTGTCGCCGCAAGAATGCTCCGAATTACTCGAGCTCGCGTGCGCGGATTGGCGAGAGACCCCCCAGACTCCCTGAGCATTTGGCCGGCGGACTGCCCAATAAAGTTCATCGCCTTTATCAAATCTGGATCGCCCAAACCCTCTTCTATGTCAGTCGCAAGATCGAGGAGCCGCTCGACCTCTTGCGAGAGAGAACGCCCCGCTGCCCTCGCCTTGTCCTCAAGCTGTTGCCTTCGTTGCTCAGTAGTCCGGAAGCTGACCGGAGCGAGTTTTGGGCGATCCGGGATGGAAGCCTTTCTTGGCACGCAATCTCTCACATGTTTTTATGTATGCGGGTGTCTACATAATCTTGTTTTGGGGATCGAATCAAGCCCACCGTTTCGTATGCGGACGCATACCAAATGATGGAGGCCTGTCGTGGAACGGTTCCTATTACTTGCTGAGGTGGAGAACATTCATCCCGTCAGTCGGCAGACTCGATGGCGGATGGTGCGTGCTGGAAGCTTTCCTGCCCCAATCCGCATCAGCGCCGGCCGAATCGGTTGGAGGGAAAGCGACATCCTGAAATGGGTGGAAGCAAAGCGATCTGGAGAAGGCCTCGATGGAAAGGCCTAAAGAGAACGAACATGCGAGCGCACCGGCGCCGCCATGCGCGTCGCTCGTCAATGGCGTTATGGCACTACCGCAGAAAGCGATTAAGCCGGCTTCAGCGCGCGGGCTGCTTAAGGATTTGGCTTGGTTTGCCGACCGGGGAATTGAAGAACCAGCAAAGAAGTGGCTGGAACAAACTACCGGCCTGACCGGCCGACGCCTCGTTGATCTGTTCGGCATACTCGAGCGTGGTGGATGGATTCTCACACGGGAGGAACTATGCAAAGGTCGCGTCCGCTACACGGTTGTTGGCGAGAAACTGAACGTCAACCGGCCCGCTTGGGACATGGAAGCGACGTCGCGCAAACGATCCGCGTGTCGCCACACGAAGGACGGCGTGGCCACCGACTCAACCGGAAACCTTCGACCATTCCGCGAACAAATTTCCTCCTGCCCATCCGAAATTTCTGCGCCGGAGGCTGGAAAGTGTTCGATCGACGCTGAAAAGATTTCCGCTGAAGGATATTTTGTACGCGCGCCCGGGCTCACACGTCCTAATCCTTCCATCCATCCGTCCTTCCTCGCTTACGCTTGGCCAAGCGATGAAGTGAAGGCAAAGGCAGTCCGAGTACTGGAGATATGCGGACCGGGATTAGCTGATATCGAACGGTATGGCTTACGTATCCTTGCCAGCTTGGAGGCCTTGCTCACTGGCCGTTGGGGTAACGAAGACTTCCTTCGAATGACGGTACTGCCCATGGTCGACAAGAAGACCGAGAAGCGTCGCGAGTTGGGAAAAGAACTTAAGGATTTCTATCTTATCGACCGCAGTATCGACGAAGAGATCGATCAACGGAAAACTCTCACTTGGAGCGGCCGCCAAGCTCCTCGCCCTAGTGCCAGCGCATCCTCACGTAGTAGCAAGTTCAACGAGGTTTGCCCGCCGCGAGCCGAACCGCGAATTGTGTACGTTCGCCGAAATGTCGAGCGCATGAGAGACGGCCGGTTCTTGGCAATTGACATTCACTCCTCTGAACGCGCCAAATTTTACGCGAGCGCGGATGAGCGGGAAGCGGTGTGCGTCAAGGCCTTGGCAGACGGTGAGGCAGAACTGGCGCGGTTAGAAAGCCGCAACGCATTCCCAAGGACTAAGAGCGAATAAGGATGCAGCGTCGGGTGCCGACATCCTCGCCGCCCCTCACCCCCTACGGGTCCTTCCAGCAGATCGGAGCATACGGGCACCCGAAGGGCGTGTTTTGTACCTAGTCAGGCAGATCGAAAAAAGCCGCACGTTAGCCTGCACGTTGCACGACGCCCGCACGAATGCACGATGGCTCTGGGACCAGGCCCTCGATGGCGTATTGTGAGACCCTTTGATCTGGCAACTGCGATTCATCAACGATTGCGCCCCGCGCGGGCCGAGGGGAAAGCGGGCGGGTTGCATCGGGTTCACGACTGCACGAGACGTGTGTCTGCTTTGCGGCTCAAAGCGGACGTTCCATGCGACACTCGCAGAAGGCTGCGGGCGCTGCACCTCCGCTGGCTCGTCACGTTTCGTAAAAACTGATCGCGAGCGGAGCTTCCCCAAGGGATATCAGCGCTGCATCATGAAAAGTGCGGATGTTCGAAGGTAGCCACGACCTGCGCCTTTGCGCGCTCTACGCACTTTATTTGGCTTTGCCGTTCACAGCGACCCAGGATGCGAAAGCCTGAAGAAAGGCCGTGAAAAAGCTGCGCGTGCGTTCGTCGTTCAGGTTTCCCTGCGCATCGAACAGCTTGTCTGCGTGGCCAACATAGGCTTCAGGCTGCGCCATCGTAGGAACGTTCAGGAAGACTAGCGATTGTCGGAGATGATGGTTGGCCCCGAAGCCGCCGATCATGCCTGGCGATGCGCTGACGATCGCGCCCGGCTTTCCGTTCCAGACGCTTTTGCCATAAGGCCTTGAACCGACATCGAGCGCATTCTTCAGCCCGGCCGGAACCGATCTGTTGTACTCGGGCGTAACAAAGAGAACGGCCGAGGCTCTGCTTGCTCGCTCGCGGAATTGAACCCATGCCGGCGGCGGGCTTGCCTCTCCGTCCTCGCTGTAGAGGGGTAATTGCCCAATTTCGATGATAGAGAGTTTCAGCGCGGGCGGCGCAAGTTCTACGAGTGCGTTCGCAATCTTTCTATTGATTGAGTCTTTGCGAAGGCTGCCAATCAGTACAACGACGTCTGAGGGGTTTGTCATTGGGAGTCTGCCTTTCTGTGGCGCTCCATGATTATCGAATCATCTGGTCTTGCACGGCGACGTCCTTTTCTGTCGGCGGAGCATTCAAAGACAAATGGGCCAATCAACGTCGATGGACGCCTACCAGCGAGCGGCCGCAACTGGTCCAGAAATGACCTCTGACTTCAGCGTCCGGTCAACAATGCTCGGACTATCGCAGCACGAAGTTGCTCGAACTCGAATGACGCATCGTGGCGCTCGCCATTGATGAAGAATGTCGGCGTCCCGTTGACACCGCTTCTGACGGCGCCTTTGAAATCTTTCCGAACGCGATCGCGATATTTTCCTCCGTTCACCTCCGCGACCATTGCTGGAGCCGAAAGATGCAACGTCTCAGCCAGCTCTGCGAACAGTTGCCCGCTGAACTGGGCTTGGTTCTCGAATAGGAGATCATGCATTTCCCAGAACTTGTCGTGCGCAGCAGCGAACTCGGCCACCTCAGCGGCGGCTTCCGCATTAGGGTGACTTTCGTTTAGCGGGACGTTCCGGAACACAAACCGAAGCCGATCGCCAAAGTGCTCCTGAATTCGTTGGGCGATCGGATAAGCGTGACCGCAGTGCGGGCACTCATAGTCGCCATATTCGACGAGCGTCACCGGGGCGTTATCGGCCCCTGCTCTGTGATCGGCCGTCGTGACAGGCGTCTTGAGGGTAGCCATCAGATATCCGCCTGGTAGAGATTCTCAAGGGCTTCAAGGATGTCGTCGGCGCCTGGGTTGACCTCAATTGGTGACACGTGGCTCCAGGCGATCTTGCCGTCAGCGTCGATGACGAAAAGAGCGCGCTCAGTCGTGCCATCCTTATCGCGGCACACACCATAGTTGCGCGCTACGGCGCCCTTCGGTTCGAAATCAGCGAGGAGCGGAAACTTCAGTTGTCTGGCCGAAGTGAATTCGCGATGGCACCACACACCGTCAACAGAGATGCCGAGCAGCTTCGCTTTGAATCTCCCGAACTCAGGAAGGATCTCATTATAGAGCGCCATCTGATCGCCGCAGACCGAACTCCAGTCGGCGGGATAAAAGGCGAGTATAACCGGGGTGCCGCGCAATGCTGCGAGAGAAATCATCTCCCCTGGCGCACGCAGAAGGCGGAAATTTGGCGCTGATGTTCCTGGCCGCAGCGGATTGAAATTGCCTTCCATTCGTACCTCCCCGTCGCGCCGACCAAGACTCGCGTCAACGCGGACGTCAGTCACCAATATCCGACACCTTGGATGTAATCGATCAATAGTCGGTCCTCCTGCTGTTGTTCATTGAGTAGAGCACCGAGCGCATCCCGCAAATCCAACACGCCGAGGGGAGCTCCTTTGCCATTCAGGACGGGTGCGCTTTGGAGGTTACGCTGCTTCATGACTTGATAGGTCGCATGCAGATCGTCTCTCAGCGTGCATGAAGTGACCTGTCGGCTCATGACCGAGCACGCCTCAGCCTCCACTTCCCCGCCGCTCGCCAAATGATGAACAATGTCGGACTTGGTTACGACGCCTACGATCGACACATCATTGTCCACGACAACGACGAGGCCGATCCGCGGGTTCTTGAACGCAAACGCGACGACCCTCAGGGACGCTTCGGAAGGCACGACGGCCAATCGGCTCCTCGTATCTTCGAGCAGTCTGCTGACTTTCATTGGGCTTCGCCTCCTCAGTCATTCGATTGGCCGGATCAGTCCGCATAGAGGTGCGATTCGACCATCCAGAGCTGCTTGTCCGTCTCTCTGGATATTTGAGTCAGGAGATCAGCGGTGTCGGGGTCGCCGATTTGATCGGCCCGGCTGATATCGGCTCGGATGTACTTGCCGAACTGCGCCGTCGCAGCCGCAACTGCCCGGAGGTGCTGATCCCCCAGATGCGCCTGCAACGAGTATTCGTAGAGATGCGTTTTCCCGGCTGTTGTCTTAACCCTGCCGTCCGCAACACCGCCCAACGAAGTAATGCGCTCCGCGATCGTGTCCGCGAAATCCTCAATGATCGCGTGCACTTTGTCGAATAGCTGGTGCAGCTGTATGAAATCAGGACCTTTGACGTTCCAATGCGCTTGCTTCATCTGGGCTTCCAGATCGAGGCAATCGGAGAGGCGCTCCTGAAGTAACGCGATGCAACCCTTGCGAGTGTGCTCGGGGATGTCGAGACGGCTGGCGTACATTAAGATCTCCTTGCGGCTGCCCGCTATACAAATCTCTTGACGAATCCGAGCGCGGTGTTCGCAACTTCACGCCAGCCGCTATCGATCGTGAGCGCGTGCCCTCGATTCTTCATTTCGACGATCTGCGTTGTGCTGGCCTTGTTATGCTGCTGCTGTTTGAAGGCCGCATCCGCGACAGCCCATGGGACGGTGTGATCCTTCTCGCCTGAAATGATGAGCAGCGGCCCGCGATTGAGGGCTTCGGTGTCTACCTTGGCTTCCGTCCATGGATTCAAGTTGGACGTGGCCGCCTGAAAGAGCGGTGCACCAGCAGCTGGCACGGCGTAAGCCTCATAAAGCTGGTGGGCTTCTTCCTCGCCAACGGCGTTGGCGAAACCATATCGAAACTGATCGAATGTGAGCGGGACGGCGCGATTGCGGTTGGCCGGGTTGCCGAGTACCGGCCACGCCGATTTCAGGGCTGAAAACGGCAAAGGCAGTACCCCGCGAAATGGCGCCGGGTCGATCGCCACAGTCGCGACTGAAAGCCCACGCCCGGCGAGAATCTGCGCCAGCAAACCGCCGAATGAGTGCCCGATGATCGCAGGTTTCGTGTTGAGCGCTCGCGCGATTTCACTGAAATGATCGGCGACCTCCCCTATCGTCTTGCGAGCGAAGACTTCGGGATGTGCATTGGCCTCGGCAACCGTGTCGGGATCGTCAGGCCAGCCGGGGGTCAGCGCAACATAGCCAGCTTGCTCAAATAGCGCTGACCAACGGTCCCAAGAGCTCGGCAAGAGCCAGAGGCCATGGATGAACATGACTGGCTGCTTGCCCGTCTGGTTTGCCCGTTCGAGCTCACGTAGCTCGTGTTGTGTGACGGTCACCGCATCGGACGTCTTGGCCATGGCGATCTCCAGAATCCTTGCGCCCTATCGCGCTATCCTGAAAATCAACCACGGCAGATCGGCTCCTGTATTAGCGAAAAGGTGCGGGCCTTGCTCAGGAACGACATGACATCGGAGAAGCCAACGCCGCCTAGCGATCGCGATTGGCGCGCCAGTCGCTCAGCGAGACGCCAGTGACTCTCGAAAACACTCGCCGCAAATGCCGCTCGGTCGCAAACCCACTCGAACGAGCAATCTCGGCGAAACTTCTGTCACCGAGCAGCAATTCCTTTGCACGCTCCACACGTTGGATCAGCATCCACCGATGAAAGGAGACGCCATTCTCTCTTTGAAAAGCGTCTGCGAAATCCCGATGCGATAGCCCACAGGCCTGCGCAACCTCCCTCAAGCTCACAGCGCCGTCGAGATGTTCCCGAAGAAACTCCTTTATCCGCCGATCGTGATCTTGGGAGAGACTATGCATATGTGGACGCGGCGCGCGGTTATCACTGGGACCGCGCCCGTATTTGCGAACTGAAAACGCTGCTATGGCCGAGCTTATGTGATCCACGAAAATGACATTTGCCTCGTCAGGCCGGTTGAAGGCCGGGAGAAGTGTCTGCCCCAGTCCCCGAATGGTGGGGTCATCAACTCCGAGACCCGGCGAATTGTCAAAGTCGTCAATCCGCGGAGCTTCGTCCGAATCGGCCATCGCGTTCAGCGTCGTGCGCGGCACGTAGAAGTGAAGCGAGTGAAACGGACTGATGCTCTCTTCCATCGGGTTGCGACGGAGATCGTAGATGCAAGTGGATCCGGCAGCCAACGGTCCTGTCTCGGCAGGGCGCCCATCCTGGAAGAACTCATGCTCTTCTACCCGTCGGATCTGCAGCGTTATTAGAAATGCGTCCTCGATCGGGATGGGCGCGGTAAAGCCGTTGTTTCGCCGATCGCACTTTATCTGCGTGACTGCAATTTCAGCGGACTCAAGCTTTTGAAAGACGAATGCCGGCGCCAGATCCATGTGGAAGGTGCGAGCCAGACTCGTTCCGTATGCGCCTTTTGCCGCCACCGCCATTACTCCGAAAGGCTGCGCCGCCAGGCCCCAGGGCTGACGCCAACGAGGCGGGTAAACACGCGCGTCATGTGACTCTGATCGGCGAACCCACACGCGATTGCGATCTCGGCAAGCGATAATCCCCGCCTGCGGAGGCAATCCTTCGCCGCGTTCACACGTCGATGCAGCAACCATTGGTGCGGCGCCTGGCCCGTGGACTCTCGAAACGCTCTTGAAAAGTGACTGAGAGAAAGCTCGCAGGCGTTGGCAATGACACCCAGGGAGACCTCGCCATCGAGGTTGTCCAACAGGAGCTCGGTTGCTCGCTTCAACTGCCAAGGCGCAAGCCCGCGCACTCTCCCGATTTTTTCAGCGCGCATGCCGCCATAGAGGTGCGCAACGTGAGCGGCGACAGCGAGCGTCACGTGGTCGACAAACAAGCGCCCGACCTGGTCGGGGTTGCTGAACGCAGCTCGGATTGAATTGCCGAGATTGCTGATCGTATGGTCTATGACCGGCAGGCCGGGTCGATAGTCGAGATCGCCGATGCGGGCGACGCCAGCATCATCAGCCAGGGCATTCAGCACTGTGCGAGGCAGATAGAAATGCATCGAATGGAATGGCTGATTGATCCGAACGACAGGATCGCGCCTAAGATCATAGATCAGGGATTCTCCGGCCCTGAGATTTGCAACCGGCTGCTGCCGGCCGTCCTCCCAGTATTCGTGCTCAGGAAAGTCACGCAGCTGCAACCCGACGAGAAACGCATCCTCCCGCGGGATTGCGCCCGACATGAATTCCTGGCGCGGATCGCCGAAAAGCTCAGTGATTACGATTTCCGATTTGCCCAGACTACGCGTGACGAGGGCGGGCGTCTCCTCCATCAGAAAGCGCTCCCCCAAGGCGCTCCCAAATGCTCCGCTGCTCATGTCCGACCTCGATGGCGACTGCCATTCAAGAAAACTGGCACAGGCGAAAATCGATTCCAATCGACCACAGTGTGCACGGGGCACAGGTCAGACTATGGAATGCTCGCCTGCTCGATTGTCGGAAATGGACAAAATCACTCGCTGTCGGTCTTAGCTGCTTCAGCCGATGCGGGAGCCCGGCGAAAGGCAATCGAGAGCCGATTATATGCGTTAATCAGCGCCACGGCGAGCGTCAGATCGGCTAACTCCTTGTCAGAAAAGAGTTCCTTGGCAGCATGGAAATCCACGTCCGGCACGCGCGTCTGGCCTGCTCGAGTCACAGTCTCACTCCAGGCCAGCGCCGCCTTTTCCCGCTCGCCGAACAGCGAACCCGCCTCGCGCCAGACCTGGGTCAACATCAACTTCCCGGCATGCAAACCCTGCTCGATGAGATCGTGCGTGTGCATGTCGATACAAAATGCACATCCGTTGATTTGCGACGCGCGTAGGTAAGCCAGGTTGATCAACTCAACTGGCAATCCGCTAGAGCCGAGATAAGCGTGAACTCCTCCAAGCATTCTTACGCCGTGGGCGCTGAGAGTTCTGTAGTCTATCCGCTCGCTCATCGCCTCTACTCCCCGTCCAACGTTTTGAGAGCAGCGCCCTCATTCGCGACAAAGACAACGAGAAGTCGCGCCGCGTGACGTTTTGAGACATTTTGCGTGACGATGTGATCAGCCCCCGGCGGCTCAGACCAGCTGTCGCCAGCGTTGAACGTCCTAGCCGGCTCCCCTCTTAGCTGGCTCGTGACTGCACCTTCCACGACGCATGCGTAAACGAACGCATCGCCGTGCCGATGCGGCGCCGCGTTGGCGCCGGGAGGCAAGTCCACGACAACTGCGGTCAACGCCTTTCCCGTCACTCCAGGGATCGGTTCGTGAAAGAGAAGCTTCGAGGACTCGTGGAGTGGTTGATCGCCAACTTTGGTTTGGCAACCGGTAACGACAACGCCGAGGAACGCCGCAGCAAGAAGCCAGTCAGGTCGCATCGAAGTCTCCAATTCTCAAATCTTGAGACGAGAGCTAGGAGCTTCCAGCCTTACTGGATTTTCAATTTTGATCGGACTTCGCTCAAAACCGCCATTTTGCTTGACGCACTCTCGCGAGCGGTTGGCGGCAGCTTTCAACAAGGGTCGCGCTGTTCTTAAAATACGTCGAGCTCGAGCGTGCACAGATGTTGCGGATCAATCATGGAGATCCGCATGCCAAATCCCATCTCATCGCGCCTCGCCAGCTTGCTCGGCGCTGTACTCGCTGTCTCGCTCATTGCGGCGCCAGCGCTCGCCGCAATCATGCCCTTTCCCAGCGACATTCAAATCGAGGAACTCAAGGTCGATGGCGCGACTCTCCATGTCCGCGTTGGAGGACATGGGCCTGCCGTCCTCATGCTGCACGGTTTCGGCGATACAGGCGATATGTGGTCGCCACTGGTCAAGAAGCTGGTGAAAGACCACACCGTCATCGTGCCCGATCTGCGCGGCATGGGCCTCTCGTCTCACCCAGCGACTGGGTACGACAAGAAATCCCAGGCTCAGGATCTCGCCCAGGTCCTGGACCGTTTGAAAATCGGTCAGGTCGATCTGGTCACGCACGATATCGGCAACATGGTGGGCTACGCCTTTGCGGCACAATATCCGTCTCGCGTGACACGTTGGGCGGTGATGGATGCCCCCCTGCCCGGGATCGGCGAGATCTGGGAAAAGCAGCTCAGCAATCCCAAGACCTGGCACT
>CAZKYG010000205.1:0-6088 GCA_964556915.1 uncultured Gemmatimonas sp.
CCGCCGCGGGGGCGGGGGCCCGGGGGGGTGAACCGCCCGCCTCGGGTGGGGGCCGCGGGCGGGGCGCCGCCCCGCGGCGCTCCGCGCACGGCCTGTTCGGCGCCGCGATGATTCCATTCGGCGTCGCCCATTTCCTGTACATGAATGCCACCGCGCCGCTGGTGCCGCACTGGCTGCCCGGATCGGGCGTGTTCTGGGGCTACCTCACGGGCGCGACATTCGTTGCCGCCGGTCTCGCCATCCTGCTCAACGTGACGGCGCGGCTGGCGACGGCGCTCGTCGCCGCCCAGATGGCGCTGCTCACGCTCATCATCTGGGTGCCCCCGGTGGCGAGGGGCCCGAATCCCGGCCAGTGGCAGGAGTTCGTCACGTCGTGGGTGCTGTCCGCCTGCGGCTGGATCGTGGCCGAGTCGTTTCGCCCCGGCCCGTAACGCGCACCGGCCGACGATCACACGTCGATCTTCGAGAACCGCCAGGCGCCAAGCACGAGGAACACGGCGCCCACGGCCGCGAGCACGCCCACGTCGAGTGCAACGCCGAAGTGCGACGTGCCGAGCAGCACGCCGCGCACCCCGTCAATGCCGTACGTGAGCGGATCCGCGTGCGTCAGCACCTGAAGCGCCGCGGGCAGCCCGTTCAGCGGATACAGGGCGCCGCTCAGGAAGAAGATCGGCATCACCAGGAAGTTCATCACCATCTGGAACCCCTGCATTTCCTTCAGCGTCGAGCCGATCGCCGTCGCGAGCGCGGCGAACACCACGGCGATCATGATGATGATCAGGAACGCCACGGGCACCATGAACCAGTGCTGCGGGCGGAACCCGGCGACGAGCGTCACGATGAAGATGATCGTCCCCTGGATGGACGCGACGGTCGCGCCGCCCAGCGTGCGGCCGAGCATGATCCAGATGCGCGGCACGGGCGCGACGAGCGTCTCCTTGAGGAACCCGAACTGCCGGTCCCAGAGCATCGCGATGCCGGAGAACATGGCCGTGAACAGCACGGTCATCGCCATGATGCCGGGCGCCATGAACTGCAGGTAGCTCCCCTCGCCGGCCTTCTGGAACACGGGGCCGAGGCTGAAGCCGAGCACGAACAGGTACATGAGCGGCGAACCGAGCGACGCGATGATCTGCGCGCGCGAGCGGAGGTATTTCTTCACCTCGCGCAGCCAGAGGATGTAGACGACACTCATGGTCAGCGCCTCCTGAACATCGCGGCCATCTGCCGCATGCGGTCGGCGGCGCCCGCGGTTTCCTCGCGGATCGCGTGCCCGGTGAGGGCGAGGAACGCGGCCTCGAGCGACTCGGTCTTCGTCTGCGCCTTGAGCTCGGCCGCGCTCCCGATCGCCACGATCCTGCCATGGTCGATCACCGCGATACGGTCGGCCACGCGTTCGGCCTCATCCATATAGTGGGTGGTGAGGAACACCGTCACGCCCTCGGACTTGTTGAGGTTCTTGACGTGCGTCCACATCTGGTTGCGGCTCTGCGGGTCGAGGCCGAGCGTCGGCTCGTCGAGAAAGAGCAGCGTGGGCGTGTGCAGCAGCCCGCGCGCAATCTCCAGCCGGCGCCGCATGCCGCCCGAGAACGTCTTCACGAGCGCGTCCTTGCGGTCGTACAGCTCGAACAGCTCGAGCAGCAGCGTGGCCCGCTCGCGCGTCTCCTTGCGCGGCACGTGGTACAGCACGCCGTGCACCTCCATGTTCTCCCACGCCGTGAGCTCCTGGTCGAGGCTCGGGTCCTGGAACACGACGCCGAACCGGCGGCGCACGTCGGTGGGATGCGTGACGGGATCGAGGCCGTCCATCGCGATCGTGCCGCTCGTGGGACGCGTGAGCGTGGTGAGCATGCGGATGGTGGTGGTCTTCCCCGCGCCGTTGGGGCCGAGGAACGCGAACGTCTCGCCGCGTTGCACATCGAAGGAGACGTCGTTCACCGCGGTCACGTCGCCGAACTTCTTGGTGACGTTCCGGAGGCTGATGATTGGGCCGTCTGACATGGACTCCAACCTAAGCGGGCCATCCCGCTTCCGGCATGGCGCTGCCGGGGGCTTCCCGGGGGGGGATAGATTACCCCACAAGGCACCCGGCTGCGGCAGGCGACGCGGGCTAGCCGGCCGTCGCCAGTCGCAGGTGCGGCACAAGCGTGCCCCGGCGGCCCACCACGATCCGATCGAGTCCAAGCCACGCGACGAGCAGCCGCAGCTCGGCCGCGACGGCGTCGGCCACCGCGCCCGCCTCGCAACCCTCCTCCACGTACGCGGCGTGCACGAGCAGACGGCGCGTCTTGCGGTCGGCCTTGAGGTCCAGGCGCGCCACGAACCGGTCGCCCATCAGGAACGGCAGCACGTAGTAGCCGTGCACGCGCTTGTGCGCCGGCACGTAGATCTCGATCTGGTAGTCGAAGCCCGTGACGGCCTTCGTCCACTTCCGCTCCCACATGAGCGGATCGAACGGCGAGACGATGGCCCGGGCATCGATCGTGCGCGGGATGCGCGCCTCGGGCACCATGTACGCCGGCGTCTTCCATCCTTCCACGTGCACCGGCACGAGGCGGCCGGCCTCGACGAGTTCGTCGAACACCGCCTGCATCGGCGGCGGCTTGCGGAGGCCGCGTGGCGTCTGCCGGTCCCAGAACCCTTCTATATGGTAGTACTGGAGGATGTCCCGCGCGGCGCCGACACCCATCGCGCGCGCCGCGCGCACGATGAGCTCCTTTTGCGCGTCTCGCGCGGGGATCGGCGACGCGCCGAGCAGGTGCGCGGGCACGACGCGCTCCGTGACGTCGTAGAGTCGCTCGAAGTGGCGCCGCCCCGCGATGGCCAGCCTGCCCTGGCGAAACAGGAACTCCACCGCACGCTTGCCGTCGGACCAGCCCCACCACGGGCCGGTGCTCCGCCCCGGGCTCGACAGCTCACCGGCGGCAAGGGGCCCGCGCGCGGCGATCTCATTGAACACGGCCTCGTGGAATGCGCGAGCCCTGGCGCTGATGCCCGACCACGCGTGCACCTGGCCCTGCATGCGCCAGCGCATCAGCGGGTAGAGATCCATGGGCAGGAAGCACGCCGCATGCCCCCAATACTCGAACAGCTCCCGCGATCCGTGCACGAGGTGGTCGAGCGCCTCCACCGGATACGGTCCGTAGCGCGAGAACGTCGGCAGGTAGTGCGCGCGCGCCAGCACATTCACCGAGTCCACCTGGATCGCGCCGAGCCGCGCGGCCGTGGCGCGCCCGTGGGCGGCCCCCGCGCGCGCGGGCCGCTTGCCGCCGAAGCCGAGTGCGCCGAGCGCGAGGCGTCGGGCCTCGTCGGCGGAGAGGGTGGAGCGACGCGCGCGCTGACGCTCCGCATGGTTTGGCATGGGTGGACGTTGCCGCAGGGTCCACAACGGGTCAATGTTGACCGGCATCCGCTGAAACTTCTGCCCGTTCCAAACCGTTGAGCCCGGTACGAGGTCCAACCCCCGGAGTGTTCGCGGTTCATCCTGATTGTCGGGCAACCCCCAGGGCCCGGCGCCACTCTCGCCCTGCCTCCCCGCCATGACGTTGCCCGTGCGCCGGTCCCGCTCGCTCCTCGCGTCCCCGTTCGTCGCGCGGTCGTTCGTTCTTGCGCTGGCGCTCCCGTTCGCGGTCCGCGCCCAGAACGTCGCATCCGTCCACCCCACGCCGCCCGTGGTTGCCAACGCCGCGCGCCGCACGGGCCCGATCGTCATTGACGGCATCCCGGACGAGGCCGCGTGGAGCGCCGCGCAGCCCACGTCGGATTTTCACCAGCAGCAGCCCACCGACGGCGCCGCGCCGTCGGTGACCACCGAGGTGCGCTTCCTCTACGACGACGCCGCGCTCTACATCAGCGCCCGCATGAGCGACCCGTCGGGCCCGCACGGCCTGCACGCCCCGCTCGCGCGGCGCGACCAGCTGCTCGACGGCAACGGCAACAACGGGTCGTTCAACTCGCTCACCACCGACAAGTTCTACGTCTCGCTCGACCCGTACCACAATCACCTCGACGTCGCGCTCTTCGAGATCAACCCGGCGGGCGTCCGCGGCGACTCGTTCAACGGCGACGATGGATGGGACCCGGTATGGCAGGCCGCGGCGCACGTGGACTCCGCGGGCTGGACGGCCGAGATGCGGATTCCGTTTTCGCAGCTCAGGTTCCGGAGCGGCGAGGACCAGACGTGGGGCCTCCAGATGTGGCGCTACGTGGACCGCCTCAACGAGCAGGACATGTGGGCCTACCGCAAGCTCGACGAAGCGCACGGCCCGGCGTTCTTCGGCCACCTCGCGGGCATGAAGCTGCCGCCGCAGCCCCGCGCCGCCGAGGTGGTCCCCTACGTGGTGACGAAGGGACTCTTCCAGCCCGCGGCCGCGGGCGATCCGTTCCATTCGTCGTCGGACTCGAAGCTCAACGCCGGCGCCGACGTGAAGTACCTCATCACGCCCAACCTCACGCTCAACGCCACGCTGAACCCCGACTTCGGCCAGGTGGAGGTGGATCCGGCATCGCTCAACCTCTCGGCGTACGAGACGTTCTACGACGAGAAGCGCCCGTTCTTCGTGACGGACCAGAGCCCGTTCTACTTCGGCGGGGCGAGCTGCATGTTCTGCAGCAACTTCTCGAGCCTCGACGTGTTCTACACACGGCGCATCGGCCGGCCGCCGCAACTCGCCGGCTACGTGGGCAACGCCGGCGCGTATGCCGACGTGCCCGACAATGCCACCATCCTCGGCGCCGCCAAGGTCACCGGCCGCACGGCGTCGGGATACACCATCGGGATCCTCGACGCCGTCACCAACAAGGAGACCGCGCGCTATGTCGCGGCGCCCGGTGACCCCGTGCAGGAACAGATGGTCGAACCGCTGACCAACTACTTCGTGGGCCGCGTGTCGAAGGAACTGCGGCAGGGCGCCACGACGATCGGCGGCATCGTCACGTCCACGCTGCGCAGCATGGGCGGCGACACGGTGGTCGCCAACCGGCTGCGCAGCCGCGCGACGACGCTGGGGATGGACTGGGAGCACGGCTGGCACAACCGCGACTATGTCTGGATGGGCAGCGTGGCCCTTTCCGACGTGGAGGGGAGCAGCTCGTCCATCGCCCTCACGCAGCAGTCGGTGACCCACTATTACCAGCGGCCCGACCGCACCGTGACCTCGGACGGCCTCTTCAGCACGCGCTACGACCCGGCCGCCACCTCGATGCGCGGCTACGGACTCTACACGCGCGTGGCCAGGCAGAGCGGCGACTGGCAGTGGGAGGTGATGGAGAACATCCGCAGCCCCGGATTCGAGGTGAACGACCTCGCCTACCTCGGCGACGCCGACTACCTGTACACCAACGCCAACATCCTCCGGCAGTGGACGCGGCCCACCCGCTGGTACCGCAGCATGGGCGTCACTGCCGGCGGCCAGGTGCGGTTCACCTACGACGGCACCCGCGACGACGAGCAGGAGGACGTCTTCTACCAGTGGAGCTTTCCCAACTACTGGCGCCTGCGGGTGTTCGGTATCTACCGCCCGAGCTCGGAGGACGCGCGACTCGCGCGCGGCGGTCCGGTGCTGATGCGCAACGGATACCGGTTCGGCCACTTCCAGGTGTCCACGGACGCGCGCAAGCCGGCCGTGTTCGACCTGACGTTCGAGGGGTCCACCGGGACGGACGATCCCACGGCGGACTTCACGATCGCGCCCGGCGTGGCGATCAAGCCGGCCAGCAACGTGTTCGTGCAGCTCTCGCCCACCTGGAACAGCGGGACGACGTCGGCGCAGTACGTCACCGCCGTGGCCGACCCGACCGCGACCGCGTTCGCCGGCCACCGGTACGTATTCGCGTGGCTCGACTCGCGCACGCTCTCGCTCGACACGCGCGTCAACTGGACCTTCACGCCGAACCTCACGCTGCAGGTGTACGCGCAGCCCTACATCTCGGCGGCCGCCTTCTCGCGGTTCCGCGAGTTCGCCGCGCCCCGCACGCTCACCAAGCGCGACTACGGGACCGACGTCGGGACCATCACCTACGACGCCGCCGGCAACGCGTACACCGTGGACCCCGACGGCGCGGGCCCCGCGGCGGCCTTCACGTTCGC
>CAZKYG010000206.1:0-22405 GCA_964556915.1 uncultured Gemmatimonas sp.
ATCGAGTCGATGCCGTTGAAGCTGAACAGCACGACATCGAACGACCCGTCGGCGAACTCCGCCATGGCGCGGGCATCGCCGGGGGCAATGCGGGCGCGCGGGACGGCCGCGGCACGCTCCTGCGCACGTCGCACCATCTCCGGGGAATAGTCGATCCCGATGTAGTCCGCACAGATGGCGCCGAAGGTGAGGGTCGTCCGGCCGGAACCGACCCCGATGTCGAGCATGCGGACCTGTCCCCAGCGCGTGCCGACTTCGGCGAGGAGGCGGCGCTCCGCCGGGTGCAGCTCGGTGCCGGCGTACGCCGCCGGCTCGCGGTCGTACACGGCGCGCGCGCGTTCCGCCATGTCGCCGACGGGCTGCGGCGTCATGGCCGGGCTGCCGTCACGGCGCCGGCCGGCGGGCGACGACCCGCAGTTGCGGCGCGCGGTACCTGAGGGCGAGCACGAAGCACGCCCACCGGTACAGTGTCGCGTTCCAGCCCCACCGCTTCCACGCCCCCGGCGTCCACGCGGACCAGAGCACCTCGCTCACGTCCACGGCGAATCCCGCGGACTGGAACAGGTTGCCGAACGGCATCGGCGCCCAGGCATAGAGATGCTGGTTCACGTCCCCCGGCTGGAACGGCTCCGGCATGAGCCATCCCTCGTAGGGTACCACGACCACGGCGCGACCGCCGGGCCTGAGCACCCGCAGGCACTCGGCGAGCACGTCGTGCGGGGCGCGCACGTGCTCGAGCGCGTGGTTGGAGATGACCACGTCCACGCTCGCGTCCGGCACGCTGGCGAGCGACTCGTGCACCTCGATGCCGAGCGAGGCGGCGTGGCGCCGCGGCGCGGCGTTGAGCTCGACGCCGACCTTGCGCGCGCACGCGAGCGTGTCGAGCAGGAACCCGCCGCCGCAGCCGAAGTCGAGGACCGCATCCGTCGGGCGCACGAACGCCTCGAACTTCCAGCGGTCGAGGGTGCCGCCGAGGCGGCCGATCCCGGCCTGCCACGCGAAGTATTCCTCGCCCGCGTCGCCGCGGTACCGGTCTTCGCCGTACGCCGGCCCGGTCACCGCGCGCTCCACTCGTGCGGGATGAGGAAGCGGCCCTGGCCCTCGAAGTTGGTGCGCCCGGTGCCGAAGAAGTCGCCGGGCTCGACATCGAGCGTGGCCGCGTGCGTCACCCAGTCGGCGACATCGCCGTCCACCTCGGAATACACGGTGATGCGGTACGCGCCGCCCTCGAACGGGAACCGCGGGATGCGGCAGCGGAACACGCCGGCCCCCGGCACCTGCTCGAACACGCCCCGCTGCGCCGTGTTCGACAGCTGGGCGAGCTGTTCGTCGAACGGTCCGTGGATCACGAGGTCCACGTGCACGTTGCGCAGCGTCGCCGCCGCCGACCGGTATGCGAGCTCGACGTCCACGTCGTCGCCGGAGCGCACGAGCCCGCCGCCGAGGGACGCATTGCGCACGGTGAGCGACTCGAACCGCAGGGCGCCGTCGCCCCCGCGGTCCTTGCGCGCGGCGAGCGGCACGGCGGCGATCGTCTCGAGCGACTTGAGGTAGCGCTGCACGACGGCGCTCGCGGGCCCGTCTTCCACCACGCGGCCGCCCTCGATCAGCACGGCGCGCCGGCAGAGCGCGGTGATGGCCACCATGTTGTGGCTCACGAAGAGGACGGCGCGGCCCTGCTCGCGTGCCACCTCGCCCATCTTGCCGAGGCACTTCCGCTGGAACGCCGCGTCGCCGACGGCCAGCACTTCGTCCACCACGAGGATCTCGGGATCGAGGTGCGCGGCCACGGCGAACGCGAGGCGGATGTACATGCCGCTCGAGTAGCGTTTCACCGGCGTGTCGAGGAACCGCTCGATCTCGGCGAACGCGACGATCTCGTCGAACCGGCGCCGGATTTCGTGGCGGCGCATGCCGAGGATCGTCCCGTTGAGGAAGATGTTCTCGCGGCCGGTGAGTTCCGGATGGAATCCGGTGCCGACCTCGAGCAGGCTGCCGATGCGCCCGAACAGGCGGATCTCGCCCTCGGTGGGCCAGGTGATGCGCGAGATGAGCTTGAGCAACGTGCTCTTGCCGGCGCCGTTCCGGCCGATGATGCCGACCGTCTCGCCGCGCGCGATGTCGAGCGACACGTCGCGCAGCGCCCAGAGGATGGCGGGGTCGGTCGCGGTCCCGGCGTCCGCGCGCGACAGCGACCGCACGATCGCCTCACGGAAGGTCGTCGCCGCGTCCTCCATGCCGAGGCGGTAGGCCTTCGACAGCCCGCGCACCTCGATCGCCGGCGTGCTAGAGGACATCGGCGATCTGGCGCTCGAACTTTGCGAAGACGATGGCGCCGGCCGCGAGCGAGACCACCGCACCGGCCACCGCGATGGCCACTCCGGTCGCTGACGGCGGGGCCGTGCCGATGCACGCCCAGCGGAATCCGTCGAGCGCGCCCGTGAGGGGATTCAGCACGAACCACGCGCGGATCGATTCGGGCACGGCGGACGTGGCGTAGGCCACCGGGCTCGCGTACAACAGCAGTTGCACGAGCACGGGGAGCGCGTGCTGCACGTCACGAAACCGGACGGAGAGCGCGGCGGCAATGGTGCCGAGCCCGAGTCCCATCGCGAAGAGCAGCACGGTCCAGAACGGCAGCGTGAGCAGCGCCGCACCGATCGGCACCGGCTTGATCGTGAAGACGATGAGCAGCGATGCCATTCCCACGAGGAAGTCCACCACGGCCGAGAAGAGCGCGGACACCGGCAGCACCAGCCGCGGGAAGAAGACCTTGGTGACGAGGTTGCCCTGGCCGATCACCGAGGCCGCGGCCCGCGTGAGGGCGTTGGAGAACGCGCTCCAGGCCACGAATCCGGCGTAAGCAAAGAGGAAATACGACTGCGCCCCGCTCTGGAGTCGCGCGACGCGCCCGAAGATCACGGTGAACACGCCGCCCGCGACCATGGGCTGGAGCACGACCCACACGACGCCGAGCACCGTCTGGCGGTACCGCAGCGTCACGTCGCGGCGGCCGAGGGCGCTGCAGAGGTCCCGGAACGCCCAGAGCTCGCGAAGGTCGGGGAAGAGGCGTCGCTCGGCCGGCCGGATGACGTGCAATGGGGCGGACACGGAGGGATTCTACGGGTCCCGCGCTTGGCGCGGCAGGGGCGGACGCCCATACTCAGGCCTAACCGCCATGCCGCCCGCCTCCCCGCCCACGACGTCGCGCGTCACGACGATCTCGGTGATCATCCCGTCGTGGCGCCGGCCGTCGGACCTCGCGCGCTGCCTGCGTGCCGTTGCCGCGCAACGCGTGCCGCCGTTCGAGGTGGTGGTGGGCGCGCGCGCCGACGACGCGGCGACCGCCGAGGTCGTGGCCGCCGAGGCCGCGCGCCGCGCCTATCCGGTCACCATCGCCACGACGACGGCACCGGGCGTGATCGCGGCGATGTCCGCGGCGCTCGCGCGCGTGCGCGGCGACATCGTTGCCCTCACGGACGATGACGCAGAGCCGCGGCCCGACTGGATCGAACGCCTCGACGCTGTCTTCGCGCACCCGCGGGTCGGGGGCGTCGGCGGCCGCGACTGGCAGCCGGCCGAACGCGGCGACCGCGACGACGTGGGCCGCGTGCAATGGTTCGGCCGGGTGATCGGTCACCACCACCTCGGCGCGGGGCCGGCGCGTCCCGTGGACGTGCTCAAGGGCGCCAATGCCGCGTTCCGCACGTCGCTCGTGCGGGCCGTGGGATTCGACGCACGGCTGCGTGGCGCGGGCGCGCAGATGTTCTGGGAACTGGCGCTCTGCCTGCCGCTCCGCCGCGCCGGCTGGACGCTCATCTACGATCCCGCGATCGCGGTGGACCACCACATCGCGCCGCGCCACGACGCCGACCAGCGTCACCGCGGATCGTTCGCGGCCGCGCCGCAGGTGGAGGCCGTGCACAACGAGACGCTCGCGCTGCTCGAACATCTCGGGGCGCCGGGGCGTGTGGCGTTCATGGCATGGGGCCTGGGCGTGGGCACGCGCATCGAGCCCGGCCTCGCGCAGGTGCCACGACTGCTGTGGCGCCGCGACGCCGACGTCGGCGCGAAGGTGGGCGCCACGTGGGCGGGCCGCCTCGCCGGCTGGCGTGCATGGCGTCAGGCGCGCGCGTCCGCCAGCGAGCGCGCGGCCCGCATTCCCAGGCCCCCCGGCGGATGATGCATCCCGTCGCAACCGCGGCGCCCGGCGTGCCGGCGAGGGACGCCGCCACGGGCACCCTGCGCGTGCTCGTCGTCATGCCCCTCGGCCACGCGCTGGGCGGTGGCGAAGAAATGCTGCGGCAGCTGCTGCGCGACTCGGGCGACGCCGGCGTGGAGTGGACCGTCGCCTTCCTGCGCGCCGGGCCGCTCGTCGAGGAAGTACGCGCGCTCGGCATCAGCTGCCACGTCGTGAACGCCGGCCGTTTTCGCCAGGTCGCGAAACGCGTCGCGGCCGTGCGACGGATCGCCGCGCTGGCGCGCGAGCGGCACGTGGACCTGTGCGTCGGGTGGATGGTGGCGGGGCAGGCCACGGCGGGGCCGGCGGCACTGCTCGCCGGCGTGCCGTGCGCCTGGTACCAGGTGGGCACGCCGCGCCCCGACTGGCTGGATCGCCTCGCCACGCTCTGGCCCGCCGTCGGCGTCATCACGCTGTCGACGGCCGGCGCTGCCGCGCAGGCGCGGATCTGGCCGCGGCGCCCGGTGCGCATCGTGTACCCCGGCGTGTCACTCGGCGCGATCGAGCACGCGCGCCTCGAGGATCCACGCGCCCTGCGCGCGCGGTTCGGGCTGCCCGCGGACGGGCCCATCGTCGGGATCGTCGGGCGGCTGCAGCGCTGGAAGGGCGTGCACGTGTTCCTCGACGCCATGGCGCTCCTGCGCCGTACGCATCCGGCGGTGCACGCGGTGGTGGTGGGCGGGCCGCACGAAACGGAGCCCGCATACGCGGACGGATTGCGCGTGCAGGCCGCACGCAACGGCCTCGCGCCGCATGTGACCTTCGCGGGGTTCCAGCCCAATCCGGCGGAATGGATGCAGGCGATGGACGTCGTCGTGCATGCGGCCGACCGCGAGCCGTTCGGCATCGTGGTCGTCGAGGCGATGGCGCTCGGCAAGCCGGTGGTGGCCGGGGCGGAGGGCGGCCCGGCCGAAATCGTCACGGACGGCGTCGACGGCCTGCTGACGCCCTACGGGGACGCGGCCGCGCTGGCCACCGCCGTGGCCCGCTTCCTCGACGACCCCGCGCGTGCCAAGCAAATCGCCGCCGCCGCGCGTACACGTGCGGTGGCGTTCAGCTCTGCCGCCTACGCACGGAACCTGGTGGCGGCACTGCGGGAGCTCGCCGGGCCGGGACCCACATGAGCGACTCCACCCCCCTCCAGATCAGCGTCGTGGTCCCGACCCGCGGCCGGCCCGACCTGTTGCGGCGGATGCTGGATTGCGTCGCGCCCGGGGCGCAGACGCTGCCGGCGTCGCGTTACGAAGTGGTGGTGAGCGACGACGCGCGCCCCCTGACCGCGGCGCGGGCGCTCGCTGCATCGCATCCGTGGGTGCGTGTCGTCGAGGGACCGGCGCGCGGCCCGGCGGCCAATCGCAACGCCGGTGCGCGCGCCGCCCGCCATCCGTGGCTGGCGTTCACCGACGACGACACCGAGCCGCACCGCAACTGGCTCGAGGCGTTCGCGTGCGCGGTGCGGCCCGGCGTCGACGTGTACGAGGGGCGCACGACGTGCGACGGCGGCTTTGGGTCGCCACTCTACCACGCGCCGGTGAACGAGACCGGCGGCTGGCTGTGGTCGTGCAACTTCATGGTCCTGGCGTCGCGATTCGCGGCCGTGAACGGCTTCGACGAAGGGTTTCGCTTTCCGCACATGGAGGACCAGGACCTGCGCGTGCGCCTCGACGCCGCCGGGGCTGCGCGTGCCTGGGTGCCCGAGGCCGTCGTGAACCATCCTCCGCGCCGCCAGCCCCGCGGCGCACGGCTCGGCGCGTATCGGGAGTCCGAGGTGCGGTTCCACGTGAAGCACTACGGACACCCCGAGGCGCGACGGTCGCTCTACTGGCGCACGGTGCGGTACCGGCTCGGCGTGATGCGCGACACGCCCAAGTCGTTCGACACCGTGGCGGCGCTCTGGTCGCTTGGCGCCGAGCTCGCGCACGTGGCGCGGCACGTGGGCGAGTGGGAGCGGCGCGCGTGCGCCGAGTTCGGCGGCGCGGACACCCGCACGGACGGCGGCGCATGAGGCCGTGGTCGCTCGCCTTCATTGCGCACGAGGTGCACCGGCGTGGCGGCCAGGAGCGCGCCGCAGCCGAGGTGCTGGCGCGCGTGGCCCGTGAGACGAGCGTCACGGTGATCGCGCGGGCGTGTGAGCTCGACGGCGTCGAGTGGGTGCGCGTGGACACCCCGACCCGGCCGTCCGTGGTGCGCACGTGGGCGTTCGCGCGCGCCGCACGCGCGGCGGAACGCCGGGCGGGTTGCACCATCACCAATGCCATCGGCGCCGCGGCCCGCGACGCCGACGTCGTCACGGCGCAGTTCTGCCATGCGGCGTTCACGGCGCGGTACGGCGGCATTCGCGGTGGATCCGGCATTGGCGCCGCGTACCAGCGGTTCGCCCAGGCGCAGTTCGTGCGCGAGGAGCGCCGCGCGTACGGGTCGGCGCGGCTGCGACGCGTGATCGCCGTGTCGCAGGGGACGGCGCGCGAGCTCGAGGAGCACTACCGCGTGCGCCGCGACGTGATCCGCGTGGTGCCGAACGGCGTCGATCATGCCGTCTTCCGGCCCGCGGCGGACGCGGCGGCGAAGCGCGCGCTGCGCGCGCAGCTCGGATTGCCGGCGGATGCGCTGGTGGCGCTGTTCATGGGTGGCGACTGGGAGCGCAAGGGCGTGCGCGACGCCGTGGACGCGATCGCGGGCGTGGCGGATGCGCACCTCGCGATCGTGGGGCGCGGCGACGCCGGGGCGATGCGCGCGTACGCGGCGCGCGTCGTGCCGGACGCGGCCGCGCGCGTGCACGTCGCCCCGCCGTCCGCCGCGCCCCAGGCGTGGTACGCCGCGAGCGACCTCTTCCTGTTTCCCTCGCGGTACGAGGCGTTCTCGCTCGTCACGCTCGAGGCCGCCGCGAGCGGGCTGCCCATCGTCTGCCACCGCATCAACGGCACCGAGGAACTCGTCGCCGACGGCGTGAACGGCTGGCTCGTCCCGTTCGGCGCTGACGCGCTGCGCGCGCGTGTCGTTGCGCTGCGCGACGACGCGGGCCTGCGCGCGCGCATGGGCGCCGCGGCCGTGGAGTCGTCGCGGCGGTACGCGTGGGACCGTGTGGCCGCGGAGTACCTGGCCGTGCTCGACGAGGCGGCGGCGATGACGACCGCGGGGCGCCCCTAGGATGTGCGGCATCGTCGGGATGGTGGGCCCGCGCGCACAGGCGCATCGCGACCGGATCGTTGCCGCGCGCGAACTGATGCACCATCGCGGGCCGGACGACGCCGGCGTGTGGGAAGCACCGGGCGCAGTGCTCGCGGCCCGGCGCCTGTCGATCGTGGACCTCACGCCCGCGGGCCACCAGCCCATGGTGAGCGCCGACGGCCGCTGCGCGATTGTCTTCAACGGCGAGATCTACAACCACCGCGAGCTCCGGCGCGAACTTGAGCGCGACGTGCGCTTCGTGTCGCACGCGGACACCGAGGTCGTGCTTCACGGCTACCGGCGCTGGGGGCTGCGCGGGCTGGTGGACCGCCTCGACGGCATGTTCGCGTTCGCCGTCTGGGACGGCGACCGCCGGGAGCTGGCCGCGGCCCGCGACCGCGCCGGCAAGAAGCCGTTGTTCTACCGGCACACGGGCCATGAGTTCGCCTTCGCGTCAGTGGCGAACGCGCTGATGCACCTGCACGACGGGCCGCTGGAGGTGGAGCCGCACGCCGTGGACGCGTTCCTCGTCTATCAGGCCGTGCCCGCGCCGCTCGGCATCTTCCGCGGCATGCGCCAGCTCGCGCCCGCGCACATCCTCCGGTTCGAGGCCGACACGGGCGCCTGCCGGGTGGAGCGGTACTGGCACCTGTCGTATCGCGACAAGGTGCGCCAGCCGGTGCGCGAGATCGTGGACGAGGTGGAACGGCTCGCCCGCAACGCCGTCCGCAAGCGACTGGTGGCGGACGTGCCCGTGGGCATGTTCCTCTCGGGCGGCGTGGACTCGTCGCTCGTGGCGTCGCTGGCCGCGCAGGAGAGCGAGACGCCGCTCGAGGCCGTGACGCTCGGCTTCGACGAGGCCGAGTTCGACGAGCGGCCGTACGCGCGCACCGTGGCGGACCGGGCCGGCCTGCGCCTGCACGAAGAGCTGCTGCGGCCGGCGCTCGTCGCCGACCTGCCGGGCATCGTGTGGCACTACGGGCAACCGGTGGCCGACGTGTCGATCGTGCCGAACTACTACCTCGCCGCGGCGGCATCGCGGCGGATGAAGGTCGTGCTCAACGGCGACGGCGGCGACGAGCTCTTCGGCGGATACCGGCGTCCGCTGATCGAGTACCTCGTGGGACCGTACCGCGAGCGGGTGCCGGAGCACCTGCGCCGCGCGGTGGGCGCGGCGCTCGAGGCGCACCAGGACGGCCGCCTGTCGCGCGCGGCCGCGCTGGCGCGCGCCGGCGCGATGCCCGCGGCCGACGCATTCACATACGACCGCGCGTTCCGGCTGTTCCGGTCCGCCGAGTTCAGCCGGCAGCTGCTCGGCGCCGTGGACGACTGGCACCCCGACCGCCTGTACCGTGAGGAGTGGAACCGCGCCGACGGGCCCACCGACATCGACCGCGCGCTGAGCGGCGACTTCCACACGTACTTCCCCGACCAGCTCCTGACCAAGGCCGACCGCTCGTCCATGGCGCACGGCGTCGAGGCGCGCTCGCCCCTGGTGGACACCGCGTTGATGGAATACGCCGCGCGCATCCCCGCCGCGATGCATTTCCACCACCTGCGCACGAAGTCGCTCCTCAAGCGCGTGGCCGCGCGTTTCGTGCCGCCGGAGGTGGTGTACCGCCGCAAGCGCGGATTCGTCATGCCCGCGTCGGCGTGGCTGCGTGGCGAGCTTGCCGACTACGCGCGCGCTGCGCTGGACAATCGCACGTTCTTCGACCGCGGCTGGCTGGCGCCGCGCTTCGTCCGGCGCATGCTCGAAGAACACTTCACCGGCCTGCGCGACTGGGGTGAGCAGCTGTTCACGCTGCTCGTGCTCGAGGTGTGGGCGCGCATCACGCTCGATCGCACGCTCGACCGCACGGCCCGCATGGATGCGTTCCTCTCCACGCCGATCCGCGGCCCGCGGCGGCGCATCCGTACGCTGCAGGTGGGGCTCGAGTGGTTCGCCGAGCGGCCCGGTGGCCTCAATCGGATGTACTATGAGCTGGTGCGCCACCTGCCGGATGCCGGCGTCGCCGTGCACGGCCTCGTCGCGGGGACGGATGCCGTGGAGCGCGAGTCCGACGGGCTCGTCGAGGGATTCCTGCCGCACGGCGAGTCGCTGCTGGCGCGCATCCCGTCGCTCTACCGCCGGGGTCGCGCGGCCGTGCTCGGCGACCCGAAGCGCCTCGTCGTCTCGCACTTCGCGCTCTACACGTATCCGCTGCTCCACGCGCTGGGTGCGCGACCGCTGGTGGTGCACTTCCAGGGTCCCTGGGGGCTCGAAGGCGCCGCCGAACGGCAGAACCCGCTGGTCGTGGCGGCCAAGACGGCCGTCGAACGGGCCGTATACCGGCGCGCCACCGCGTTCATCGTGCTCTCGACGCCGTTCGGCCGGATCCTCGAGCAGCGGTTCGGCGTACGGGCCGACCGTATCCATGTGGTGCCCGGTGGTGTGGACGTGAGTCGTTTCGCCATCACCGCCACGCGCGACGAATGCCGCGCCATGCTCGGCTGGCCACGGGACCGGACGATCGTGCTCGCCGTGCGGCGACTCGCGCGACGCATGGGGCTCGACGACCTCATCGCGTCGGTGGCGCGCCTGCGCGAACGCGTGCCGGACGTGCTGGTGCTCATCGCCGGCCGTGGCGCGATTGCCGCGGACCTGGAGCGCGAGATCGCGCGCCTCGGGCTCGCGGAGCACGTGCGACTCGTGGGGTTCATTCCCGACGAACGGCTGCCGCACGCCTACCGCGCCGCCGACGTCAGCGTCGTGCCGTCGGTCACCCTCGAGGGATTCGGCCTCATCGTGGCCGAGTCGTTCGCGGCGGGCACGCCGGCGATCGTCACGCCCGTCGGCGGCCTGCCCGAGGCCGTGGGCGACCTCTCGCCGCACCTGGTGCTCGCGGGCACCGGGCCCGACGCGCTGGCGGCGGGCCTGGCCGACGCGCTCAGCGGGCGCATCGCGCTGCCATCGGCCGCGGACTGCCACGCCTTTGCGCGGGAGCGCTACGACTGGCCCGTGATCGCGCGTCGCGTGGCGGCGGTGTACGAGGCCGCGCTCGGATGATCGCGCGACGCGTGCTGTTCGTGGACCATGCCGGCGTGCTCGGCGGCGCCGAGTTCTCCCTGCTGGACATCGCCGCGGCGTTCGGCGCATCGGCCGACGTGGTGTTGCTGGCGGACGGACCGTTCCGGGCCGCGCTCGAGCGTCGCGGCCTCGCCGTCACCGTCGAGCCGCTGGGCGCGATGGCCCGCGTCCGGAAGACGAGCGTCGTGCCGTCGCCGGCCGTGGCCCTCGACGCGTGGCGCGCCGCCCGGCGCGTGGCCGCGCGCGCCGCGTCGGCCGACCTGATCTACGCCAACTCGCAGAAGGCGTTCATCGTCTGCGCGCTCGCCGGCGCGATGGCCCGGCGGCGCGTCGTCTGGCACCTGCGCGACATCCTCGGCCCGCCGCATTTCAGCCCGGCGACCGTGCGCGTCGCCGTATGGCTCGCGAATCGTTTCGCCGCGCGCGTGATCGTCAACTCGCACGCTACCGGGCGCGCGTTCGTCGCCGCGGGCGGCCGCGCGTCGCTCGTGCGCGTCGTGCACAACGGCATCGATCCCGCGCCCTTCGACGCCGTCACGCCCGCCGCGGCCGCGGCGGCGCGCGCGGCGCTCGGCGCCGCACCCGGCACGCCCGTTGCCGTGCACGTCGGACGCTTCCATCACTGGAAGGGTCAGCAGGTGCTGCTCCGTGCGCTCGCGCAGGTGCCCGACCTGCACGCCTGGTTCGTGGGCGCTCCGCTCTTCGGTGAGGATGCCTTTGACGCCGAGTTGCGTGCGCTCGCCACTGCGCTCGGCGTGGCGTCGCGTGCGCGCTTCACCGGGTTTCGCGACGACGTGCCCACGCTGCTGCGCGCCGCCGACGTGGTGGTGCACTCGTCGGTTTATCCCGAGCCGTTCGGGCGCGTCGTGGTGGAAGGCATGCTCGCGGGGCGTCCCGTGATCGCGGCGAACGCCGGCGGCGTGCCCGAGATCGTCACCGACGGCGACACCGGTATCCTCGTGCCGCCGGGAGATCCCGCGGCGCTCGCCGCCGCGCTCCGCCGCGTGACGGCGGATCCCGCTGCGGCCGCCGCGATGGGTGCGCGGGGACGCGCGCGCGCGCGCGAGGTGTTCTCGGTGGCGGCGATGGTGCGCGGCGTGCGCGCCGCGCTCGACGAGCCGTAGCTACTTCGAGAGCCGGAACCCGCCGAAACCGACGAGGACGCGGATGACGCCCCCGGTCGGCCCGAGGTCGGGGCCGCCGAACACGGTCTGCCCGCCGTACTTCCACGTCGTGCGGTTCGGGCTGATCGCGCTGGCCAGTCGCAAGCCGAAGGTGACACCCATCGTCGTGCTGTTCGTGGGCAGTACGATGTAGTCGATGGCCAGGCCCGGCTGCACCATCGTGTAGCTCCCGGTCATGGTGCTCTGCTCACCCGGCGCCGCGATGATGTCGTCGAAGGCGGGATCCTGCGCCGACGGGCTCGCGCCGCCGTTGCGGTCGCGCAGGGTGAGCCTGGCCGTGCCCGCGCCGATGCCGACGAACGGCATGATGTTGAGGCGCCATGACGTGAACATCGCATAGCCGACCGTGCCCATCCAGTACGACGTCGTCAGCGCGTTGGTCTTGCCCGAGGGGCTCGACTCCGAGCCGATGTCGGCAGACGCGAACTCCGCCCCGAGCCCCACGCGATTCATGACGATGCCGTACCCGCCCGCGCCAACGGCGTAGGCGTCGTTCGAGATCGTGAAGTATCCCGGCCGGTCCTTCGCGTCGAGGTCGAGCCGCTCGAAGTGCGGGTTGAGCTTGCTCACATCCATCAGCAGGGTGCCCGTTTCCAGGTACACGTTGCTGAACGCGGGCAGTGCGACGTCCGGGCGAGTGGCCTGTGCACCGGCAACCCGCGCGCCGCCGCTCGCGCCCGCCGCAACGAGCAGGGCGACGGTCACGATCCGCCGCGGTTCAACCGAAATGGCAAGCATCCGCCGACTCCAGGTGTAAAGTCGTAAAACTGGTCAGTGCATCAAGAATAGCGTGGCAAGCATGCCCCAGCACTGACGCGGGGGATGCGCGCCCCGTCACGGGTATGCCACGCGCCGGGCCGGTACGCGAACCGACTAAATTGGTGACATGCCTCTCGTGGACTTCGACGCCCTGCCGGGGGACGCCCGGGTGTGGATCTTCGGCGCCGCCGCGCCCGTGGATGACGTGGACGCGCGCACGCTGCTGGCCGCGGTGGACGGGTTCCTCGCGCAGTGGAAGGCGCACGGGCACCCGCTGACCTGCGCGCGCGAGTGGCGGGACGACCGCTTCCTGGCGATCGGCGTGGACCAGCGGACCGAGGGCGCGTCGGGCTGTTCGATCGATGGCATGTTCCGCACCCTGAAGAAACTCGAACCGGCGATCGGCACCACGCTCCTTGGCGGTGGCTCGGTCTATTTCCGCGACCCCATTGGCATGGTGCACGCCGTCACGCGCCCCGAGTTCGAGGCGATGGGCGCGCGCGGCGAGGTACGCGCCGAGACCCCCGTGTTCGACACGACCGTCATCACGGCGGGCGACTATCGCACGCGGTTCGAGCGGCCGGCGTCCGCGAGCTGGCACGCCACGCTGCTCGGCTCACGCTAGTCACCCGGTCCGGAACGCTCCCGCTGCGTCGCGCGCCGTGAGTGCCGCGACGGCGGTGACATACGCGGCGATTGCGATCCAGTTGAGCGCATCGAGTCCGAACGGCATGGACGCATACTCGAGCACGCCGCCGGCGACGGCGCCGAGGATGTTGAACGCCAGCCCCGACGCGGGGTCGGGCCGCGCCGCGTACGCGCGTGAGAAGATGAACGACGCAAACAGCACGGGGACGCCGACGTAGAGGGCCGCCACGACCCACCGCATGCCGGGCGCGGTGGACGCAAGCGCAGCGGGGCGCACGACGAGCGACGCCAGGAGGAGCGCGGCGAGCACGGCCACGGCGACGCGCGGCGGCGGCGCACGCCCGCGATCCGTGGCCACGGCGGCCACGAAGGCGACGGCGAGAATGGAGGCGATCACCGCGGCGTTCACGGTCCACGTCGAGCCGAACAGCAGCGAGAGCGTCGTGATGCCTTTCGTCTCGAGGAGCAGGAACCCGGCGCCGATGAGGAACAGCGGCACGTCGGGGCGTCGCAGCGCGGCGGGTCCCGCACCGGCCACGACAAAGCCCAGGCCGAGCACGAGCACGGCGGCGAGCACGACGACGTAGGGCGCGGACAGGCGGCGACCCCGCAGGTACGGAAACGGCCAGTCGTCGGTCGAGAGGCGGAGCGGCATGAGGAGCGGCGAGCCGGCCGGCGCCGGCGCGACCCCGTTGGCGCCCGCCCCGGCGACGAACGTGTAGTTGAACAGGCCGTCGTCGGCGGTGAGCACGCGGGGTGGCGCGCCGAAGGCGTGGTCGAGGTTCTGGTACAGTCGTGCGGCGATGAACCACAGCGCCGAGAGGTGGTACATGACCACGCTGCCGCCGGGGGCGAGCGCCGCGCGCGCGGCGCGGAACGCCTCCTGGGTGTAGACGTAGTTGTCGAGACGCACGGACGTCATGCCGCCGAGCAGCGTCTGGCTGTCGAGCGTGCCGAACGTGATCACGTCGTAGCGGCGGTGCGTGGACCGCAGGTACGCGCGTGCGTCGGTGACGATGAGGTGGACGCGCGGGTCGTCGTACGGCCGCATCGGATGATTGCGACCGAGGCGTGCGATCACCGGATCGATCTCGACGGCGTCGATGTACCGCGCGCCGAGGCCGAGCAGGATCGCGAGGTCGTTGCCCGTGCCGGCGCCGACCACGAGCACGGTGTCGAGTCGTGTGACGTACGCGTACGGCCGTTCGTAGGCCGCGCGCTGCGCGGCGAGCGCCGGTGACTCCGCCGTGCGCCGGAAGTCGAGCATCACCTGGTGCAGGGCGCCGTTGACGTTGAGCGTGGTGGCACCGGCATACGGCCCGGGTTCGGTCGTGATCCGGTAGTACGGCGACCACCGGTCGTGCTGTCGCGCACCGAGCCACGCGGCCGTCGCGACGACCACGGCGGCCGCGGCAATGGACGTCGCGGTGAGCCGCGGGCTGGGCACGACGAGCGCGATCCAGACGACGAGCGCGGCGGCGAACCACGCCGTAGGCGGCAACGACCACGCGCTGGCGGCGGCCAGGCTCAGCACGCCGGCCAGGCTGCCGGCGAGGTCGGCGGCGTACGCCGGCAGCGGGCGCCACCGGCTCATGGCGGCGCCGAGCGACGCGCCGAGCGGCACGAACACCGTCGTCACGAGGGCGAAGAGGCCGACGACGGCCACGGCGAGCGGCACCCGCGGCCCCGCGGTCGCCGCGTCCTCCGTCGCGCCCCAGAGCCACTCGAGGTGGTCCTGCCGCACGTCGATCGGCGTGACGGCCAGGTACGCCACCGCGCCAAAGAGGGCAACGAGCGCCGCGGGAAAGAGCCACCGCAGCGCGGCGTCGCTGCGGCGGCGCAGCATCCCCGTGCCCATGCCCAGGAACGCCGCGATGATGACGAAGTTCGTGTAGAACGCGAAGACGCGCACGTACCCGGCGAGGAACCGGATCAGTGCGAGCTCGAGAAACAGGATGAGCCACGCCGTGGCGGCGATGCGGAGCGCCGGTCGCCGGCGATGCGCCGGATCGCGCGCGTCCTGCGGTGCCGTCATGGCGTGGCGCGCGGTTCGGTCACGCGCGCAGCCAGTCCGGTTGCCAGTCGCGGATGGCGAGCTTGATGTCCTTCGGCGCCGCGAACTCGCCCGCGAGGCAGCGTTCCACGAGCGGGGGCAGCTCGGCGTCGCCGGCGAATCGCAGCGCGACGACCTGGCGCGTGGACAGTCCCGCGGCCCGGGCCGCGAGGGCCGGCGGGAGCAGCGCCCCGAAGCGCAGGCGCATCTCGAGGCGGATGACGCGGTTCTGCACCGCGAGCGCCATGACGCGCGCGGCGAGCGCGAACAGCACCAGCACGAACGCCATGACGGCCGTCCAGATGTTCCACGCATCCGGGGAGCCCATCGCGTGGCGCACGGACCAGACGAAGTTCACGACCAGCGCGGGCAGCACCACGAAGTGGTACAGCGGGAAGTACCGGCGATGGGTGGCGTAATCCTGCGGTCGGGGCATGGCGGTCACACGGGAAAGGGTGAAGGAATCTCGGTCACGAACGACCCGCGCGGCAGGCGGTCGCGGTGTCGGCCGGGGGGCCGGTCAGGTGCAGGTGGAACGTGGTGCCGGCGATCCGGTCGAAGCCGGGTGGCGCCGCGAGGCCGTTGGGGATGTTCGCCACCACCGCGCCGATCGTCCGCGCGCGCAGCGCGGCATCCCACGCCGCGAGCGCGCAGGCGTCGCGCAGCGCGGCCAGCACGGCCGGGAGCGACGTCGTGACATCGGGAACGTGAGCCCGGATGCGAAGCCCCGCCAGCTGCGCCCACTCGGCGTTCCACGCGTCGTAGACCGACGCGACGCGCGTGCCCGGCGGCAGTCGCGTCGCGAGCGCCCGCGCGGCCACCTGCGTGTCCGGAATGCGTTCGCCCGCGCGGCCGGCGAGCGTCGAACGCGCGAGTGCGAGCGCGACGAGCGTCGGCGTGGCGAGCCGCCACGCGACGTCGACCATCGCGGCGGCGACGACGGCGCCGAGGGCTGCGGTGGTGGCGTGCCCCGGCGTGCGCGCCGCCGCGAGCACGCCGAGCATTCCCGCGGCGAGGAAGAACGGCGCAACGTGACGGAATTCCACGTACACCACGAGGTAAAACGCCACCGGCGCCACGACGAACGGCACGAGGATCGTGTCGCGCGGGGCGATGGGTGCGCCGCCACCCGAGCCGCCACCCCCGCCACGCGCCAGGCGGGCGGCGCGCGCCACCATCGCCACCGCGAGCATGGCCAGCGCGAGGAGCAGGGTCGGCGCATACTCGGCGGCACCGGTCACCACGTATCCGATGTTGTTACGGACCGCCCGCCACTGGCTCGGGGCGTCGAACCGTGCGTGCGTTGCGCGATAGTAGACCGACGGGTCGTACCAGAGGGGCATCGTCGCCTCCGGCGTGCGTCCTTCGATCGCGCACGTGACGGGTCGTGTCGCGATCAGCGAGTCACGCGCCACGCCCCCGAACCGCGCCGCGGTGGCATCGAGGCCTTCCGGCGCCACGCACCGCTCCCACACGTACGGCGCCGCGTCCACGTACCACAGGTAGTTCAGCCGGCCGGTCTCGCCGAACGTCGCGCGCCCGACCTGCACGGACACGGGCACGGCCACCACGGCGGCCAGTGCGACGAACGCCAGCCAGCCGGCCGCCGGTCCACGCATCCCGTCGCGCCGGCGCAGCGCGAGCAGCGACGCGCAGCCCAGCCACACCAGCGCCACGGGGAACAGGATCGCCTTCCACCAGTATCCCACCGCGGCCACGGCGCCCGTGACGGCCCAGCGGCGCGGCGCCCAGGCGCCGTCGCCGAGGGAGAACGCCTCCGCGACGAACCAGAACACGACCGCGGCCACGCCCATGTCCGGCGTGATGAGCTGCACGCCGATCCCCTTCTCGATCATCAGCACGAACGCCGCCCACCCGACCGCGACGAGTGCGACCGCGCGGACCGTCGCGCCACCGTCCGGCCCGAGCCGGTGCCGCAGCACGAACAGCAGGCGGTGGAACGTGAGCGCGCACGCCACGAACGAGAGGAACGTCACGACGTGCGCGATGGGATACATCGTGTCAACGGTCGGCGGCAGCACGCGGTAGGCGACACCCACGAGCGCGGGCAGCAGCGGGCTCCAGTAGCCGTTCGCGAGCGCCGCGGGGCCGTGCGCCGCGAAGGCACGCGCGATGTCGAGATAGCTGACGCCGTCCGGGTTGGCCTGGTAGTGGATGTACCGCCACGCGTCGAGCAGGCCGAGCGCGAGCGCGACGCCGAGTCCGACTCGCTGGGCGCGCGCGGGGAGGCTCACGGCGCGCGCCGGGTCACGCGGTGGCCGGGCCCGGCGACGCGGTCGGCGTGACGAGCACCGGACGCGCATGCACGATGCCCTCCCGCTCCAGCCGCTGGAGGATGCCGAGCAGCACGGCCTGCCGCGTGTCGAGCGCGTGCAGGTAGTCCACGCCGGGCACCATGATCGACGTCTCGACCTCGGCGCCGTTCACGCTGATTCCCACCACGTGCGACCGCTGGAGCGTGGCGCGACCGTCCGCGGCAACGGCCTCGGCCACGAGCGCCGGCACGCGTCCCACCTGCGCCGCCGGCGTGTCCGGCGCGAGCGTCAGCGTGATCACGTAGCGCCGCCCGTGACGGCGCGTGAGGTTTCGCACGCGGCTCTTGAGCAGGTCGGTGTTGGCGAACACCACCTCCTCGCCGTTGATGCTCTGTACGCGCGTGGACTTGAGGCCGATGTGCACCACCTCGCCCTCGAACTGGTCCACGGCGATCCATTCGCCCACGACGAACGGCTTGTCCACCACGATCGAGCCGGCGGCGAAGAGGTCGCCGAGGATGTTCTGCACCGCGAGGGCGACGGCGATGCCGCCCACGCCCAGCCCCGTGAGCAGCGTCTTGACCTGGAACCCCGTCGCCTCGATCGCGATGAGCAGGATCGTGACCCAGAGCACGCCGCGCGCCACGAACCCGATCGCGCGGAGGCTCGTGCGGTCGAGCGTGTCGCGGCGCGCCGCGTAGGTGGAGACCCAGAACTCGACGAGCGCGTTGCCCGTTCGCGTGCTCTGCAGGACGGCGACGAAGATCACGCCCGTGCGCACCGCCACGTGCAGCGGCGCGGACATCGACAGCGACAGCAGGGCGATGCCGACCGTGATCAGCAGCGCATAGGACTTGCGGACGCTCCGGATGGCCTCGACGAGCGCGTCGTCGGCGAGCGTGGTCGTGCGCGCGGCAACGGCCGCGAGCCGGTGCGCGAGGACGTTGCGGACGACGACGATGCCGACGGTCGCGATCACGGCCCAGCCGAGCGCCGCCACCCACTCGGCGATGCTGTTGCCCAGCAGCACGGTGTGCATCCAGTCGGGGAGGGTCATCGGCGTGGCGGGGCGCCGCGGAAACTCCGGCGCGCGGGTATGTATATAGGATAGTACAGGGAGGAATCGAGATGCTCATCCGTCGTGCCCCCGATCTGCGGTCGTCCGAACTCACCCCCGAAGGGCTCTACTGGAGCCGTCGCGAGTGGATCGCCGCGGCGTCCGCGGCCATGGGGGCGGCCGTCGTGGCGCCGCGCGCGCTGCGCGGCATGGCCGGAGCGCCGCAGGAGCAGGGCGCGCCGGGCACGCCGTACGGGCTGCAGCCGAACGACAAGCCCACGCCATGGGAGGACGTGACGCACTACAACAACTTCTACGAGTTCGGGCTCGACAAGGAGGACCCGGCCGCCAACTCGCAGGGGTTCAAGCCACGGCCGTGGACGGTGCGGGTGGACGGATTCGTGAAGAAGCCCGCCGACTATCACCTCGAGGACTTCCTCAAGCCCTACAAGCTGGAAGACCGGATCTACCGGCACCGCTGCGTGGAAGCGTGGTCCATGGTGATCCCGTGGCGGGGCTTCCCGCTGGCCGACCTCATTCGCCAGGCGGAGCCCACGTCGCAGGCGAAGTTCGTCGAGTTCACGACCCTCATGGACCCGAAGCAGATGCCCGGCCAGCGCGTGCCCGTGCTCGAGTGGCCGTACGTGGAGGGACTGCGGCTCGACGAGGCCAGGCATCCGCTGGCCTTCATGGTGACCGGCCTCTACGGGAAGGACCTGCCCAACCAGAACGGTGCGCCGCTCCGGCTGCACGTGCCGTGGAAGTACGGCTTCAAGAGCGGCAAGTCGATCGTGCGCATCCGGTTCGTGGACAAGCAGCCGCGCAACACGTGGAACGTCTCGGCGCCCAACGAATACGGCTTCTACGCGAACGTGAATCCCGAGGTGGACCACCCGCGCTGGAGCCAGGCCACCGAGCGCCGCATCGGCGAGTTCCTCAAGCGCAAGACGCTGATGTTCAACGGCTACGCGGACCAGGTGGCGTCGATGTACGCGGGCATGGACCTGCGCAAGAACTACTGAGCTGACGCCGCTCCGCGACCGCCTCCGCACATTCCGGGAGCCGCCCGGCTTCGGCGTGCTGCTCGTCGTCGGGCTCGGCATCCCGGCGGCGCTCGCCATCGCGGGCGCGCTCTCCGACATCCTGCACGGCACACGCTACTTCGGCTCCAACCCGGTCAAGGAGATCGAGCACTTCCTCGGCCGCTGGACGCTGCGCCTGATCGTCGCGACGCTCTGCGTGACCCCCCTGCGCCAGCTCACCGGCTGGAACTGGCTCGCGAAGCATCGCCGCACGGTGGGCCTGTTCGCGTTCGCGTACGTGACGCTCCACTGGATCGCGTACGCGTTCCTCGACGTGCAGCTCGACTGGGGCGAGCTGACGAAGGACCTCCTCAAACGCCCGTACATCTACCTTGGCATGACGGCGCTGGTCTGCCTGACGGCCCTCGCCGTCACGTCAACAAAGGGCATGATCCGGCGCATGGGCGGCCGCAACTGGAATCGCCTGCACGCGCTCATCTATCCCGCCGCGATCCTGGGCGTGATCCACTACGCGATGGCGCAGAAGAAGGACATCTCCGAACCGCTCGACTACGCGGCCCTGCTCACCGTGCTCCTCGGCTGGCGGCTCTGGCGGTGGGCGCGCCGCCGGGCAGGAGCGCCAGCGGCGGCCTGACCCGGGTGGGCGCCGCTAGAATGCAGGATGCCATCGGCCGCTGCGCCCGCCGCATCACCTGACAGTTCCCCTGCCGGTCCTCCGGTCGGTTCGCGCGCAACCCCGTCCGACGTGCGCGCGCTCGTGGTCGTCGCGCTCGCGGCGTTCGCGGTGCTGCGACTCGCGGCGCTCACGCGCTACCCGCTCTGGGGCGACGAGACGTGGACGCTCGACGTCGGCGCGAACGGGTTCAACCTCGCGATGCGGCGCTACGCGGACGACCAGACGCATCCGCCGCTCTTCTACGCCGCGCTCTGGGTATGGGCGCGCATCGGACCCGGCACGCTTGCCTGGTGGCGGACCCTGCCGTGCCTCGCCGGCATCGCCACGGCCGTGCCGGTGGTGTCGCTGGCGCGCGCGGCGGGCTTTTCGCGGCGCGCCACCTGGCTCGCCGTGCTGCTCTGCGCCGGCAGCGGCATCCTCGTGGCGTACAGCGCCGAACTACGCGACTACGCGCTCCTCGCGCTGTTCGGCACGGCGTCGCTTGCGGCGTGGCTGCGCGCGCGTGACGCATCCGGCCGGACCGGACTTCGCGCGCTCACCATCGTCAACGGGCTGCTCGCCTGGTCGCACTACTTCGGGCTGTTCGTGATCGCCGCCGAGTGGTGCGACGCGGCCTTCTGGGCGCGCCGCCGCCTGAAGGCGCTCACCGTGAGTGCCGCGATCTCGGTGGCGACGCTGCTCCCGTGGGTAGCCGAGACCATCGAACGTGCGTTGCTCACCGGTCACCGGCTCGACGTGCTGTCGTGGCTGGAGAAGCCGGCGCCCGGCGACCTGCTCGACGTGCCGCGCGCCGCGCTCGGCGCCACCCCGTGGCTCGCGGCCGACCTCGCGCTGGTCGTGGTGGCCGCCGCTGGCGTGGCGCTCTGGGCGTGGCGCCGCCGGCGTTCGGCACAGGCGACCGGCATCCGCGTGCTGGCCCTCGCCGTGGCGGTTCCGGTCGGCGTGTCGTACGTCGCGAGCGTGGCCGGACCGCACCCGATGTGGCTCGACCGCTACCTCATCGCCGCCGTGCCCCCCCTGCTGCTGCTCGTGGCCGGCGCGCTCGACGGCCTCGCGCCCGCGGCTCGCGGCGCGACGATCGCGGTCACCGCGATTGCGCTCGTCCCCGGCGCGCTCACCGCTCGCGCCCTGGTCGCGGGTCGCGAGCGCCCGCGTTACGATCTCGTCGTGCGCGAGATGGCCACGCAGGATGGCGGTGCCACCACAACCTTGTTCGCCGGCGGACCACGCGAGGTGGGGCCGCTCCGGTACGCCGTGCGCGCCGCGGGTCTCGCCTCGCGAACGACGGTGACACTCGCCACACCCGACAGCGTCGCGGCCGACAGCGGCTGGTACGTGTGGAGCGAGGACCACCCGCCCGCGGGGCCGCCACCGCCCGCCGTGCTCATGCGGCGCGGATACCGCGTGGGCCCGTCCGCCGGTTTCGGCGCCGCGCGCGACTCGCTGGCGATGTTCCGGTTCGTCCGGCGATGACCGCACCGCGCGACTGCTTCGCGATCGTCGCACCGGGGTTCGAGGCGACTGCCGCGGACGAGATGCGCGCCCTCGGCCTCGAGGGCATCGTGGCCGGCGCGGGCGGCGTCGCGTTTCGCGCGGACGACGCCGCGCTCGTGCGCGCGAACCTGCACCTCCGGACCGTATCGCGCGTGCTCGTGCGCGTCGCGACATTCACCGCGAAGTCGTTTCCCGAACTCGAGCGGCGTGCGAAAGCCGTCCCCTGGGCGTCGTACCTCCCACCGGGGTCGCGCGTCGCGCTGCGCGTCACGTGCCGGAAATCGCGCCTCTACCATTCTGACGCCGTGGCGGAGCGCCTGTCGCGGTCGATCGCCTCGGCAGTGCCCGGCGCGCAAACGGGCCGCGTGGGCGCCGCCGACCTCGACGCCGCCTCCGACGCAGCGTTCGACACTGCCAGCGCAACGCCGGCGCACCTCTTCGTCGTCCGGTTCGAACGGGACGAGTGCACGATCAGCGCCGACAGCTCGGGCGAGTTGCTGCACCGCCGCGGTTACCGGCTGGCGACGGCGAAGGCGCCGATTCGCGAAACCATCGCCGCCGGCGTGCTGCTCGCGCTCGGCTACGACGGCACGGCGCCGGTCATCGACCCGATGTGCGGTTCAGGGACGTTCGCCATCGAGGCTGCCCTCATCGCGCGGAACATCGCGCCGGGCATCCAGCGTGCGTTCGCGTGTGAATCATGGCCGGGGTTTTCCGCCGCCGCGGCACGGCGCGTG
>CAZKYG010000207.1:0-9612 GCA_964556915.1 uncultured Gemmatimonas sp.
GCGCGCCGTGGAATCGCTGAAGCTCGACACCACGAAGTAGCCGACATGCTCCCCCAGCATCATGGCGCGCGACACGGCGCTGACGTGGATCTCCTCGCGTTCGAGGGCGAGGGGAATCCTCGTGGTCGCGTTGCCGCGCTCGATCGCAAGCGCGAGTCGCGTGCCCGGCGCGCCGCGAATCGCAGCGCGCGCCTCGCCCGGGGTCCAGTTGTGCATGGTCTGGCCGTTCAGCTCCACGAGCCGGTCCCCGATCGCGAGGCCCGCACGCTCGGCGGGCGTGCCCACGCGCACGTAGGTGACCACCAGCCAGCCGTCGCGCAGGTCGAGCGACATGCCGACGCCGGAGTACGCCCCGCTCGTCGATTCGCGGAGGCGCTTGAGGTGATCCGGCGTCAGGTACTGCGTGTTGGGATCGCCGAGTTCGTCCACGAGACCCAGCGCCGCGCGCCGGTACAGCTCCCCGGCGTCGATCGTGTCCACCCATGAATGCGCGATCCGCGCCATGACCTCGTCGAGCAGCCGGCGGCCCTGGTCCGCGCTGATCGCGTCGGCAGGCGGCTGCGGCCGGGCGCCGCGCCAGACGAGGAGCGCGCCGGAGGCGAGCGCGGCGCCGAGGGCCGCGCCAGCAACGAGGTAGCGCCACGACTTCACGCCACGAGCTCCAGCGCGGCCGCGACGTCCGGCAGGCGGGCGGCGAACACGCGCAACACGCGCTCCTCGACTTCCTGCGGCGACCCGACGGCGTTCACGGGGACGATCGGCCCCGCCTCGGGGTGCGCCGCCTGCCATCCCGGCCGTGCGAAGAGCGCGAACGCGTCGGCGACGTTCTGCAGGAACTCGGGCCCCGCGCGCTCGATGCGGTCCTTGGGCCCGCGGTACTCGGCCCGCGAAAGGCCCAGCCGTGCGGGCAGTTCGAGCAGGATCGTGAGGTCGGGCACGAGCCCGTCGGTGGCCAGTGCGTTGGCGGCGCGCACCTGCGCCTCGTCGAGGCCGCGTCCGCCCACCTGGTAGGCGTACGTCGAGAGGAAGAAGCGATCGAGCAGCACCAAACGGCCCGCGGCCAGCGCCGGGCGGATCTTCGTTTCCACAAGCTGCGCACGCGACGCCATGAAGACATGCGCCTCGGCGCGCGGCACGATGTGCCAGTCGCGGTCGAGAACTCCGTCGCGGATCCACGCCCCGAAGTCCGTGCCGCCCGGCTCGCGGTACATCTCGCAGGCCACGCCGGCGCGCGCGAGGTGCGCACGCAGGCGCTCGAGCTGGGTGGTCTTCCCCGCCCCCTCGACGCCCTCGAACACGACGAGCCGGCCCGCACCGGTCATTCCGGATTCACCCCAGCGTGATGATGGAACTCGACGCGCCCTTCTTGATCCCGTCCAGAATCCACTGGTTCACGTTCTGCATGACCTTGTCGAAGTTCTCGTTGGCCACGATGACGCGCTGATACGTCGGATTCACCTGCACGCGGCCCAGGAGTTCATCCAGCGCCGCCTCCATCTCCGCGGTGGGCTGCTCGCCCCGTGCAATGATCTGCTGGGCCTCGCGGCGCAGCCGTTCCATCTGCTCGAGCAGGGCGACCGCCTCGCGATCTTCGTTGAGGGCGTCGCTCGCACGCTTGACGGCCTGGTATTCCGGCGTCTGCCCGATGAGACGACCGAGTTCGACTGCGCGTTCGTTCAACATTCCGAATCTACCGGTTGTCCCGGCGGGCCATGAGGAAACGCTCCCGGCCCGTCAAGTCCGGCCGTATATGGACATCTGTCCACCGGCCTTGGGTTTCCGCAAGATGACGCGCCACGGCGGCGCGGCGGGAATCGATCTCCACCAACAGCAGGCCTCCCGGGTCGAGCACGTCCGCCGCGCCGGCCACGAGCCGCCGGATGGCGTCCATGCCGTCGTCTCCCGCAAAGAGGGCCGACGCCGGCTCCCAGTCGCGCACCGCTGCCGGCAGCTCGCTGCGCTCGCTGTTGGCAATATACGGCGGATTGGAGACGACAGCGCCCAGCCGTTCGCCCTGCAGCGGTGCGAGGAGGTCGCCGTGTCGGAACGTGACCAGCGAGCGCCGGTCCGCCGGGATGGCCGCGATGTTCTCCTCGGCCACGGCGAGGGCGTCAGCCGAGGCGTCGGTCGCGATCACGGCGTCGAAGCGCCCCTCGGCGGCCAGGGCCAGCGCGATGGCTCCCGATCCGGTGCCGACGTCGGCCACGCGGCCGCGCCCGCCGGTGGCGGCGAGCGCCAGGTCCACGACGAGTTCCGTCTCCGGGCGCGGGATGAGCACGCGCCGGTCCACGCGAAGCGTGAGATGGCGGAAGGCCGCCCGGCCCACGGCGTACGCCATCGGCATGCCGACGCGCATGCCGGCCGCCGCCGCGCGGGCCGCGGCCGCAACGTCGGGGGGCACGGCCGCGTCGCGATGCGCGGTCGGCCAGAATCGCGGCCGATCGAGCAGCGCCGCGATCACGTCCCGCGCGACGCCGCGGTCCGGCGGCACGTCTGGCCCGCCGAGTACCGCCGCCAGCTCGTCGAGGAGCGCGCCGACGGTCGATGGCGCCACGTCAATTGCCGGCACGCAGTTTCTCCTCCACGTCCGCCAGTTTCAGGGCCTCGATGACGGGGCCGATGTCGCCATTCATGACGGCCGCGAGGTTGTGCGTGGTGAAGTTGATCCGGTGATCCGTGACGCGGCTCTGCGGATAGTTGTACGTGCGGATCTTGGCGGACCGGTCGCCCGTGCTCACCTGCGATTTGCGCATCCGCGAGCGCTCGGCCTCCTGCTCGGCGATCTTCGCGTCGAGGAGGCGGGCGCGGAGGACCTCCATGGCCTTGAGCTTGTTCTGCAGCTGGCTTTTCTGGTCCTGCTGCGACACCACCACACCCGTCGGCAAGTGCGTGATGCGCACCGCGCTGTCCGTGGTGTTCACGCTCTGGCCGCCGGGCCCGCTCGACCGGAAGACGTCGATGCGCAGGTCCTTCTCCTCGATCCTGATGTCGATCTCCTCCGCCTCGGGCAGCACGGCGACGGTGGCGGCCGAGGTGTGGATGCGGCCCTGCGTTTCGGTGGCCGGCACGCGCTGCACGCGGTGCACGCCGCTTTCCCACTTCATCTCGCCGAACGCGCCGGTGCCGACGACCTTGAAGATGACTTCCTTGATGCCACCGAGCGTGCCGTCGGAGAGCGACATGGTCTCGATTTTCCAGCCGAGGCGCTCGATGTAACGCGTGTACATGCGGTGGAGGTCGGCGGCGAACAGCGCGGCCTCGTCGCCACCGGTGCCGGCGCGGATCTCGACGATGGCGTTGCGGTCATCGAGGGGGTCGCGCGGCAGCAGGAGCGGCTTGAGCTCCTCCTCGAGCGCGCCGATGCGGGCGACCAGGGCGGTGACCTCGTCGCCGTAGAGCTGCCGCTCCTCGTCGGTGGCCGCAGACGTCACGAGCTCGCGGGCACCCGCGAGCTCGTGGTCCAGCTTCTGCAGCGTATTGGCGCGCTCGACGACCTGGGTCAGGCGCTGGTGCTCGCGCCCCAGGGACGCCATGAGCTTCGCGTCGCGGACCGTCTTCGGATCGAGCAGCTCCCGTTCGACGGCCGCCGCGCGATGGACCGCCTCGGCGAGTAGGTCGCGGAGCGCCAATCGGAGACCGGCTTACGCCGTCGTCTTCTGGGGCTTGGCGTACTTCTGGCGGAACCGCTCCACGCGACCGGCGGTGTCGATCAGCTTCTGCTTGCCGGTGAAGAACGGGTGGCACGCCGCGCAGATGTCCGTGTGAATCTCGGCCTGCGTGGAACGCGTCTGGAACGTGTTGCCGCACGCGCAGACGACCGTCGCGGTGGCGTACACGGGATGGATGTCGGACTTCATGGTCTGGACCTCTCGAAAGCCGATTTGTGGCGAGCCATGAAGTATAGCGCGTCGGGGGGCGCGCTTCAAGGCATCAAGGGGTTGCCGCGCAATGGCTTACGCCCGCACGGCGCGGGAGCGGCGATGCCCGCGAAGCGAATGATGCGATGCGTTCCGGTTGGAGCCGGAGCCCTTTGACACCCCGCAACCGGACCCGTACTTTCGCAGGAGCGTCCGGCGCCCCCGGATCGCCGCGCAACCCGTTGTGCCAAAGCGGGTTCGCCACCGTCTCCCGCCCATGTCCACGACCAGCGAATTCCTCGCGACCGTTCCGCTCTTCAAGGGCCTCGATCCGGCCGAGCTCGCGCGGTTCGCCGAGCTGCTGCGCGAGAAGAGCTATCCCAAGGGGAGCGTGATCCTGTTCGAGGACGACCCCGGCGACGCGCTGTTCATCGTGCGCACGGGACGGGTGAAGGTGGTGCTCGTGGCCGAAGACGGCCGCGAAGTGATTCTCGGCCTCCTCGGCGTGGGGGAACACTTCGGTGAGCTCTCGCTGATCGACGACCAGCCCCGCTCGGCGCACGTGATCGCGATGGAGGAGAGCACCCTGCTCGTCCTGCGCCGCGACGACTTCCGACGCCGGGTGGAGGCGAATCCCTCCGTCGCGTGGTCGCTGCTCACGGAGCTGTCGCGCCGGTTGCGGCGGGCCGACGGCAAGATCGGCTCGCTCGTGCTGCTCGACGTGCCGGGCCGGATCGCGCGCATGCTGCTCGACGCGGCGGCCGAGGGCGGGAGCGACCTGATCGAGAAGCCGCTCACGCACCAGACCATCGCCCACCTGATCGGCGCGAGCCGGGAGACGGTGTCGCGCGCGATGCGGTCGTTCCACGACTCGGGCTGGATCGCGACGGACCGGCGGCGCATCCGGATCGCGGATCGGCCGGCCCTCGAGCAGCGGGCGCAGCACCGCGATTAACAGTTGCGTGACATGCGTCACACGCCCCTCGTGACAGTCCGCCTTTCCGTGGATTCCCCGGCCGTGGTATCGTGCGCTGTGTCGAGGAGCGCCCGGTGAGCCTGCGCGTGCAATTCTGGGGGACGCGAGGCTCCATTCCGAGCCCCGGCCCGCGCACGGTGCGATACGGCGGGAACACGCCATGCGTGGAGCTGCGGACGCCGGACGGGTGGCTGGTCATCCTCGATGCGGGAACCGGAATCCGGGAACTCGGGCGATCGCTGATCGAGCACTCGAACGGACATCCGGTGGCAGGCGACATTTTCCTGACGCACGCACATTGGGACCACATTCAGGGCATTCCGTTCTTTGCGCCGATCTTCCAGCGCGGGAACCATTTCACGATCTGGGGTTCGCAGTCGCTGGCGACGAGTATTGACCGGGTGGTGCGGGACCAGATGTCTCCCGTGGTGTTCCCGGTGACGTTCGAGGAGCTGGACGCCACGATCGACTTCCGCGAAATCGCCGAGGGCGAGCGGTGCGTCGGCAACGGGTACGAAGTGACGGCGATGGAAGTGCGGCATCCGGGCGGTGCGCTCGCCTACCGATTCACGGAGCCGCGGTCGCGGGCCGCGCTGGTGTACGTGTCGGACAACGAGCTGGGCCCGGCGGAGCGGTACAAGACGCCGTCCGGGTGGCACGACCGGTACGCGGCGTTCGTGCGTGGGGCGAAGGTGCTGGTGCACGACACGACGTACACGACGGAAGAGTACGACTACCACCGCGGCTGGGGGCATTCGACCTTTCGCGAGGTGACGGAGCTGGCGCTGGCGACGGAGGTGGAGACGCTGGTGTTGTTCCACCACGAGCCCCGGCGGACGGACGATGAGCTGGACCAGCGAGTGGCCGAATGCCAGGCGTTGGTGAAGGACCGCGGGTCATCCCTGCGGGTGATGGCGGCGGCTGAAGGCCTGACACTTACGGTGTGAATTCCCCTCGGAGGTTGGTCATGAGATTGAAGACGTTGTCCACTGCCCTTGCCGGCGTCGCTTTCGCGGCCGGCGTCGCGGCCGCCCAGTCGAAGCCGACCGTGGCCGTGCTCTACTTCACGAACTCGGCCCTGGGCGCGCGGAACGCCGATCTGCAGCCGCTGTCGAAGGGCATCGCGGACATGCTGATCAGCAGCCTCGCCGCGAACCCGAACATCCGCGTCGTGGAGCGCGACCGCATCCAGGCCGTGCTCGACGAGCAGAAGCTGTCCACGGACGGCAAGCTCGACCAGGAGACGGCCGTCAAGGTCGGCAAGATCGTCGGCGCGCACCACATGATCACGGGCGTGTTCGCCAGCGAGCTCAAGGGCGACAGCCTGCACCTGCGCGTGCGCGTCTTCAACGTGGAGACGAGCGAGATCGAGAACGGCGGCATCGAAGTCGCCGGCAAGATGGACGCGCTGCTGCCGCTCATCGACAAGCTCGGCGACCGGCTGAACCGCGACCTCAAGCTGCCCAGCATTCCGGCGCCGGCCCGCGAGGAGCACAATGCGTCGATGAAGAAGCAGGAGAAGGTGCCGTTCCAGGCCGTGATGCTCTACTCGCGCGCGCTCGACGAGAAGGACCACGGGAACAAGGACAAGGCCATCACGCTGTTCAACCAGGCCATCGCAGCCTTCCCGCAGTACGAGGCGCCGAAGGCGGAGCTGAAGAAGCTGCAGGGCTGATCGGCCCGTAGCGACCGCCAGTCCCTCCGCTGTACTTTCTGCCCGCCGGGGTTCCTCGAACCCCGGCGGGCTCTTTTCTCCATTCCGGGAGCGCGCCTGCAGCCCATCGTGATCACCTCGCTCGGCCGCGCGATGGCGGCACTTGACGGCCTCGCCGTCGAGGTGCGGCGCGTCCCGCTGCTGCCGGCCGTCGCGGCGCTGGACCCCGAACGGCCGACGGTCGTCATCCTGGACCGGACGCTGGCCGAGAGCACGGGGGATGACCGGGGGGCGATCGAGGCGCTCGCTGGCGTCGCCGCACTCGTGGGGCTCGGCGAGCCCGGGGCCGCCGAGCCCCCGGACGCGCTGGCGCCTGACCTGCTGACCGGTTTCGTGGCCGCCGACGCATCCGTGGGCACGGCGCGCATCGCGCTGCAGGGCGCGCTTCGCCACGCGGCCACCCTGGTCGCCGCCCGGCGCGCGGCGCGGCGCGAGAGCCGGAGCGCGGACGACCTGCACGAGCTCACGCGCATCGGCGTGGCGCTCTCGACCGAGCGCGACCTCCTGACGCTGCTCGAGATGATCCTCCACCAGGCCCGCCGCCTGTCGTCGTCCGATGCGGGGTCGCTGTACCTGGTGGAGAAGGCCGATGGCAGGGGACAGTCGGCCGAGGGCGCGCAACTGCGCTTCAAGCTCACGCACAACCACACGCTGCCGGACCTCCCGTTCAAGGAGTCCGTGATCCCGATCAACCACGCCAGCGTGGCGGGCTACGTGGCGGCAACGGGCGAGCCGCTCATCATCCCGGACGTGTACCTGCTGCCCGACGACGTCACGTATGCCTTCAACCGGTCGTTCGACGACAAGGTGGGCTACCGCACGAAGTCGATGCTCGTGCTCCCGATGCGGTCGCACCGCGACGAGATCATCGGCGTGGTGCAGCTGATCAATCGCAAGCGGGACGCGGCCGCGAAGCTCACGTCACCGGACGTCGTGGAACGCGAGGTGCTGCCGTACGACGCGCGCGCGGTGGACCTGGTGACGGCCCTGGCCTCGCAGGCGGCCGTGGCGATCGAGAACACGCGGCTCTACGAGGACATCGAGCGGCTCTTCGAGGGGTTCGTCACGGCCGCCGTGACGGCGATCGAGCAGCGCGACCCGACGACGAGCGGTCACTCATTCCGGGTCGCGACGCTGACGTGCGGGCTGGCCGAGGCGATCGACCGCGTGTCCGCGGGCCCGTACGCGGCGCTGTCGTTCTCGCGCGAGCAGATGCGCGAGATCCGCTACGCGGGGCTCCTCCACGACTTCGGCAAGGTCGGCGTGCGCGAGCAGGTGCTGGTGAAGCAGAAGAAGCTGTACCCGAGCGACCTGGCGATCATCAAGCACCGCTTCCAGTGGCTGCTCCAGCGCGCCGACCTGCAGTACGAGCGGGAGCGCGCGGAGTACCTCTTCACGCACGGCCAGCACAACTACCCCCGCGTGCTCGCCGGGCTCGACGCCGTGCGGCGCGAGGCGCGCGAGGAGTTGCAGCGGTACCTCGACGCGATCGTGCACGCCAACGAACCGACCATCCTGCCCGAGGGCACGTTCGAGGAACTCGAGGCGATCAACGCGCGCACGTTCATCGACTTTGACGGCGTCGAGAAGCCGCTGCTCGCGGACGACGAGCTGCGCTACCTCATGATCAACAAGGGCAATCTCGACACGCGCGAGCGGCGTGAAATCGAGTCGCACGTGACGCACACGTACCGGTTCCTCGAACAGATTCCGTGGACGCGCGAACTCCGGGGCATTCCGGAGATCGCGTACGGGCACCACGAGAAGCTCAACGCCAAGGGATACCCGCGACAGGTGGCGGGCGACGCCATCCCGCCGCAAACGCGCATGATGACGATCAGCGACATTTATGACGCGCTGACGGCCACCGACCGGCCCTACAAGCGCGCCGTGCCGGCCGAGCGCGCACTCGACATCCTGGCGGACGAGGCGAAGGAGGGTGCGATTGACCGGGCCCTGCTCGAGACGTTCATCGGCGCGAAGGTGTTCGACCTGGTGCGGACGGAACCGACGCGGCGGCGGTCGGCGGTCACGCCCGCGGCGACCGGGACGCATCCGCCGACGGCGTAGCGCCGGCGCCCCACCCGCCGCCACCCGGGGTCTCGATCGTCACGACGTCGCCGGGCGCAAGCTCGACGCGGCACTTGGCGGGCAGCGGCCGCCCGTTGAGGCGGTTGACGCCGGCCAGCCCGTCGGCGCCGCCCATGGCGCCGCGCGGGGCGCGCGCCCGGCGCTCCGACACGATCGTGACGGTGCAGCGCTGCAGCACGCGGTACGCGCGCACCACGCCGTCGCCGCCGCGATGCCGCCCGGCGCCGCCGGACGCGCGGCGAACGGCGTACGTCTCGATCTCGATCGGGTACGCGCGTTCGAGGGACTCGATGGGCGTGTTGCGCGTGTTGCTCATGCCGACGTGCACAGCGGAGGGTCCCGGCCCGCGTCCCGAGGCCCCCTGCCCTCCGCCGAGGGTCTCGTAGAACGTCCACCCATCGCCACCGAACGTGATGTTGTTCATGGTGCCCTGCCCCTGCGCCGGCACGGGCACGCCCGCGTCGGCGAACGCGGCGAAGAGCAGGTCGGTCACGCGCTGTGACGTCTCGACGTTGCCCGCGGCCACCGCCGACGGCCACCGGGCGTCGAGCACGCAGTCGTCGGGCGTGACGATCGTGATCGGACGCGAGATGCCCTCGTTGGTGGGGACGTCGTCGTCGAGCAGCGAGCGGAGCACGAAGATCGCAGCCGCGCGGGCGACAGCGCGCGGCGTGTTCACGTTGCCGCGGACCCGCGGCGAGGTGCCGGCGAAGTCGAGGTGCATCGCGCCGCCCCGCACCCGCAGGCGCACGCGGAACGGCACCGGCGTGTCGCTCACGCCGTCGCCCTCCAGCATGTCCTCGGCGGATCCCGCCACGTCGCCGATCTCCCGCAGCCGGGCGCGGGCGCGGCGCTCGGTGTAGTCGAGCAGGGCGTCGGTGGTGGCGCGCATGCGCGCCTCGCCCTCGCGGGCGAGCAGGGCGCGCCAGCCCGCCGCGCCCGCCGCGCAGGCGCCGCGCTGCGCCTCGAGGTCG
>CAZKYG010000208.1:0-16622 GCA_964556915.1 uncultured Gemmatimonas sp.
CGTCCATGAAGTCGATGCGCGACGGCGGGAGCAACGGGAAGTCCGACCCGTGACGGCACAGCACGAACTCGTCCACGAAGTTGCCGTCGTCGTTGAGCTTCGCGTTGGCCTGCGCGATCGTCGCCTCCTCCTCGCGGTTCGCGTCCAGCCACGCCAGTTCGTTCGACACCTTGCCGTTCTTCACCACGCGGTACGGCGTCTCGACGAAGCCGAGGTCGTTGACGCGGGCGTAGCACGCGAGCGACGTGATCAGGCCGATGTTCGGGCCTTCCGGCGTCTCGATCGGGCACATGCGGCCGTATTGCGAATAGTGCACGTCGCGGACCTCGAAGCCCGCGCGCTCGCGCGTGAGTCCGCCGGGCCCGAGCGCCGAGAGGCGGCGCTTGTGCGTGAGCTCGGCCAGCGGGTTCGTCTGGTCCATGAACTGCGACAGCTGGCTCGACCCGAAGAACGCCTGAATCACGGCGCTCACGGTGCGGGCGTTCACCAGGTCGTCGAGCGCAATCTTCTCGGTGTCCTGGTTGATGCTCATGCGCTCCTTCACGAGGCGCGCCATGCGCGAGAGGCCGACCGAGAACTGGTTGGCGATCAGCTCGCCGACGGAGCGGATGCGCCGGTTGCCCAGGTGGTCGATGTCGTCCACGTGTCCGCGGCCCTCGTGGAGTTCCACGAGATACCGGACGATGGCGATGAAGTCCTCCTTGGTGAGGACCGTGTGGCTTGCCGGCGTCGCCAGGCCCAGCCGCTGGTTGATCTTGTAGCGCCCCACCCGGCCCAGGTCGTACCGCTTGGGCGAGAAGAAGAGGCGGTCGAGCGCCTGCTTCGCCGTCTCCTTGTTCGGGGCGTCGCCCGGGCGCAGGAGCGAGTAGATCGCCTTGAGCGCCTCGGCCTCACCCACCTCGGCGTCCGTGGACTCCTTGTGCCCGCGGCGACGACGCGCCTCGTCGTCGAAGTGCGCCGGGTTGGTCGGGTCCTTGGCAATGGTGTTCTTGATGAGCGTGCTCTCGGCGCGCCCACTCGGCACGAAGCAGCGCGCCTTGTGCAGGCCGTGCTTGCGGAGGCGCTTGATGAGCGCCTCCTTCAGCTGGTCGCCCGCCTCGGCGATCACCTCGCCCGTCTCGGGATCCACCTCGTCCACGGCAATGACACGCGCCACGGGCCGCTCGCCGCGCTCGATGGCGTCGAGTTCGTCGCGCAGGTCCACCGCCGCATAGCTCGCGAAGACCTTGATCCGGTCGATCTTGAGCCGGCGCAGGCGGTTGAACACCTCCTCGGTGAGCTCGTCGCCCTCGCGCACCAGCAGGTCGGACTCGGCGCGCTCGCGCTCGGCGCGCGCCTTCTTGGTCTTGAGCTTGGGCGCGTCGGGCTGCGCCTCCTCGCCGGCCAGCGTGATGTTCTGGGCGACAATCGCGCCAATCACCTCGCGGTTCTCGGCCCGGCCCTCCCGCTTCTTGGTGAGGTCGAGCTCGCGCACCGCGAAGAAGAGGCGCAGGATGTCCGAGTTCGAACCGTAGCCGAACGCGCGCAGCAGCGCCGTGGCGGGAAACTTCTTCTTCTTGTCGATGTGGACGTAGATCACGTCGTGGATGTCGACCGTGAACTCGACCCACGACCCCCGGAACGGAATGATCCGGCTCGAGATGAGCCGCTGGCCGTTCGGGTGGGTGGCCTCCTCGAACACGACGCCCGGCGAGCGGTGCAGCTGGCTCACGATCACGCGTTCGGCGCCGTTGATGACGAACGTGCCGAGGTTCGTGAGCAGCGGCAGCTCGCCGAGGTAGACTTCCTTCTCGATCTGGTTCTTGACCCGCTTCTTGCCGTCGGCGGCCGCTTCCTCGAACACCGTGAGGATGAGCGTCGCCTTGAGCGGCGCGGAGTAGGTCATGTCGCGCTCGATGCACTCCTCGACCGAGTACTTGGGCTCGCCCAGCGTGTACTTCTTGAAGTCGAGCGAGAAGTTCTCGTGAACGTCCGTGATCGGGAACAGGTCCTTGAAGACCCGCTCGAGGCCGACGTCCTCGCGATCGTGGGCCGCGGCATCGAGCTGCAGGAGCGACTCGAAGGCGCGCGTCTGGATGTCGAGCAGGTGGGGCATGTCCATGCCCTGCTCGAGCTTGCCGAAAGAGATCTGCTTGATCATGTCGTGCCGGGGCTCACCCGGGAGGTGTACAGCGAAACACAAAGCGCCACGCCCCGCCGCGGCCCGGTCGGGCCACGGCGGTGCGCGTGCATGTCAACTGCTGGTCCTGCGGAAGGTCGATCGAATCACGGCGTCGCGGTCGAAGGTGGCGGACTGGCGGCGCGCCGCGGGACAAGGCCCCGGCCGCGCGCCCCGAATCGCTCCCTTACTTGACCTCGACCACCGCGCCCTGCTCCTCGAGCTTGGCCTTCATCTGCGCGGCCTCGTCCTTCGTGACGCCGGCCTTCACGGTCTGCGGCGCGCCGTCCACCATGTCCTTGGCCTCCTTCAAGCCCAGGCCGGTGATTTCGCGCACGACCTTGATGACCTGGATCTTCTTCGCGCCGGCGTCCTTGAGCGTGACGGTGAACTCCGTCTGCTCTTCGGCGGCCGCCGCCGCGCCGCCACCACCGCCGGCCGGCGCACCCGCCGCCACCGCCGCGATGGTCACGTTGAACTTCGTCTTGAACGCCTCGATCAGGTCGGCCAGCTCCGTGACCGACATCGCGCCGATCGCGTCGAGGATCTCGTCCTTGCTCAGGGTTGCATTTGCCATGGTTCCAGTCTCCGTAGTGTTTCCCAGGGTCACCTGGGGCGTGTAAGTCAGGCGGACGCCTGGGGAATCAAGCCGCTGCGGTTTCGCCGCCGGCCTCGAGCTGCTGCTGTCGCGCCTCGAGCGCCAGCGCAAACATCGCCAGCACGCTGCTGAAGGCGCCGAGGAGCTGCGAGAGCGCCTCGTCGCGCGTGGGCAGCGACGCCAGCTTCTTGAGGAGCGCCGCGTCCACCGGAGCCCCTTCATAGATGCCGCCCTTCACGGCCGGCCGCTGCTCGTTCTCCTTCGCAAACTCGGTGAGCAGCTTGGCCGCGGTGATGCCGTCCTTGGCCACGACCACACCCGTGGGCCCCTTCAGGCGGACGCCGGCAAACCCGGCCTCGTTCACGGCCTTGAGCGCGAGCGTGTTCTTGATGACCACATACTCGACGCCCGCCCGGCGCAGGCGCCGGCGCAGGTCCGTCATCCGCTTCACGTTGAGGCCCGTGAAGTCGGTGTAGTACAGGGCGCTGGCGCCCGAGAGCTTGGCCTTCAGCTCCGCAACGAGTTGTTCCTTTTCAGGTCGCTTCATGGCGCGTTACCGGTACGGGGTCGTGTCGACACGGACGCCCGGCCCCATCGTGCTGGAGACCGCCACCGTCCGGACGTAGACACCCTTCGTCGCGCTCGGCTTCGCGCGAACGATCGTGTCCATGAGGGCCGTGAAGTTCGTCTCGAGCGACTCGACCGGGAACGACACTTTGCCGATCGCCGCATGGACGATGCCCGCCTTGTCCACGCGAAACTCGATCTTGCCGGCCTTGGTCTCCTTCACCGCCTGGCCGACGTTCATCGTGACCGTGCCGGCCTTCGGGTTCGGCATCAGGCCGCGCGGACCGAGGATCCGGCCAAGCTGGCCCACCTGACCCATCTGGTCGGGCGTCGCGATCATGACGTCGAAATCGGTCCAGCCATCCTTGATCTTCGGGATGAACTCCGCGCCGACGTAATCGGCGCCGGCGGCCTCGGCTTCCTTCGCCTTGTCGCCGACGGCGATCACCAGCACGCGCACCGTCTTGCCGGTGCCGGCCGGGAGCACGACCGTGCCACGAATCGCCTGGTCCGCGTGCTTCGGGTCCACCCCGAGGCGCACGGCGACGTCCACCGTCTCGTCGAACTTCGCGAACGCGGCCCGTTTGACCAGCTCGAGCGCCGCGCGCGCCTGATAGCTCGCGGCGATGTCACGGCCCTCGGCGGCCTTGCGGTACTTCTTGCCATGGGTGCGCATCAGTCCGTGACCTCCACACCCATCGAGCGCGCCGCGCCGGCCACCATCGCCATCGCGGACTCGAGCGTGTCGCAATTCAGGTCCGGCATCTTCAGCTCCGCGATCTTCCTGACCTGCGCGCGCGTGATCTTGCCGACCTTGTTGCGATTGGGCTGGCCCGACCCCTTCTCGATCCCCGCTTCCTTCTTGACGAGCACCGCCGCCGGCGGCGTCTTCAGGATGAAGCTGAAGGACTTGTCGGCGTAGATCGTGATCTCGACCGGAAGGATCGTATCCTGGCCCTGGGTCTTTGCATTGAACTCCTTGCAAAAGGCCATGATGTTGATCCCCTGCGGACCGAGCGCGGTGCCGACGGGAGGGGCCGGGTTCGCCTTGCCTGCAGGAATCTGCAGCTTGACGAAACCGACTGCCTTCTTTGCCATTGTACTCCTCTCGCAGTAGCGGGCCCTGTGCCCGCTGGCTCCCACTGGGGTTTTGCGTCGGAGTGGTCGCCGACGTCCCGCGGACCTGCACCAACCCTCGCTAGTGCGCGCGCAACTGGAGGTAGTCCAGCTCCACACTGGTGGGCCGCCCGAACAACGAGACGCTCACCCGCACCTTGCCCTTGTCGGGCATGACGTCCTCGACCGTTCCATTGAAATCCGTGAACGGTCCTTCCGTGATCGCCACCGCCTGGCCAACGAGGAACGGAATCTCCTCCTTCGGCGCTTCCTCCTCCACCGCCTCGGACACGCCGAGCAGCCGGTTGACCTCGTCCTGCCGCAGCGGCTGCGGATCGCGGTCCTTCCCGACGAACTTGATCACACCCTGAATGGAGTTGACCGTGTGCAGCGTTTCCTGGTTCACTTCCATCTCGACGAGCACGTACCCGGGATAGACCTTCCGCTCGACCGTCACCTTCTTGCCGTTCTTGATCTCCACGACCTGCTCGGTCGGGACGAGTGCCTGACGGATCGGGCGCTGGTCCGCGGGCGCCGGATCGGCCTCGATGCGGCGCTGCAGCAGCGACCGCACCTTGTTCTCGTGGCCCGACGTCGTCTGGATCGCGTAGAACCGATGCGTCATGAGACGAGGCCGGGCAACAGCCGCACGAGCACCAGCTGGAGGACGTTGTCCATCAGGAAGATCACGAGCCCGATGAACAGCGACAGCAGGACGACGCCGATCGACAGCTGGCGCACCTGTGGCCAGTCCGGCCATGTCACCTTCCGCATCTCCGACATGACGTCGTGATAGAAGGCCGCCACCCACTGCGTGCCACGCTTGACGGGCCCCGAAGCCGGGGCCGTCTGGACGGGAACGCTCACTACTTGGTCTCCTTGTGCACCTGGTGCTTGTCGCACCGCGGGCAGTACTTCTTCCACTCCACGCGCTCCGGGTGAAGCCGCTTGTTCTTCATCGTGAAGTAGTTCCGGTTTTTGCACTCGCCGCAGGCGAGGATGATCTTTTCGCGCGCCATTGTCCGCCCTCAGTTCTGCTGTCCGTCAACCCGCTGTCGTGCCACCATGCTGCCGCTGCCAGAGCACGCGACCGGGATTGAACCGGTGACCTCACCCTTACCAAGGGTGTGCTCTACCGACTGAGCTACGCGTGCATCACCCGAATCCCGCCGCGTCCATCGTCGATCATCGATCGTCTATCGCCCACAGAGCGGGAGACGGGGCTCGAACCCGCGACATCAAGCTTGGAAGGCTTGCGCTCTACCAGCTGAGCTACTCCCGCATGCCAGCCAACCACCCCTGCACCCGCATCCCGCTCCCATCAACCGCGCACCGCCCTATGGTGGGGGAAGGATTCGAACCTTCGAAGGCATAAGCCGGCAGATTTACAGTCTGCTCCCGTTGGCCACTTGGGTACCCCACCGCAATACCACCGGTTGCCGTCGATCCCCGCGACCTCCCTCCCGTCTTCACTCTCCCGCAGAGCTGACGGCGAGAATCGAACTCGCAACCGCCTGATTACAAATCAGGTGCTCTGCCAATTGAGCTACGTCAGCGACGAGCCGTTATTCGCGAGCCTTGAAACGTAGCGGGACGGAGAAAGCGAGTCAATGCGTTGGGGGGCAAAATCTTACGCGGCGTTCGACAAACGCTGTCGAACGCATGCCCCGTCCGTCGAAATGGCGCGCTAGCGGACCTTCTTCCAGCGTGTGCCGGACGGACCGTCCTCGATCGCTATCCCCTTTTCTTCCAACAGCTTGCGGATGGAATCGGCGGCGACGAAGTCACGCCGCGCCCTGGCATCCGAGCGCTCCGTCAGCCGGGACTCCACCCACCCGGCGAGCTCCGCATCCTCGTTGCCGCGGTCCGGCACGATGTCGAGCACCGCGTTCACCTGGCGGAACGCGTCGCGGGCCCGCGCCACGACCGTGGGGTCGGTGCCGCCGGCGTCGAGCGCGCGGTTGGCCGCATGGATGAACTCGAACAACGCGCCTATGGCGCGTGGCGCGTTGAGATCGTCCGAGAGCGCCGTCGTCGCCTCGATGACGAGCGTGTCGGCGGCCTCGGCCAGCGCGGGAGGGCCGGTCCGCTCGCGTTCCAGGCGCTCGGCGAAGTCGCCCACGCGGCGCACCGCTTCCATCGACGCCTCAAGCGCCGCGCCGGACAGGTTGAGCTGCTTTCGATAGTGCGTCGAGAAGACGAAGTGCCGGAGGGCCGCGGCGCTCACGCCTTCTTCCCGGAGGTCGGCGACGGTGCTGACGTTCCCGACGCGCTTGGCCATCTTGGCGCCATCGGTGAGCAGGAACTCGCCGTGGCACCAGAAGCGGGCGAAGGGCTTGCCCGTAGCCGCCTCGCTCTGCGCGATCTCGTCCTCGTGGTGCGGGAAGGTGAGGTCGATGCCGCCGGCGTGGATGTCAATCGTCTCACCGAGGATCGCCATCGCCATGGCGGAGCACTCGAGGTGCCAGCCCGGCCGCCCGCGCCCCCACGGCGAATCCCACGCCGCACCACACGCCTCGTCCTCGGGCTTCGCCGCCTTCCAGAGGGCAAAGTCCTGCGCATTTTCCTTGGCGTAGTCGTCCTGCGCCACGCGTGCGCCCGAGCGGATCTCGCGGGTGTCGAGGCGCGAGAGCCGGCCATAGGCCGGGAACTTGTCGATCGCGAAGTACACGGATCCGTCGTCGGCCCTGTACGCCACGCCGTTGGCCTCGAGGCGCTTCACGAGGTCGATCATCTCCGCGATGTACGCCGTCGCGCGCGGATAGTGCTCCGCGCGCTGGATGCGGAGGTACTCGCGGTCCTTGTGGAAGGTCTCGATGACGGGATTCGTGAGGTCCGTGATCGACAGGCCCCGTTCGCCGGCGCGCTTGATGATCTTGTCGTCGACGTCGGTGAGGTTCATCACCTGCTCGACGCCCCAGCCCCGCATGCGCAAGGCGCGCCGCAGCAGGTCCTCGAAGAGGAACGTCCGGAAGTTGCCGAGGTGCGCGGGATTGTAGACGGTGGGGCCGCACGTGTAGAGGCGCACCGTGGCGCCGTCGGCCGGCGCGAACGCCTCGACGGATCGCGTCAGCGAATTGTAAAGACGAAACTCGGGCACGCGGGAAAGTTAGCGCCTCACCCGGCGCCCGAGGACTCCGGGGCGCGGGGTGGTGGCGACACGGGCCGGGCAGTGCCCTCGGCCACGCGCCGCCGGGTGGTCGGCTCCGCAGGAACGACGCGTGACGCACGGACTTCGATGCCCAGCGCGCGGCACTCGCCGAGGACCTGCTCGGCGGTGCACCGGGCGAGTGGCACGCGCAGGGCGCGCCCGCGCCGGTACACGGTCGGGACGCGAACGGCGAGGCGCGATCGCGCCTCGATGGGCAGTGGCACCTCGAGCTCAAGTGCGGCGTCGTCCGAGGCCGCCAGCCCCACGCGGCCACCGGCCAGGTAGTGCACCCGGGCGGGCGCGAGCGGTGCAATGGCGAGCGCATCGCGGGCGGCTACGACGATGGCCAGGCCGGCGCGACGCAACCGGCGCAGGATCTGCGCGAGGCGGGCGCGTTCGGCGGGACTCAGCGCGTCGAACGCCCGGTCCACGAGCACGATGCGCGGCGCGCCGAGCAGGGCGCCGGCGAGCGCAACGCGCGCCGACATGCCGCGCGTGAGGTGGCCCACGCGAATGCGCGCGAATTCCGTGAGGCCGGCGCGGACCATTGCGGACTCGACGTCCGGCTCCGGGCCGACAGCGTCGTCCATGACCTGTGCCGCCGCGAAGTCCAGCCAGGCGCGCACCGAGAGGTAGGGATGCCCATCAGCCGACGCCGGCGCGTACGCGGGGCGCCCGTCGGCCCAGCGGTGCGACCCGAACCAGCGCACGCAACCGGAGTCCGGTCCGACGAGTCCCGCTGCGGCGAGGAGGAGCGTAGTGGTGCCGGCGCCGGGACCCCCGACCACACCGACGCATTCGCCGGCGCCGACCGAGAGGGTCGCGCCATCGAGCGCAGGCCGGCACGCCTTGCCCCGCGCGCCGTAGCGCACGGTAACGTCGCGGATGTCGAGGGCGGGGGCAGTCACGACGCCACAATGCGTCGCATCCGCCCGTGAAGCGTCACCGCGCCATGGCGGGCGACATCAATTCGCTGCGGATGCTCCGGGCGGCGCGGCGACGGGATCGCCCGGCGCGGGTCGCAGCGCCGCGACCACGGGGTCGGGCCGGTCACGATAGATGCGTTCCTGCAGGATCCGGCGCACGAGCACGAGGATCACGGCCAGGAGCGGCACGGCGACAATCAGGCCGGCCGGGCCGACCACGGTGCCGACCACGAGCACAGCCATGATCGTGAGCACGGGCGGCAAGTGCACGCCGCGCTGGAACACCATCGGCGCGACGACGTTGCCCTCAATGACATGCACCACGACCCCGAGGGCGAGCACGAGCATCACCGGCAGCGCGCCGCGATCGAGAACGAACAGGGCCGGCAGGATCGTCGCGAGGAGCACCCCGAAGAACGGCACGATTGCCGCGATCCCGGAGAAGATGCCGAAGGCGAGCCAGTACGGCACGCCCAGCGCCCACAGGCCAAGGGCCGTGAGCGCGCCGAGGACGGCCATGTTGAACAGCTGCGCGAACACCCACTGGCGGAGCGCGATGCCGCAGTCGGTGAGCACGCGGCGCGCCACGTCGCGATGCGCGGGGGGCACGAGCGCGATGACGAAGTTGGAATAGAGCGCCGGCGTGCGTGCGAGGTAGATCGCCATCACGGCGACCGACGCGACGTTGATGAGTCCGTGAAGGACGTTGACCACTCGTGGGAAGATGCCTGCGGCCATCGCCTGCGCCTGTTCGAGGATCGCGCCGACCACGTCGCGCTGGCGGTCGCCCCCGACGAACGGATCCAGCGCCGGGAACTCGACGACGAGCCGGGAGAGCCAGTCCTGCCATGCCGCCGCATAGCGGGGCAGGTTCTCGGCGAGCTGGCGCGTCTGCTCGATGACGGGCGGAACGAGCAGCGCCTCGATGCCCCAGAGGGCGAGCAGCGTGGCGACGAGGGCCGCGGCAAGCGCGCCGGCGCTTCCCCATCCCGTGCGAAACGCGATGGCATCGGTGAACGCGACGAGGTACACCGCGATGAGCACCGCGATGAACAGCAGAACGAGCAGGTGGATGGCCTGCCACGCGAGCAGCAGGCCGAGGCCCGTCAGCACCACCGCGGCGATGCCGGGCCTCAGGGCGACACGACGTGGCGCGGGGCCTCCCGGAGCCAGCGGATGCCCGGCCGGGCCCGGCTCCGTCAACGCTACTTCTTCCCCCGGCCCGTGTCCTCGATCTCGGCGTTCACGGTCTCTTCACCGGCGCCGATGCGCTTGGGCGAGGACGCGCCGCCGGAGAGCAGCCCCATCTTCTCCTTGAGGGCCATCAGGCGCTGCTCGGCGTCGGCCGTGCCGGCCACCTTCTCGAGGCGCTTGAAATCGTGCGCCAGCCGGTCGCCGCTGAACTCCTCGTCGATCTCGGACGACGCTTTGATCATGCGCTCGTTCTGGTCGATCTTCTCCTCCATCCGGGCGAACGCCTCGAAGGCGCTCTTCTCCGACATGGACGACATCGTCTGCGCGATGCGCTGCTGGGCCTGGGCGCGGCGCTGGCGCGCCAGGAGGAGGTTCTTCTTGCGCTTGGCCTCCTCGATCTTGTCGTTGAGGTCGCGCAGCTGGTTCTTCAGCTTCTCCGTCTCGGCGGCGTGCGCCTCCCACGTGGCCTGGAGCTGCTGGGCGTGCTGCTCGTGCTCGCCCTGACGCACGAGCGCCTGGCGCGCCATGTCCTCGCGATTCTCCTTCAGCGCAAGCATCGCCTTCTGCTCCCAGTCGCGCGCCGCCTTGACCTCGCCCTCGGCCTGGTCCTTCAGCCGCTTCTCGTCGGCGATGGCCGCGGCCACCTGCTGCTTGGCGCTCGCGAGCTGGCCCTTCATGTCGGTCACGATCTGGTCCAGCATCTTCTCCGGATTCTCCGCGCGGGAGATCAGGTCGTTGATGTTGGACTTGAACAGCGTGGCGATGCGGTCGAAGATGCCCATCGTCAGCGTGCCTCTCGGAATGTCGCGAGCTCGCGGATGTGCGAAGCCAGCGCGACGGTGATGCTCTCGTAGGCGGCGAGGAACTCCTCGAAGTCGAGGTGGCCCAGTTCGAGGGCCGCGGTGAGCACGATGGTGTCGGCCTGGATGCCGTACGATCCGTGGAGCAGGTCGGTGGCGTTGAGTTCGAGGAGTCGCTTGTTGAGCGCGGCCTGCTTCTGCGCGTCGCGCGGAAGGTCCATCACCTTGACGCGAAGGACGACGACGGGCGGCGAATAGTGCACGACCACGCCGAAGTCGAGGTCGCCCGCCGGACGGACATTCCACAGGCCCTCGGACACTTCCTCGTAGGTGGCGCCGGAGGCGTCCAGCCGGTCGAGAAAGGTTTCGATGTCGTCTTGCGTGACCATGGCGTCAGGCTCCGGTGTCGCGTGAGCGCACTACGGGTCGGTCCCTGCCCGAAGTTTCGCTCCGACACGCCGACTACCGGAAGAGGGGGAACGGTTCCGGCGAGGAATCGGCGGGTGCGGGGGCAGGCCCGGAACGGGAACGGTCGGGTGGCGGCCTAGCGCCTCTTCAATTGTATGAGCCGTTCGCGCGCCAGGCGGCGGCCCGTCGGGGTGGCTGCGAGCCCACCCCCTGCCGTCTCGCGATAGCGCACATCCATGGCCGCGCCGATCTCTCCCATCGTGTCGATCACCTCGTCGGCCGGAATGGCGAACTCGACGCCTGCGAGCGCCATCTCCACCGCCGCCAGCGCGATCGCGGCGCCGGTGGCGTTGCGAAACACGCATGGCAGTTCGACGAGCCCGCCCAGCGGATCGCACACCAGCCCGAGCGTTCCCTGCTGCGCGAGCGCGACGGCATGCCCCACCTGTCGCGGCGATCCCCCAAGCATCTCCGTTGCGGCGCCCGCCGCCATGCCGGCCGCGGCGCCGGTCTCCGCCTGGCATCCGCCCTCGGCACCGGAGAGCGATGCGCGCTCGGCCACCACGGCCCCGATGAGGCCGGCCGTGGCCAGGGCGTCAATGAGTCGATCGTCGCCCACGCCGCGTGCGGCGGCCAGCCCGGTGAGCACGGCCGGAAGCACGCCGGCGCCTCCCGCCGTCGGCGCCGCAACGATCACGCCCATCGCGGCGTTCACCTCCTGTACGGCGAGCGCCCGCGCCAGCACGTCCCCGAACACGGAGCCGGCGAACGGACCTGCGGTTGATGCGCGCACCCTGGCCGCGTCGCCGCCCACGAGCCCGCTCGCGCTCCGGAGATCGCCGACGAGCCCCTGCTCCACCGCGCCCCGCATCACGGCGAGCGCGCGGCGCAGGGCGTCACGAATTTCGCCGACGGGCCGGCCCTGGTCGCGCGACTCCGCCTCGAGCGCGACCTGGCTGAGTGACCTGCCCTCGGTTTCCGCGGCAGCAATGGCCGCCTGAAGCGATGAGAACATTTTCTTCCTGCCGTCTGGCTCCCGCCGTCTGTCAGTTCACCTTGTCGAGCCGGTGCGTCCATCGCACCCACGGCAGGGCGCGGATGTGTTCGCGCACGGATTCGCCCGGCGCGTCGTCCACCTCGATGACCATGAACGCGTCGCCGCCGCGGTGTTTCCGGGAGAGGCGGAGCGTCGCGATGTTGATGCCGTCGTCGGCGAGGATGCCGGCGATGCGCGCCACGCTGCCCTTCACGTCCTCCGCCACGAGCACGATCGTGTGGTGGGTGCCGTGCACCTCGACGGGGAATCCGTCCACCTCGCTCACCAGCACGCGACCGGCGCCGAGCGACGAGCCGACCATCACGTGCCGACGGTCGCCGCGCTCGACGGTGATGCGCACGGTGTTCGGGTGCACGCGCGACTCGTCGCCGTCGCCGATGGTGGTCTTGGCGAACGTGAACGCGAGGCCATCGCGCTCGGCGATGTCGAGGGCGTCGCGGATGCGTTCGTCGTCGGGGCGAAATCCCATGAGGCCCCCGGCAATGGCCTTGTCCGTGCCGTGGCCTTCGCCGGTGCGCGCAAACGAACCGTGCAACTCGACGTGCGCGCGCTCGGGCGTGCCTCCCACGAGGTTGCGCGCGAGCAGGCCGAGGCGGCACGCGCCGGCCGTGTGGCTGGAGCTCGGGCCCACCATGACCGGCCCGATGATGTCGAGCAGGGAGACCATTACGGCAGGGCCTTCTTCAGGTACTGGCCCGTGTGGCTGGCGGCCGCCGCCGCCACGTCTTCCGGCGTGCCGGCGGCCACGATGGTGCCGCCGCGCGCGCCGCCGTCGGGCCCGAGGTCCACGACCCAGTCGGCCGTCTTGATGACGTCCAGGTTGTGCTCGATGACGAGCACCGTATTGCCGCGGTCCACCAGGCGATGGAGCACGTCGAGCAGCATGCGCACGTCCTCGAAGTGCAGGCCGGTGGTGGGCTCGTCGAGGATGTACAGCGTGCGCCCCGTGTCGCGCTTGGACAGCTCGGTGGCCAGCTTCACGCGCTGCGCCTCGCCGCCGGAGAGCGTGGTCGCGCTCTGGCCAAGGTGGACGTACCCGAGCCCGACCTCGTTGAGCACCCGCAGCTTGTCGTGGATGCGCGGCTGGTGCTCGAACGTGTCGAGGGCGTCCTCGACGGTGAGATCGAGCACCTCGCTGATCGAAAGCCCGCGGAAGCGGACCTCGAGCGTTTCGCGATTGTAGCGCTTGCCGCGGCAGGCGTCGCAGGTGACGTACACGTCGGGCAGGAAGTGCATCTCGATCTTCACGAGCCCGTCGCCCTGGCACGACTCGCACCGCCCGCCCTTCACGTTGAACGAGAACCGCCCCGGCCCGTACCCGCGCAGCCTGGCCTCCGGCAGCTCGGCGAAGAGGTCGCGGATGGGCGCGAAGAGCCCCGTGTACGTCGCGGGATTCGAGCGCGGCGTGCGACCGATCGGGCTCTGGTCGATGTCGATGACCTTGTCGAGGTGCTCGAGCCCGGTGATGCGGTCGTGCGCGCCGGGCACGACCCGTGCGCGGTAGAAGTGCCGCGCCAGCGACCGGTGGAGGATGTCCTGCACGAGCGTGGACTTCCCGGACCCGCTCACGCCGGTGACGGCCACGAACAGGCCGAGCGGCACCTCGAAGTTCACGTCGCGGAGGTTGTGCTCGCGCGCTTTCTCCACGCGCACGGTGCGTCGCGGGTCCCGGGGGCGCCGTTCGGTGCGGCCGGTCACGTGCCGGCGGCCCGACAGGTAGGCGCCGGTCACCGAGTCCGGGTTGGCGATGATGTCCGCCACGGGACCGGCCGCGATCACCCGGCCGCCGTGCTTGCCGGCGCCCGGGCCGAGGTCGATCACGTGGTCGGCCTGGCGGATCGTGTCCTCGTCGTGCTCGACCACAATGACGGTGTTGCCAAGGTCGCGGAGGCGCTGGAGCGTGGCGAGGAGCCGCGCGTTGTCGCGCTGGTGGAGCCCGATGCTTGGCTCGTCGAGGATGTAGAGCACGCCGACAAGGCGCGACCCGATCTGGGTCGCCAGGCGGATGCGCTGCGCCTCGCCGCCCGACAGCGATTCGGCGCTGCGGTTCAGCGTCAGGTAGTCGAGCCCGACGTCGACGAGGAAGCGGAGGCGCTCGGCGACCTCCTTGAGGATGGGGCCCGCAACCTCGGGATCGAGGCCGCGTCGTCCCTTCGCGCGGAGCGGAACGGATTCGACGAACGCGAGCGCATCACCCACAGACAGCTCGCCGAGGTCGCCGATGTTCATGTCGTGGACGGTGACGGCGAGCGACTCCGGCCTGAGCCGGAGCCCGGCGCACGCCGGGCACTCCTTCACCACCATGTACTCCTCGAGGTCCGCGCGGATGGCGTCGCTCGACGTCTCCACGTACCGGCGCTGCACGTTGGCGAGCACGCCCTCCCAGCGCGCCTCGGCCTCGCCGTCGCCGCGGCGGCCGCCGAGCCCGTGCAGCAGGGCGTCCTGCACGCGCGCGGGCAGTTTGCCCCACGGGGCGTTGAGGTCGAACTTGAGTTGCCGGGCGAGCGCCGGGAGGATGACCTTGCGGAGGTAGCCGTCCGGCTCGCCCCACGGCAGGATCACGCCCTCGAGGATCGAGATCCCGGGGTCGCCGAGCACGAGCTCGGCGCTCGCCAGCCGCTTGGTACCGAGGCCACTGCACTCCGGGCAGGCGCCAAAGGGCGAGTTGAACGAGAAGTGGCGCGGTTCGAGGTCGGGCAGCGAGATGCCGCACACCGGACAGCCGAAGCGCTCGCTGAAGAGCGTGGCCTCGCGGGCCTCGCCCGACACGCGCGCCACCTCGACGAGGCCGTCGGCGAGTCGCAGTGCCGTTTCGATCGAATCGGTGAGGCGGCCACGGTCCGACTCGCGCACCACGAGGCGGTCGACGACGATGGCGACATCGTGGTTGACCCGCCGGTTGAGCTTTGGGGGCGCCTCGAGCTCGATCACGGTGCCGTCGACGATCGCGCGCACGAAGCCCTGCTTGCGCGCCGACTCGAACAGGTCGCGAAACTCGCCTTTCCGCCCGCGCACCAGCGGCGCGAGCACCTCGACGCGCGTGCCGTCCTTCCACCCGAGCACGACGTCAGCGATCTGCGCAGGCGACTGGCGTTCCACGGGCCGCCCGCAGCCGGGGCAGTGCGGCGTCCCGGCGCGCGCGTAGAGCAGCCGGAGGTAGTCGTGCACCTCGGTGACGGTGCCGACGGTGGATCGGGGGTTGTGTCCGGCGCTCTTCTGCTCGATCGAGATCGCGGGCGAGAGTCCCTCGATCGCGTCCACGTCGGGCTTCTCCATGAGCCCGAGGAACTGGCGCGCGTACGCCGAGAGCGACTCGACGTACCGGCGCTGGCCCTCCGCGAAGATGGTATCGAAGGCGAGCGACGACTTGCCCGATCCGGACAATCCCGTGATGACCGTCAGCCGGTCGCGCGGGATGCTGACGTCGATGTTCTTGAGGTTGTGCGCGCGGGCGCCACGGACGATGAGCGCGTCTTCGGGCATAGCCGGTGAAAGGTCGCCGCCGGAGGGGCGGGATACAAGCGCGTTCCTGTACGGCGTCCGTATAGATTTCCAGCGCAATGCAGCCCGTACACACCGACGCGGACCCGACCGTGCCCGGCGGCGCGCGCTGATGGCGGGCCCGCGCGAACGGACGCCGTATGCCGGGATCGCGGCCACGCGGCCGGATCCCAACCAGTTGACGCTGGGTGAACTGGAGCCGGCGGCCGGCACCCCGCAGGCGTCGCCTGATACGCGCGCGGACGACGCCGACGCGGCGACGGCGGTCCGCGAGCCGCCCGTGTGCGGGGAGTGGTCGTTCGATCCGGAAGAGTCGCCGGAAGCGCGCCCGGTGGGCGCCGCGCTGCTCGCTCCACCCGGGGTTGCCGAGAACGTGGCCGGAGACCGCGGGGCCCGCGTGGCGGACGCCGAGGCGCGGCGGGCCGGCGCACCGGGGGCTGCCGCACCGGCGCCGCTGGTGCCCCCTCCGGCCGCGGCCGCTCCCCGGCCGGCAGGGCCGCGCAGCGTGACTCCGCCGACGCCGCTTCCCGCCCTCGACGAGCTCAAGAGCATCCACGACGCGCACCCCGGGGACGAGCAGACGGCACTCTCGCTCTCGGCCGCCCTCGCAAAGCGCGGCAACATCGAAGGAGCGCTCGGCGTGCTTGAGCGCGCGATCGGCGCGGGGGCCGACGGCGTCACCCTCCGATGCGCGCGCGCGGCGATCCTGAGCGGCCGCCTCCGCTACGACGACGCCGAGCGTGAGCTCCAGCGCGCGCAGAAGCTGAAGCCCGACGACCAGACGGTGTTGCTGCAGCAGGGAATCCTGGCCTGCCGGCGAGCCAAGTGGCGCGAGGCCGTGGAGCCGCTCGCGCGCGTGGTGCGGCAGGATGCGATGTCGGGGCAGGCGCAGTTCTACCTCGGCGAGGCCCTCAGCAAGCTCGATCGCCTCGGCGAGGCGCTCGAGGCGTATCACCGCGCCGCCGAACTCGAACCGGAGAACTGGCGCGCCTTCAAGGGCGTCGGCATCGTGCTCGACCGGATGGGCCGGCCGCTGGAGGCCGCCGAGTTCTACCGGCGTGCGCGCGACGGCCAGCGTGGAGCGCGGTGACCGCGACACCACAGCCGGTGACGGCTCCCCGCCCGTTCGCGGCCCGTGAGCGGCGC
>CAZKYG010000209.1:0-19996 GCA_964556915.1 uncultured Gemmatimonas sp.
CTTCGGGAATACGGCGCGCACCGGTGTGAACACCGACTCGATGCGCCAGCCCGATCCGGCTATTCGCGCCAAGGACCGCGAGCCTGCGACCGACGGCGAGCGCCAGGAAGTCATCTGCATGAAGATCGGCACCAAGTATCCGAACGAGATGTACATCGTCGGTGGGCACATGGACGGGCACGGATGGAACGAGGCGGCAAATGACGACGGCTCGGGCACGGCCATCGTGATGGAACTGGCGCGCATCTTCTCCATGCCCGACGTGCAGACCGAGCGGTCGATCCGCTTCGCCCTGTGGAACAACGAGGAGACCGGCCTGAACGGCGCGCGCGCGTACGTGGAGCAGCGCGGCCCGATGCAGGGGAAGGAGATTCCTGCCGGATCCGGCAAGTACCCCGAGCCCAGGTGGCTCGGCATGATCCAGCACGACATGATGATGTGGGACCACGGCATGCCGCTCCCGGACGGGACGGTGCCGAAGGAACAGCGGCCCGAAGCCGACGTGAACATCGAGTTCCAGATCGACTCGAAGATGGCTGACGAGTCCATGAAGCTCGCGTTTGCGTTTCATCGCGCCAACAATCGGTACGCCACCGATTATCCGGCGGCGGTCGGCCCGCACATGACGAACACGGACTCCGGGCCGTTCCAGGACCTCGTGGCGTCCATCAGCCTGCGCGAGAACGAGCGCGGGGCGCAGATCGGCGGCGGCTGGGATCCGAACTGGCACCAGCCGACGGACGTCTTCTCGACGTACAGCGACAAGGACTTCCGGCTCGGGCTCAACGCCGCGCAGACCACGCTCGGCGCGATCGGGACACTCACGGGAGCCACGCTCAAGAAGTAGTGCCGCACGGCTGACGCGTCCCGGTCGGACGCGGCGCTGCGTTGCGTTGCCTGGGGGAACCGCCACGACGGTGCACTGTCGTGGCGGTTCCCCCAGGTTCTTCCGGGACCTGAACGTGCGCACGCAACCCTTTGCGGACACGCATTGTCTCCGGGGTGCAGGTCAAACCGGTTTGAGGACGACATCCCAAGTGGAAGAAGCGCATCTGGTTACGGCGGTGCTGGAGGGCGATCCCCGGGCGGAACGCGAGTTCTACGACCGGCACGTGGATCGCGTCTATCGGCTCGCCCACCGGATGACTGGGGACGAGACACTGGCGCGCGAGTTCACGCAGGACACGTTCGTCCGCGCGTTCGCAAAGCTGAAGGACTTCCGTCGCGACTCATCGCTGGCGACGTGGCTGCATGCGATCACTTCGACCGTCGTGCTGAACGGATTGAAGAAGGTGCGGCGCATCAGGGGACGCGAAGAGGGACGTGACGAGTTGCCCGAGGTCGCAACCGGTCGCCGCGAGGCGGAGCCGGACCTGAAGGTGAAGCTGGCGCGGGCGATTGACGCGTTGCCGGACGGATACCGGGCGGTGTTCGTGATGCACGATGTCGAGGGCTTCACGCACGACGAGATCGGAACGGCGCTCGGCATCCAGCCGGGTACGTCAAAGGCGCAGCTCTTCCGGGCCCGGGAGAAACTGCGCATGGCACTGGCGGAGTTCGCGGGAGAATGGGCATGACCACCGACAACGACGACGAGAAGTTCGAGGCATTCGTGCAGAGCTCGGCACGCGGGTACAATGAACCTCCGGTCGTACCACGGGAGGAGATGTGGACGGCGATCGGCGCAGCGCGCGCCGAGGCGCGGCGCGCGAGCGCGGCGCGACACCGGTGGCTGATGGCTGCGGCCGGCATGGCCGCGACGCTCGTGGTTGGCGTGGCCGTGGGCCGCTACGGGTTTCGCGAGTCTCCCGCAACCGTGAGGGAAACGGCGGTCCGCGTTGCGCCCGTGGCGTCGGCCGCGTCCACGGCGGCGTACGACGTGGTGACGCAGGAGCACCTGAGTCGCGCCGAAATGCTGCTGGTCGCCTACACCGACCCGGCTGTGCGCGCGCCGGGGGATTCGACGTTCGCCCGCTGGGCGCGCGACGTTCTCTCAAACACGCGCCTGCTGCTCGATTCGCCGGCGGCCACGGATCCGGTGCGCCGCCAGCTGCTTGCCGACCTGGAGCGGGTGCTGGTGCAGATGGTCCAGAAGTCCCCCGCCGAATCCGACGCGGAGGCCCGGGCGCTCGTGGAGCGCAGCCTATCGCACACTGACATGCTGACGCGGCTCCGATCCACGTCCGCGCCCGCCGCCAACGGCGGTTCATAAGAGAGGAAACACCCATGACACGGACCTTTGCCATCGCGGCGCTCGTCGCCGCCACAACCATCGGCATGCCACAGCGCGCGGCGGCATCGCAGTACGCGGACGACGCGACCGTGACGTTCGCGCAGGGCGATGCGGCGGACTCGCTGTGGCGCGCCGGGCGTCGGGCGACCGCCGATGAAGACTGGGACGCCGCCACGGAGACGTTCGCGCGCATCCGGTCCCGGTATCCGAAGTCGGCATACGTGGGCGACAGCTATTACTGGCAGGCCTACGCCCTCTACCAGAAGGGCGGCAGCGCCGCGTTGCGCGATGCCGTGACGCTGCTTGACGCACAGCGGAACGAGCAGGCGGGGGCGAGCACCGTGCGGAGCGGAGAGGCACAGAGACTGGCGACACGCATTCGCGGGGCGCTTGCGCAATCGGGGGACTCGCAGGCGGCGGAGGAGGTCATCCGTCGCGCGGATGCCGCGGTGAAGTCGGCTGGCGGCGGCGCATCCGGGTCGGCGTCGGACGGTTCGTCGAGCGCGCGTCGCGGCGCCCGGAGCGGGGCGCGGGGCGGTCGCCAGTCCGCGGCGGCCGCGGGATGCCCGGCGGAAGAGGACGACGATCGCGTGATGGCGCTCAATGCGCTGCTGCAGATGCGCAGTGACGACGCCATGCCGCTCCTCAAGCAGGTCCTGGCGCGCCGCGACGCGTGCTCGGAGACGCTCCGGCGGAAGGCCGTATTCCTCGTGTCGCAGAAGCGGAGTGAGGATGCGGCGGACATCCTCATGGACGCGGCCCAGCACGACCCGGACGCGGAGACGCGCGAACAGGCCGTCTTCTGGCTGAGCCAGGTCAACACGGCACGGTCCACGACGCTGCTGGAGCAGATCCTCAAGACGACGAAGGACGAAGGCCTGCAGGACAAGGCGATCTTCGCGCTGTCGCAGGGCCACGATCCGCGGCGCGCCGAGATCCTGCGCGATTACGCGGACCGTGACGATGCGCCCGAGCACCTCCGCGAGCAGGCCGTGTTCTGGCTCGGCCAGGGCAAGGGCGAGGAGAACGGGAAGTTCCTGCGTGACCTGTTTGGTCGCGCGAAGAACGCGGAACTGAAGAACAAGATCCTCTTCTCCCTGTCGCAGCAGCGGTCGGATGCGAACGACCAGTTCCTGCTCGACCAGGCGGTGAACACGTCAAACGCCATCGAGGTGCGCAAGCAGGCGCTCTTCTGGGCCGGCCAGAACAAGTCCGTGGATGTCGCGCGGCTGGGGGCCATCTACGACAAGGGTTCGGACCCGGAGTTCCGCGAGCAGGTGATCTTCGTGCTGTCGCAGCGGAGTCGTGATCCGGCGGCGATCGACAAGCTGATCGACATCGCCAAGACGGAGAAGAACCGTGACCTCCGTGAGAAGGCCATCTTCTGGCTCGGCCAGTCGCGCGACCCCAAGGCGCTCAAGGCGCTGTCGGAGATCGTCCTCAGGTCGCCCGAAGGAGCGTGACCATGACCCGGACGTGGATGAGCGTCACGCTGGCGCTGGCCGGGGTCGCACTGTCGCTGCCGGCGGGGGCGCAGACGATTGACTCGCGGGTCGCCCGCGTGCGGGACGGGACCGTCCGGATGTCGTTCGCGTCGCGGGCCGACGTGTGCGGCAACGGCGCCGGGAACATCAGCACGCGGTCGGGGCGGACCGGCATCGTCAGCTCGCGCCGTGATGAGTGGGAAGATGAATGCGAGCATGGGCCGGTGCGTGTGGCGATGGACATCGCCGAGGGGCACGTGGTGGCGATTCGCGCGTACGTCGGCGGTCGCTGGCGCGCCGCCGGTGACGCCATCGACCTGGGCACGGTCGGCGTGCGCGAGGCGACGGACTACCTCCTCGGCGCCGTGGTGCGCGGCGGCGGGAAGGGCGCGCGTGACGCGATCTTCCCGGCAACCATTGCCGACAGCGTCACGACGTGGCCGCGCCTCCTGGCCATCGCCCGCAACGACGACGTCGAACGCGCGGTGCGCACGCAGGCGGTGTTCTGGGTGAGCCAGGCGGCCGGCGACAAGGTTGCCGCCGGACTTCGCGACGTGGCCGACGACGTGAAGATGGACCGCGAGGTGCGCAAGCAGGCCGTGTTCGCGATCTCCCAGCGGCACGACGAGGGCGTGCCGTTGCTCATCGACATCGCGAAGTCGAGCAACGACCCCGAAGTGCGGCGCTCGGCCGTGTTCTGGCTCGGGCAGTCGCGCGACAAGCGGGCCCTGGACTACTTCGAGAGCGTCCTGACGAAGCCGTAGCGAACGCGACCGGCACGGCAACACGAAGCCGCTGGCGCGCTGGACGCGCCAGCGGTTTCGTGTTGCCCTGGGGCGCCATGATTCCCGTCCCGGACACGCCGCGCAGCCGGGCCCGATGCCGGGCCATGCCCCGCGGCGCGCCGCCGCCATGCCGCGCGTATTTTCCCGTCACAACGTTCCCCCATCCGGAGACACGAATGGTCCCCGTCGTTCCACGCCTTGTGCTGGGCATGTTCGTGGCGGCGCCGCTCGCTGCCCAGTCGTTCGACCAGCGAGCCGTCGGACGCCAGGTGCTCAAGGAACTCGTCGAGACCAACACGACGGCATCGGCGGGCAACACCACCAGGGCTGCCGAGCTGGTAGCGGCGCGGTTCCGGTCGGCAGGCGTGCCCGACGCCGACATCGCGGTTGCGGGGCCCGACGCCACGCACCAGAACGTCGTGGTGCGCCTGCGCGGTGCCGATCGCTCGCGCAAGGCGATCCTCTTCCTCGGCCACCTCGACGTGGTGGAGGCGGCGCGCACCGACTGGACGATCGACCCCTTCACGCTGACAGAGCGGGACGGCTTCTACTATGGGCGCGGCACGCAGGACATCAAGGGCGGTGACGCAACGCTGATCACCGCGTTCCTCCGCCTGCTTGCCGAGCGTGTGACGCCGGAACGGGATCTCGTCCTGGCGCTCACGGCCGGCGAGGAAGGCGACATGCCGAACGGCGTCGAGTGGCTGCTGGCGAACCGGCGCGAGCTGGTGGACGCCGAGTATTGCGTGAACGTGGACGGCGGCGGCGTGGATTCGGAGAATGGCCGGCCGATCGCCATGAACATGCAGGCTGCCGAAAAGGTGTACTTCGACGTGAAACTGACGGTGCGCAACAAGGGCGGCCACTCGTCGCTGCCGCGCACGGACAACGCCATCAACACGCTCGCGCGCGCGCTGATCCGCATCGCCAACTACCGATTCCCGGTGCGGTTCAACGAGATCACGCGTGCGTACTTCCTGCGATCGGCGCCGCTCCGGCCCGGGTCGCTTGGCGCCGATCTCAGGGCCGCAGCCGCCAACCCGCCGGATACGGCGGCCGTGACCCGACTCTCGGCCGATCCCTGGTTCAACGCGCAGATGCGCACCACGTGCGTGAGCACCATGCTCTCGGGCGGCCACGCGCCGAACGCGCTGCCGCAGACGGCCACCGCCAATGTGAACTGCCGGCGCCTGCCGGGACTGCTGGCGGACAGCCTGGTGCGCATCCTGAAGCGCGTGATCGCCGACACGTCCGTCGCGCTCGAGGTGGTCAACGATTCGCCGCAGAGCCCGCCCTCGCCGCTGCGTCCCGACGTGGAGGCCGCGGCGCGCGCGGCCAGCACCGCCGTGGGCGCGAACATTCCGCTCATTCCCGTGATGGAGACCGGCGCGACGGACGGACTCTATTTCCGCAACGCCGGCATCCCGACGTACGGCCTGAACGGCATTGCGATCGACACCGACGACAACCGGATGCACGGGCGCGACGAACGCGTGAGCATTGCGGCGTTCGAGCGCGGGCAGGAGTTCGCGTACCGGCTCGTGCGCGCGCTCGCCGCTCCGGTGCGCCCCTGATGGCGGCGCGCCGCGCCGCGGCCGGGCCGGACGCGCTTACCGTCGCGGCGGCACAGATCGCGCCGGTCTGGCTCGACCGCGACCGGACGCTCGCGAAGGTCGGGCGGTGGATGTCGCGGGCGGCCGACCGCGGCTGCGACCTTGTCGCGTTCGGGGAGGCGCTCGTACCGGGCTACCCGTGGTGGATCGAGCACACCGATGGCGCCCGGTTCAACTCGGCGCTGCAGAAGCGTCTCCACGCGCACTACCTGGACCAGGCCGTGGACATCGAGGCCGGCCACCTCGACGCGACCTGTGCGCTGGCGAGGCGTCGCCGCATCACCGTGGTGCTCGGGACGATCGAGCGCCCGCGCGACCGCGGCGGTCACAGCGCGTACTGCTCGCTCGTGGTGATCGATGCGACAGGTGCGATCGCCACCGTGCACCGGAAACTGATGCCGACCTATGAGGAACGCCTCTCGTGGGCCACCGGCGACGGTCACGGGCTGCGCACCAGCCGAGTCGGGCCGTTCACGCTCGGGGCGCTCAACTGCTGGGAAAACTGGATGCCGCTCGTCCGCGCGGCGCTCTACGCCCAGGGCGAGGACCTGCACGTCGCGTCGTGGCCCGGCAACGACTACAACACGCGGGACGTCACGCGGTTCGCGGCCCGCGAGGGGCGTAGCTACGTGGTGGCGGCGTCGTCACTCATGCGTCGCCGCGACATCCCGGACTCGGTGCCCGACGCCGCGCGGTTGCGACGCACCCTGCCGCCGACCATGGGCAATGGCGGCTCGTGCATTGCCGGGCCGGACGGCGAGTGGATCGTGGCGCCCGTGACCGGTCGCGAAGCGCTCCTTGTGCGCACGATTGCCCACCGCCGCGTGCGGGAAGAGCGCCAGAACTTCGACGCCGCAGGCCACTACGGACGTCCCGACGTCACGCAGCTGACGGTGGATCGTCGGCGCCAGGTGACCGCGACGACCATCGACTGATCCCGCGGGCAGCCGCGGTGGCGTTTGACGCTGGCGGCGTTGGGCCCGAGATTCGGTCACTACCCACCCTCGTCCCGAGGCAGCGCATGTCCCGCAAGAAGGTCACCCGCCGCGAGTTTGTCGCCGAGTCGAGCGCCATGGCCGGCGCCGCGTTTGCCGCCAAAGGCTTTCCGATGATCGTTCCGCGCCACGTGATCGGCGGCCCGGGATTTCGCGCGCCGAGCGACAGGGTGAACTTCGCCGTTGCCGGATTCGGCGGGATGGGGTCGGGCAACGCGCAGGAACTTGCCAAGACCGAGAACCTCGTCGCGGTATGCGACGTGGACATGGGGTTCTCGCGCTCGAACGTGACGAGCAAACTGCGGCCCGGACGCGACGGCGCCGTACGGCCCGAGGCGGTGACGCTGGGGGAGCAGTTCGACAAGGCCGCCAAGTACGCGGACTTCCGGGAGATGCTCGAGAAGGAGAAGGGCATCGATGGCGTCGTGGTCGCCACGCCGGATCACAACCATGCGGTGATCGCCAAGGCCGCGATGGATCTCGGCAAGCACGTGTACGTGCAGAAGCCGCTCACGTGGAGCGTCCACGAGGCGCGGATGCTGCGCGCCACGGCGATCGCAAACCCGAAGCTCGTGACGCAGATGGGCAACCAGGGTCACTCAAGCGAAGGCGCGCGCCTGATCAACGAATGGATCGCGGCGGGCGTGATCGGCCCGGTGCGCGAGGTGCACGTGTGGACCAACCGTCCGGTGGGCTACTGGCCGCAGGGTGTGCCGCGGCCCAACCCGTCGGCGCTCAGCGGACCCGGGGCGCCGCGGTTCGGCAATGGCTGGAGCCAGGGCCGGATCAACACGACGATCGCGTCCGACATGGGCACGAACGCCGCGGCCATGCCCGATGGGCTCCGGTGGGACCTGTATCTCGGGCCCGTCGCCGAGGATATCCCCTACCATCCCGTGTACCACCCCTTCAACTGGCGCGGCTGGCTCGACTTCGGGATGGGCGCGCTCGGCGACATGGGTGCGCACCTGATCGACCATCCGTACTGGGCCCTGAACCTCTCGTTGCCGACGAGCATCGAGGCGACGAGCACGGCCTTCGGCATGGCCACGCTCCCGCCCGCCGATCCCAGCGCCGCGCCGAACACGCCGGCAGGCCGCCCGCGGCAGGTGCCGGCGTCATATCCGCTCGCGACCACCGTGCACTACCAGTTCGCCGCGCGCGGCAACATGCCACCCGTGAAGTTGTTCTGGTTTGACGGCGGTCTCTATCCGCCGCGTCCGGATGTCCTGCCCGACACCGAGGTGCTCAAGGGCGAGGGCGGCGTGATCTTCTACGGCGAGAAGGGCGTCCTCATGAACGACACGTACGGCGCGAATCCGCGCTGCTACCCCGAGTCGGTGCAGGCGGCGGCGAACATGGTACCCAGGACGATGCCGCGCATCGCGTGGAGCCACGAACTCAATTGGGCGAAGGCGATTCGTGGCGAGGCCACGCCAAGCTCACCGTTCGAGTACTCGGCCCAGTTGACCGAGACGATGCTGCTCGGCGTGGCCGCCTTGCGTGCCGGACAGGGGCGAAAGGTGTACTACGATGGCGCGAAGGGGGAGTTCACCAACGCGCCGGAGGCGAACCAGTACCTGACCCGGACGTACCGGAGCGGCTGGACGGTGTGAGCCGTCACCGGCAGTAGCTGAAGACGTCCCAGTACTGCTGGATGCGCCCTTCCCTGAAGCCCTTCAGGTGGGCCTGTACGGGGCACAGCAACTCGTTCTGCCGGCTGTTGACGCTCTGCTGGCGGTTGTAGCCCTGCGTTGCCGAGCGGATGAACACCGTGGTCGAATCGATGGGGAGCGTGGCCACGTTCTCATAGTATCGGCGCCAGTTGTCCACGTCCTGGAACAGGTATTGCTCCACGTTGGACACGTAGATCGCCTGCACCACGCCGCCGTGGTCGCGAACGTACTGGCCGAAGGCGCGCAAGGCCTTGGGGCCCGCGAAGTCGCCGGTGAACGGAACGATGGCGTTGCGCTCCTCCATGTCGCGGATCACCCCGTACGCTTCGTCGGTCGCGAGATAGCTGCGGTGCACGCCGAGCGAGTCGGACTCCGTCATGAGGTCGTTGTAGTTCGGCATGCCGCGCCCGAAGCCGCCGCGGAATCCGCCGCCGTATCCCCCCATGTTGTACCGCACGCCCGGGCCCGCGCTGGAGAACGTGCCGTAGACGTACGCGATGTAGTCCATGTCCTCGCTGGTGAGCGGGAACCCGTGAGTGGCGGTGAGGCGGTGTTGCACGTCATTCAGCACGCCGCGCGCGAAACCCGTGTCGGGCGGCGTGGTGCCTATGCGGGCGAACAGGTCCACCACGCCGATCGATGGGGCGATGCCGGCGGGTCGCCTGCGCCCGAACAGGTGGAAGGCGAAGTCGACCCGGTTGTCGTTCATCTCGAACAGCGCCTTGTACAACAGGTGCTCGAGCAGGTTGCCGCGACGGATGTCGATGATGAAAGCGACCTTCGGCCTCAGCGCGGCGATGAACGTGAAATTCTGCTCCGGTGCCACGCCGAGGTACACACCGTCGGGGCGCGTCATCTTCTGCAGCGTGGGCACCACCCATTGATATGATGTTTCATTCGACAGGAGGTTGTCGGAGCGGAAGTAGCCGTTCGGTTCCGACAGGTCGGCCGACAGACGCCAGAACGTGGCGTCGTCGTACCGTGCGGGGAGCGTGGTCTGCGCCTGCCCCGTGGCGCTGCAGCCGATCAACACCGCCGATGCCAGCGGCAGCAATCCCGTGCGCGCGCGCGCAATCCTGGGCATCATACGGACGGTCCCCCTGCCGTGAAGGTCCGCGGCGTGGCTCGAAGTTGGTGCAAAACTATGCCTCAAATCGTATTGCCGCGAACTCCGGTTGCCATCCTGCGCGCCGCTGCCGCGCTCGCCGTCCTCGCGGGGCCTGCGCGACCCCAGGGCGTCGCCCGCACCATCGCGCTCCGCCCGGGCATGGTGATCACGCAGTCCGTGCGCGTAACGAGTCGCACCTGGCGGCTTCCCGCCACGGCCGCGCACGACAGCGGCGTCATCGTGATTCGCGGCAACGACATCACGGTGGACTTCGACGGGGCCACGCTCGAGGGAACGCCGCCGGCAGGCGACCCGGACCTCGCGGCCGGCGTCGCCATCCGCGTCGACGGCGGGACGAACGTGCGAATCGTCAATGCCCGGATCCGCGGATACAAGATCGGCATCCTCGCGCGCGGCACCACGAACCTCACGGTCGACCACGTGGACGCCAGCAACAACTGGACGCCACGCCTGTTCTCCGTCGTGGAGCACGAGAGCCTCGTGGACTGGCTTTCGTTCCATCACAACGAGGCCGGAGAATGGTTGCGCTTCGGTGCTGCCTTCTACCTCGACGGCGTGCGCGGCGGCGCCGTGCGGGCGAGCCGCGCGGAGCAGGGCATGAACGCGCTGCTCATGGTGCGGACGAATGGTGTGTCCGTCACCGACAACGACTTCTCGTACAACTCCGGACTCGGCATCGGCCTGTACCGCTCGAGCGGCAACACGATCGCGCGTAACCGCGTCGATTTCGACGTTCGCGGCTACAGCCACGGCTTCTACCACCGCGGCCAGGATTCGGCCGGCATCCTGTTGTTCGAGCAGAGCAGCGACAACGTGATCGCGTTCAACAGCGCGACGCACGGCGGCGACGGGTTCTTCCTCTGGGCCGGGCAGTCCACGATGGACACCGGCGACGGTGGTGCCAACGACAACTGGCTCGCCGGCAACGACTTCAGCTGGGCGCCGGCAAACGGTATCGAGGCCACGTTCAGCCGGAACTTCATGGTCGGCAACCGGCTCGAGGGCAACGACTATGGCGTGTGGGGCGGATATTCGTATTCGTCGCTCGTGACCGGCAACTGTTTCGTCCGCAATCGCGTGGGCGTTGCCGTTGAGCATGGCCAGGACAACCGGATCACGGGCAACACCTTCGCCGGCGACACGACCGCGATCAGCCTCTGGGCCAGTTCCATCGTGCCGTCCGAGTGGGGATACCCGAAGCACCACGACACGAAGAGCCGCGATTACGTCATTTCCGGGAACGACTTCGTCTCGTCGCGGGTCGCACTCCGCGCGGTGAACACGGACGGCATTGCCTTCCGCGCCAACCGCCACCGCGGCGTGGACTCGCTGGTCGTGTTGCGCGACACGAGCCGGTTCATGGATGCGGGGAATTTCATGGCGTCCGCACCGTCGGGCGGCGGCGCGACCACGACGCCGGCCGGCGGTGCATGCGCCGGGGATGTCGCCATGTCCGCGATCGACAGCGTGCCCGCGGCGATTCGCGCCCGCGCCGGCCCGCCGCGCCGTCCGGCGCAGCCGCTTGCGCGCCTCGACCGGTCGGCGATCGTCGTGGACGAATGGGGTCCGTTCGACTGGAGGTCGCCGAAACTCTGGCCGGTGGACAGCACTCGATCCGTGCCGCTGCGACTTCGCGTGCTCGGCCCCGCCGGCCGGTGGCGGGTGATCGGGCGCCGCGGCGTGACCGCCGTATCGCGCGACAGCGGCGCGACGGGTGACACCGTCGTCGTGACACCCGCCGCGGACGCGACCGACGACTGGTCCGTGCGCCTGCAGTTCACCGGCGACACGATCCGCACGCCGCGAGGCGAGTTGCTCGCGCCGGGCACGCCGTACCCGTTCGGCTACGAGCGGTTCGAGCCGCGCCAGCGCTGGTCGGTGCTGTTCTTCACGTGGGCCGACACGACGACGGCGGCGCCGGCCGCGGCAACGCGTGCCATAGCCGGCATGCCGATCATGACGCGTGACGATTCGCGCCTCGACTATCTGTGGTACCGCCCGGCGTTGCACGAGCTGCCGCAGGCGCACTGGGCCCTGAGTGCGACGTCGCACGTGGACCTGGCTCCCGGTCGCTACACGCTTCGGGCCATCAGCGATGACGGCGTGCGCGTGTGGGTGGACGGGCGGCTCGTGATCGATCGCTGGACGCATCACGAGTCCACGGTGGATCATGCGCCGCTGGCGCCGGGCCCGCACGACCTGCGGGTCGAATACTTCCAGGACGACGGCTGGGCGGAATTGCGCCTGGACATCGTACGTGGCGTGGAACGTTCCACGGGATCGCCGGGGCCTCACTAGCCCGCCGCGGGTTGCGGCCGTCGTTACCTTGGTGCGGAGATGGCTACGAAACGGAAACGCTCCGTCGCACGACGCCCGGTCGCGGCCGGGAGTGTCGAACCCCCGGCGGCAGGTGCGGTGCCGATCGCCGACCCGGCGACCGCCACGGCCCTCAAGCTCTGGCTCACGCTGGCGCGCGCCTATCAGGCGGCGTCGGAACTGTCCCGCATGGACATCGCCCGGCACGAGCTCTCGGCCGCGGAGTTCTCGGTGCTCGAGGCGCTCTACCACAAGGGGCCGCTCCTGCTCGGCGACGTGCAACGCAAGGCATTGCTCTCGAGTGGTGGCATCACGTTCCTCGTCGATCGGCTTGCCGAGCGGGGGCTGGTGGAACGCCAGCAGTGCCCCAACGATCGTCGCGCGCGGTACGCTGCGCTCACCCGCGAGGGGACCGCCTTGATGAAGCGGATCTTCCCCGGGCACGCCGACGCGATGCGTGAGGCGATGGCGGGGCTGACGCCATCGGAGCAGCGCACGGCGACGGCACTCCTCAAGCGCCTGGGCCTCGCGGCGGCCGATCGGGCGGCGGCGAACCCGGAGTGTCGCGCCGGGATTTCGGGGGGTTGACGCCCTTTTTTGCGAATATATCTTAGAACTAAGAAGTACAACACTAAGACAAATGCCCGGAGATACCACCATGCAATGGACCATCGATACCACCCACGCCGGCGTCGAATTCGCGGTGAAGCACCTCATGATCTCGACGGTGAAGGGCCGGTTCACGCGCTTCTCGGGCACCGGGACGACCGGTTCCGACGGCGCACTCGCCTCGGTGACGATGACGATCGACGCGTCGAGCATCGACACGAACACGGCGCAACGTGATGCCCATCTGCGGTCACCGGACTTCTTCGACGTGGCCGCGTATCCGGAGATCACGTTCCGGTCAACGGCCATCGACCAGCGCGGGAGCGATGTGGCGATCACCGGCGAGCTTACGATGCGCGGCGTGACGAAGCCGGTGACGCTGACGGGCGAGTACACGGGGCCGTCGAAGGATCCGTGGGGCAACCAGCGCGCGGCGCTCGCGGTGGATGCGAAGATCAACCGCAAGGACTGGGGCCTGACGTGGAACCAGGCGCTGGAAACCGGTGGCGTGGTGGTCGCCGATGAGGTGAAGCTGCGGATCGAGGTGGAGGCTGTTGCGGCGGCGCCGCAGGCGGCCGAACTCGCCGGGACGGCGTAACCGCGCCACGTCGCCGCCCGACGCTGGCGGCGGGGCGGCCGCAATCGTAGCGTTCGCTCCGGTCTTTTCAGCCCGGAGTGGGTCATGCACTGGAGCTTCCGTCTTGCAGGCGCGTTGCTGTGTCCCGTCGCGCTTGCGGCACAGACACAGGGTGTGACGCACGGCGTGCGCCCGCCCCGGCTCGTGATCCGGAACGCCACGATGGTGGACGGCAACGGCACACCGGCACACGGGCCGGTGGACATCGTGATCGAGGGCAACCGCATCGCGCAGGTGGTGCCGCTCGATCCGGTGGCGCTGCGCCGCGGCGAGGCCCGGAGGCCAACGGGCGATGCCCAGATCGACGCCACGGGCAAGTACGTGCTGCCGGGGCTGATCAACGCGCACACGCACATGCAGAGCAACCGATCGGGCGAGTCGCTGGGCGGCTTCGACTACTATATGAAGCTGGAGCTCGCGAACGGCATCACGACCGTGCGCGAAGTGGGCGCCGAAAGCAACGCCGGCAGCATCGCCTTGCGCGAGAAGTCGGCGCGCGGCGAGATCGTGGCGCCGCGGATCTTCGTCTATCCGCAGTTCTGGGCCGAGAATGGCCGCAACGTGAAGACGCCGGAGGACGCGCGGGCGCACATCCGCGAGCTCAAGGCGCTTGGCGTGGACGGGGTGAAGTTCCTCGGCATCGACCGCGACCTCATGGAGGCCGCGTACGACGAGGCCCACAAGCTCGGGCTCCCGACGGCCCATCACATCGGCGTGGAAGAGACCAACGCCTGGGATGACGTGAAGTTCGGTGGCCGCTCCATCGAGCACTGGTACGGCATTCCCGACGCGGCGATCGCCGACCTGCGGCAGCACTTTCCGAGCGACTACAACTACCTGAACGAGACGGACCGTTTCCGCTGGGCCGGCCGTCTGTGGCGCGAGGCGGACCCGAAGATCCTCGATTCGCTGCTCACGGCCATGGTGAAGGCCGGCGTGGCGTGGGTGCCGACGCTCGACATCTACGAAGCGAGCCGCGACCTCCAGCGCGCCCAGAACCAGCCGTGGTTCAAGGACTACCTCCACCCGTCGCTCGCGGACTACTTCAAGCCCGATCCGTCGAACCACGGCTCGTACTTCATCGGCTGGAGCTCGACCGACGAGGTGTACTGGAAGGAAAACTACCGCATCTGGGAAGCGGCGCTGCGGGAGTTCGAGCGCAAGGGCGGCACGATCGGCTGTGGCGACGACGCCGGGTTCATCTACCAGATGTACGGCTACGGTCTCATCCGCGAGATGGAGTTGCACGCGGAGGCCGGCTTCAACCCGCTGAAGATCATCCAGCATTGCACCGGCAACAACGCGAAGATCCTCGGCAAGGAAAACGAGCTGGGCCGAATCCGTGCCGGCTGGCTCGCCGACCTGATCGTGGTGGACGGCAATCCGCTCGAAGACATCAAGGTGCTGTACGCGGGCGGCACGTCGGTGATCCGCAACGGGAAGGAGACGCGCACGCTGGGCCCGGAGTGGGTGATCAAGGACGGCATTCCGTACAACGGACCGCAGCTGCTGCGCGAAGTGAAGGACATCGTGGACAAGGCGAAGGCGCGGAAGTAGGGCGCAGGTGCCGGTGTCCGCGCGTCCGGCTACTTCAGCGCGCGCTTGAGGAGCGCGATCTGGCCCAGATGATAAACGTCGTGCTCCACGAGGCCAGAGACCGTGCCGGCGCGGGAGATGCCGGTGTCGGCGAACGGCGGCATGTGGTTGCGCACGTGGATCTGGATGTCCTCTTCGTGCGCTTCGTTGATGGTGGCGAGAAGGTCGCGCCGGGCCGTGGCGAGTTCCTCGAGCAGCGCCTGCCACGCGGCGTCCGACGTATCGGTGATCGCCGGCCAGTCGCCGCGCTCCGGACTTTTCGCTCCCGCGCCACGCACCCGTGCCGCGACGGTCTCGGTCCACGCCACCATGTGGGCCACGATCTCCCAGATGGTGTGTGCGCCGGGTGCGATGCGCCGCGCCGCGTCGACGGCCGCGATGCCGCCGAGGATCTTGTCGCTCGGATCACCGTACCACGGTGCGCCGTGCCAGGTGTCCTTCAGCCGCTGGGTGAGTGTGGAGCGGAGGCTCATCGGGGGTAACCTCCATCTTGGGGGAGTCGCACGGGGCCGCTAGGCGGCCATGACATCGAATACGCCGGCGGCGCCCATGCCGCCGCCGATGCACATCGTGACCATCCCGAGGCCGCCACCGCGCCTGCGCAACTCGTGCACGAGCTGCGCGGTGAGCTTGGCACCCGTGGCGCCGAGCGGATGACCAAGCGCAATCGCACCACCGTTCACGTTCACGCGGGAGACGTCCATGTCAAGATCATGGATCACCGCGAGCGCCTGCGACGCGAACGCCTCGTTGAATTCGATCAGCCGCATGTCGGCAAGCGACCTGCCGGCACGCGCGAGCGCCTTGGGGACGGCCTTCACGGGTCCGACGCCCATGATGTCGGGCGCGACGCCGGCCGTGGCGAACGAGACGTAGCGCGCCAGCGGCGTGATGCCGAGGTCCCGGGCGCGCGCGGCGCTCATGACGAGCACGGCGGCGGCGCCGTCGGAGTAAGGGCTGGCGTTGCCCGCGGTGACCGTGCCCTTCTGGCTGAAGGCCGGCCTCAGCCGGGCGAGTCCCTCGGGTGTCGTATCGGGACGGATGAGTTCGTCGGTGTCGAATGCCGTGGTCACCTGCGATCGCGTCGCGCCGGCCCAGGTGGTGCGCGGCACGTCGATCGGCACGATCTGCTCCCGAAACGCGCCAGCGGCGCGCGCGCGGGCGGCCTTGCGATGCGATTCGGCGGCATAGGCGTCCTGCGCCTCGCGCGTGATGCCCCACCGCGCCGCCACGCGCTCGGCGGTGAATCCCATGCCGATCATCTCCTCGGCCATGTCCGGATGAAGGCGCGTGTGATAGCCCGACATCGGCACCTGGCTCATCATCTCGATGCCGCCAGCGAGCACGACGTCGTTCGTTCCGCTGATGATGGCTTGCGCGGCCATGGCGACCGACTGCAATCCCGAGGAGCAGAACCGGTTGACCGTCGCGGCCGTCACCTCGACGGGGAAGCCGGCACGGAGCACGGCGAGGCGCGCGTGGTTGAGACCTTGTGCCGCTTCGGGCATGGCGCAGCCCCAGAGCACATCGTCGACCAGGGCGGGGTCGAGATGCACCCGCTCGAGCGCCGCGCGCATGACGGTGGCACTGAGGTCGATGGGATGCACGGCGGCGAGCCCACCGTCCTTCTTGCCGCGCGCCACGGCCGAGCGGACGGCGGCGACGATGACGGCTTCATTCATGACGACGCTCCGGTGACCGGTCAGGGAGTGTGCCGAGCTGCCGTCCGGCGCGGCGGGCGGCATGGGAGCCCGATCCTGCAACATAGCCGGAAGGGCGATGAAAGCCGCCGGCGGCTGTCGAGAATCCAGTCACCGGGTTCGGGGACAGGGGACGTGCGCGGCCAGAAGTGCGGTCGCCCCAATGCGGTACCGTGCGCCGGGGCGCTACATTTTCGGGATGCTCTCTGTTCCCATCAGGTTCGGCGTCCGGTCCGACTTCCGCAAGGAGCTCAACCGGCGTGTTCACGGTTACCTCGAGTCGACGGGCGCGCGCATCCGCGCGCCGTTCGCGATGTACCGCAAGTCCCTGGTGATCCTCGCCTGGATCGCGGTGTCGTACGTTGCGCTCGTGTACTTCGCGGCCAACTGGTGGGAGGCGGCGATCTGCGCCGTGTCGCTGGCGATGGCCGCGGCGGGCATGAGCTTCAACATCCCGCACGACGCGAGCCACGGGAGCTATTCGGGCAATCCCGTGCTCAACCGGGCCATGGCATTCTCGTTCGACCTCATGGGGGCGAGCTCGTATGTGTGGCACTGGAAGCACAACGTGCTGCACCATGGGTTCACGAACATCCCCGGGGTGGACGACGACATCAACCTCGCGGGCCTCGGCCGCCTGGCGCCGACGCAGAAGCACCACGGCTTCCACCGGTTCCAGCACTACTACCTCTGGGTGCTGTACGGGCTGATCACGGTGAAGTGGCAGTGGGTCGATGACTTCCGCGACGTGATCGTCGGCAAGATCGGCACGCGCGAGATTCCGCGTCCCAAGGGGGGCGAGCTGGCGCTCTTCATCGTGGGGAAGATGGCGTGGCTCACGCTGTTCCTCGTGCTGCCGCTCTCACGCCACTCGATTGGCGACGTGATCGCCGGCTATCTCGCCGTGAACGTGATGCTCGGCATGATTGTCGCGGTGGTGTTCCAGATGGCGCACACCGTCGAGGAGGCGGATTTCGTGCCGCCGCCTCCGGGCGCGCCGGAAGAGCGGATCCAGAACGAATGGGCGGCGCACCAGGTGGAGACGACGGTGAACTTCGCGCCGCGGAACGCGTTCTGGACGTGGTATCTCGGCGGCCTCAACTACCAGATCGAGCACCATCTCTTCCCGAGCGTGAGCCACATCCACTACCCGGCGCTCGCGCCGATCGTGGAGCAGACGTGCCGGGAGCACGGCGTCAGCTACAGCACGCACCCGTCGTTCCGCTCGGCGATCGCGTCGCACTTCCGCTGGCTGCGCGAAATGTCGAAGCCGCCGGAGATGGCGACGGCCTGACCGTCGCTCAGCCGCCGCAGCTCGGGTAGCGGGGGTCGGCGCCGCCGATGGCGGGCCGGTCCCTGCGTTGCGCGATGGCCATCATGACGTCGTGGATGAAGTTGCCGAGCCGCGCCATGTGATCGTACTCGATGTACTGCGGCTCGTCGGTCTGCTGGTGGTAGTCCGGCGCGTAGCCCGTGGAGAAGTAGGTGACGGGCACGTCGTGCCGCACGTAGTTGACCTGGTCGCTGCGGCAGAAGCGGTTCATCGGGTTCTCGAACACGTCCCACGTCTTGTCGATGGCCATGGGGACGGCGCGCGACGCGTTCACCGAATCGATGATGTCGCCGAACTCGGGCGAGAGCCGGCGGGAGCCAAGCGTCTGGATGGAGTTGGGGCCGCCGAACTTCACGTAGTCGGCGCGGCCCTTGCCCTCCATGTCCATGTTGTGGGCGGCAACGATCTTGTCGAGCGGAATGGTCGGGTGGTCGGTGAACCAGCGCGACCCGAGGAGCCCGCCCTCCTCGCCGTTGTGCGAGACGAAGATGATCGACCGTGCGGGTTTCTCGCTGGCGAATCGTTCAGCGATCTCGAGCAGCACGACGGTGCCGGATCCGTCATCGTCGGCGCCGTTCATGATGGAATCGCGGCGCGGCGGCCGGATGCTGCGGGCGCGCGCGATGATCGAGTCGATCCGGTGTTGTTGCGACGGCGTCGGAATGCACGCGGGGTCGTTGGCGCCCTGGGGCCGCGTGACCCAGTTGACGGCGCGGAGCGAGTCGTGGTCCACGGCGGTCTGGTTCACGCCGACATGGTCGTTGTGCGCGCTCACGAGGACGTATTCGCCGGCGCGCGCGGGGTCGGAGCCGGGGAGAATGGCGACCACGTTGCGCGCGGGGGTCTTTGACATGGACCACTGATGCGTCCAGTGTGCGGACACGTTCTGCCCCGTCTCGCCCACGGCGAGTTGGGCGACGGGCTTGCCGAACAGCCGCTGCGCGACCGCGGCGGAAATCACGCCACCGCCGGGCGCGGGGTTGGCGGCGGGCTGCATGGCGCCGCGCATCGCGAACGCGCCGTCCACGGCGGTGCGGGCCATGGAGTCGAGCCCGATGAACAGTACGCCGACGGCACCAGCGGTTTCGGCGCGCGTGTCACGCGCGTTGCCGCGTCCGCCGCCTCCGGCACCTCCCGCGCGGCCACCCCGGCCGCCCCGGCCGGCGTTGGTGATCGAGTCGGAATGCGCGGCGGCACGGGCGCCGAACCGGTCTGGCAAATCGGCGCACGAACGGAGGGGCGCGGGACCGCGGCCGCCCCCGCCGGGCACGCCGTCGAACACCGCGACCTTGCCACGGAACACGGCGGGATCGAGGGGCGCGCGGTCGTTCCAGCGTCCGGCGTACACGACGGGCGCGTTCATCACGTCAATCGTCTGGCCGAGTCCGTTGTTCGCCGCGGGGGCAAGGGGAATCCAGTCCGCGCCGGCCGCGAGCGCCGCGCCGCCCACGGAGAGGCTCGAGTTCGCCGCGACAAAGCCGAGCGGGCCAAACGGCAGTTCCTGGAAGTACCCGCCATTCTCGCCGGCCGGCCTGAGGCCGAGGCGCTTGAACTCGTTCGCGATGTACGCCGTGCCCTTGTAGTTGCCGGGTTCGCCGATGCGGCGCCCCTGCATGGAGTCGTCGGCGAACTGGTAGAGGCGCGTTCGCAGGTCGTTCGCGGTGATCGGCGCGGTTGTGGGGCGCGGTGACCACTTGCCAGGCCCCTCGTCGGGCCAGACGGTCCTGGCGGCCGGGCGCGCCTGCGCGAGGAGTGGCGATGCGCCGCTGCACGCGGCGGCGACGAGGCACAGCATGGCGAGCGACGGACGAGACACGGGCAGCTCCAGATTCGAAACCGGGTGGGGACGAGCGTTCCCCGGGAATCTGCCGGCCGTCACCGGGACGCGCC
>CAZKYG010000210.1:0-25854 GCA_964556915.1 uncultured Gemmatimonas sp.
GGCGGCGCGAACCCTCTGAACATCCTCGCGCCGCCGGGGCGGTACACGGTGCGCCTGCGCGTCGGGTCCACGGAACTGCGGCAGCCGCTACGCGTGCTGCGTGACCCGGACGGTGGTGGCGCGCCCACCGAGATCGCCGAGCAGACGGCGATGCTGGTGACCATCGCGAAGGCACTCGAGTCGGCCGGCGGCCTCTATGCCAATATCGACAACGTGCGCGGCCAGCTCGCGGCCACCATGGATCGCGCGGGAACGCCGGCCGACGTGCGGGCCGCGGCCGACAGCGTGGAGCGCAAGTTCGCGTTCCTCGCCGACAGCCTCACCCAGCAGAATCCGGGCGCGTTCTATGAATGGCCGGTGAAGCTGATTTCACAGCTCAACTACCTGGCGAGCGAGGTGGGGTCGTCGGACCGCCGGCCCACGGACCAGGCACGCCAGGCGTACGCGGTGCTGGACGGCGAGCTGGCCCTCGTGCGGCGCGCATACGTGGCCCTCGTGCAGCGTGAGCTGGCGCGGCTGAACGAGTTGCTCAGCGCCCGGGGAATTCCACCCGTGATCGTCTCACAACCATGAACGGAAGGGCGGTGCCAGGCGGCGCGGCGCCGCGGCGCGTGTTCGTGGCGGGCGCCACGGGCGCGGTTGGCCGCGTGCTCTGCCGGCTGCTCGTGGCCGACGGGTGGCACGTGACCGGCACCACGCGCAAGCCGGAGTCGGCGCAATCACTTGAGGCGCTGGGGGTGGAGCCGGCCGTCGTGGACGTCTTCGATGCCGCCGCGCTGCGCGACGCCGTGGTGGGCGCGCGGCCGGCGGCGGTGGTCCACCAGCTCACCGACCTCCCCAAGGCGTTCGATCCGGCGGCGCTCGCCGCGGCGCTGGACAGGAACGCGCAGCTGCGCGAGGTGGGCACGCGGAACCTCGCGGATGCGTGCCTGGCGGCCAACGTCTCCACACTGGTGGCGCAGAGCATCGCGTTCGCGTACGCGCCGGGTCCACAACCGTACACGGAAGACGCCCCGCTCGACGTGAACTCGGCGAACCCCGCCGCCGCGCGCTCGGCGCGAGGCGTGGCCACGCTGGAACGCCTCGTGCTGGGCGGCCCGTTCCGTGGCGTGGCGCTCCGCTACGGCCGGCTCTATGGACCGGGCACCTGGTCGGCGACGCCTTCCGCGCTTGGCTGCCCGGTGCACGTGGATGCCGCCGCGGACGCGGCGCGCCGCGCGCTCACGCGCGGCGAGGCGGGCATCTACAACGTGGCCGAGCTGGACGGCGCCGTCACGATCGACCGTGCGGTCCACCAGCTCGGCTGGGATCCCGCGTTTCGCGCGTGAGCGTGGTCAGCGCGTGCCGAGGTCGCGGTCCAGCTCGCGCTTGGCCATCTCGAGGTACGGGTCCACCGGTGGCGACAACTCCGGCGGCTTGCGCGGCGCTGGCGTGTCACCGCCGCCGAAGAGCCGCATCGCGAGTCGCACGCCGGCGTACACGAGGAGCCCGATGATGGCGATGCGCAGGGCGAAGAACGCGAGGCCCACGAGCGCGCCGAGCACGCCGAGCGCCATGGAAAGCGCGATGATGGCGAGCGGAATCCCGATCGCCAGCGCGAGCACGACCTTGGTGAGCGTCCAGAGCAGTCGCATGGTGTCCTCCGTGTGCGCCCGCGGACCAGCCGCCGGGCCTGCCATCACTACGGAATATGGCGCTGGCGGATTCACGCGGCCCGATCCCCGCGGGCGGTCGGGGGTATGATTCCCAAGGGAGGTGCGGACGATGCGAAGAATCCTGGGCCGTGCCGCGGTCATGCCGGTGGTGGTGGCCTTGCTGCTGGCCCCGAATGCGTGCGCGAGCCTGCACGGGCCCGGCCTGGCGGACGATTCCCGCGCGGTGCTGGTGGTGGACAGCCACAACGACGCCACGTTCGACGTGTTTGCGATCATCGGCGAGGGTTACCCGCACCGGCTGGGCACGGTGATGGGTTTCTCGAAGGTGACGTTCCCCCTGCCGCGCGAGGTGACGGCGCTTGGCACGGTGCGGATCGTCGCGGTGCCGATCGGCGGCTTCGGTGCGGCGAACTCGGGACCGGTGCTCGTGCATGGCGGCGACACGGTCGTGTTCACGCTCGAGCACGTCCTGTCGTGGAGTTCCGCGGTGGTCAAGTAGGCGCACGTGCCGGGGGCGGCAGGAGCGCGACGCCGGGGGGCGCCGCGGGCAACGGTTCCCGCGTTAGGGCGCACTAACTGGATCATGCGCCCCCACCTGACCCGCCCCATCGTCGTCCTCCTGGCCGTTGCCGGCGCCGCCGGCCTGACCGCGTGCGGCGGCGCCGCCGACCGCTACGGGTTCGTCGCCACGCTGGGCCGCGACACCGTCTCGCTCGAGTCCGTCGCACGCAACGGGAACACCGTTACCAGCGACGAGGTGGATCGGTTCCCCCGCGTGCGGCAGCGCCACACCGTGGCCACGCTGGACGCCGCCGGGGTGATCACGCACCTCGCGATGGACATCCGCGAGCCGAGCGGCGCGACGCCGGCCGCGCGGGAGCGGCACGTCGTGGCCGACGTGGGCGCGGACTCGGTGCGCATCACGGTCACCGACAGCTCGGGTACGCAGCACCGCGCGTTTCCGGTCACGGCGGGCACGCCGATGATGCCGCACGTGTCGCAGATGTACAGCCTGATCGAGCTCTACATGGACGCGGCCCTCGCGCGTGGCCGCGCCACCCACCTCGCCGCGGGCGACAGCGTGCACGTGAACCAGTACTACGTGGACCGCGAGTTCGACCAGTTCCCGCTGCACGAGGGATGGGTGCATCCGTTGGCCGACGGGAAGGTGGAGCTGTGGCACGACTGGCTGTCGGGCATCGGCCTGGCGACGTTCGATCCGGCCGGCCGCATGCTCAAGTATTCCGGCGACGGCACGACCTACAAGGTGGACGTCACGCGACTCACCGCGGCGCCCGACGTCGCCGGCTTTGGCGCGCGCATGGTCGAGGCCGAACGCGCGGCGGGCGCGGTGAAGCCGCTGAGCCCGCGCGACACGACGCGCGGCCAGGTGGGGAAGGTGGCCATCATGGTGGACTACGGCCGGCCGTACGCGCGCGGGCGGATGCTCGTCGGCAACGTGATCCCGTACGGTGAGGTCTGGCGCACGGGCGCGAACGCGGCCACGCAGTTCACCACGTCGGCGCACATCACGCTTGCCGGGCTCGATCTCCCCGCCGGCACGTACACGCTCTGGACGCTGCCGCACAAGGAAGGCGACGTGCAGCTGATCGTGAACCGCGAGACGGGGCAGTGGGGTACGGCGTACGACGAGGAAAAGAACCTCGGCATGAAGCCGATGGTCGTGGAGACGTCGGCGACGCCGATCGAGCAGTTCACGATCTCGGTCGAGGCGACGGACGGCACGCACGGTGCGCTCGTCATCCGCTGGGGCCCGTTCCGCTGGAGTGCGCCGATCGTGGTGAAGTAGCGCGCGCGGGCGCGAGGCCGGCGCGGGAGGTCAGGCCACGGCGGGGCCGGGGAGTCCCAGCGCGCGGCGGAACCGCGTCTTCAGCGCCGCGCCGTCGCGCTCGGGGAGCACGCGCGGCAGCTCGTCCGCCGAAACCCCAACGCGCGCGAACAACAGGTCACCGCTGCTCCACACGTCCGCGGCGAGCGCGTCGAGTGCGCCGTCCGAGGTCACGTCGAGGCACGTGGCGATCCCGCAGCCGTTCGCCACGGCGACGAGCCGCGTGGGACCGGCCGTGTGGCTGGGCTGCATGCCCGTCTCGCCGAAGCGCGCGTTGTCGAGCACGACGATGGCGAGGTTGGATGGTCGCTGCACGGCGATGGTCGCGAGCGATCCGAGCCCCATCAGCATCTCGCCATCCCCGGTGACCACGAGCACGCGCCGCGCGGGCTGTGCAATGGCGAGGCCGAGCCCCATCATGCACGCGCCGCCCATGCCGCCCCAAAGGTAGAAGTTGCGGTCGTCGTCGCCGGCGGCGGTCACGTCCCAGGCGGGCGAGCCGAGCCCCGCCACGACCAGGCCGTCGCCGCGCTGCGCCAGCAGGCGCCGCACCACCGCCCGCCGGTCGAGCGTCACGTGGTGAAGCGCCGGGCGTAGTCCACATGCAGCGCGGTGCCGATCGGCAGCGCGTCCTCGTCGAGCATGAACTTCGGATGGTGCACGGTCACCGTCGCGCCGATCTTCTCGTTGCGGGTGCCCAGCGCCACGAAGCACGCGCGCGCGTGCGATCCGTAGAACGCGAAGTCCTCCCCGCCCATCACGGGGTCGAGCTCCATGACCTTGTCGCCGCCGAGCATGGTCGCGGCGAGCGCCCGGGCATCGCGCCAGCATTCGGCGTCGTTGATCGTCGGGGGGTAGTCGTTGCCGGGGAACGCCACCCGCGAGGTGCAGCGGTTGGCGGCCGTCACCTGCGCGCACACCTCCTCGATGCGCCGCTGCAGGTAGCGCAGGCCGTCCATCGTGAGCGAGCGCACCGTGCCCGTCATCTTCACCTCGTTCGGGATGACGTTCGACGCCTCGCCGCCGTGGATGGACGCCACGGTGAGCACCGCGGGTTCGAGCGGGTCGATCTCGCGCGAGACGATCGTCTGCAACTCCATCACGAGCTTGGCGGCGGTGGCCACCGGATCGAACGTCATGTGCGGGAACGCCGCGTGGCCGCCCTTGCCGGTGATCGTGATGTCGAAGAAGCTCGTCGCTGCCATGAACGTGCCGGCACGCGACCCGACCACGCCCGTGGGGATGTATGGCCACACATGGAGCCCGAAGATGCGGTCCACCGTCGGGTGCTGGAGCGCGCCTTCCTTCACCATGAGGTCGCCGCCGGCGCCGCCCTCCTCGGCCGGCTGGAAGATGAGCCGTACCGTGCCCTTGAGTTCCGCTTCGCGCTCCTTGAGGAGGCGCGCCGCGCCGAGGAGCATCGCGGTGTGCGAGTCGTGGCCGCAGGCGTGCATGCGCCCCGGTATGCGGCTCTTGAACTCGAGGTCGAGGTCCTCCTGGATGGGCAGCGCGTCCATGTCGGCGCGGAGGGCCACGCATGGCGCATTGCCGGTGCCGATCGTGGCCACCACGCCCGTGCGCGCCACGGGGAACTGGTACCGGACGCCGAGCGCGTCGAGCGTGCGGCGCACCACCTCGCCCGTCTTCACCTCCTCGTACATGACCTCGGGATACATGTGGAGTTCACGGCGGATGTTCACGATCCAGTCCTTGATGGACCGGGCGGCGGCGAGCGACGTGGCGTCAGCCATGGGAGGGTACCTGGCGCGGGGTGGAGGCGGCGCGCGGCCGCGGGCTGAACAGCGAGGCGATGCCGATCACCGCAACGTTGACGGCGAGGGCGATGATTCCGACGTTGAGATCCTTGACGACCTGCGGCGCGGCGGGCAGCAGCGCGGCCACGCTCGTGCCGCTGATCGTGATGTACGCCACGACCAGCTCACCCGCGAGGATGCCGGCGAATGCCGCCCGCGCGCCGATGCGCGGGCGCGGGCCCAGGCTGAGCAGGAGGGCGGGCATGAGCTGCGTGACGAGGCTGTAGCCCATGAGCAGGAGCGGCACGATGGCCGACCCGCCGCGGAGCGTGAGCCACACGGCGAGGAGCGCGATCAGCGGCACCGCCGAACGCGCGAGGAGGGCCACCCGGCGGTCGTCTGCGCCGGTGACGGGGCGGTACACGTTCTGCGAGAGGATCGTCGCCGACGTCACGAGGAGCATCGAGCCCGGCACAAGCGCCGTCAGCACGCCGGCTGCGCCGATGAACCCGACGAGCGCGGGGCTCAGCGCGAGCCGCGAGACGCGGAGCAGGGACAGGTCCGCGTCCGCACCCTGCAGGCCGGGCACCTGCAGCACCGCCGCGAAGCCGGCCATGAAGATGAAGACGAGCATGACCGCGTACACCGGCATCACGACCGCGTTCTTGCGGAAGACGTTCGCGTTGGTGGCCGTGTACACCGTGGCGAACGAGTGCGGCCACATGTAGAACCCGAACGCCGAGAGCAGCGTCGTGGAGATGAACCAGCTTGGGCTCATGCCGCTGGCGGGCAGGGCGAGGAAGCCGGGCCGGGCCGCCTCGATGGCGGTGAACATCGCCGCATAGCCGCCGTAGTAGTGCAGGGGCAGGTACACGCCCACGAACACGGCCGCCACGAGGATCATGAGGTCCTTCACGACGGCGGTCCACGCCGAGCCGCGCACGCCCGACGCCACGACGAACACCACGAGCCCGGCGCCCCCCGCCCAGATCGCGGCGTCGGGCGAAATGGATCCGTACGACGCCTCGCTCACGATGATGCCGAGGCCCTTCAGCTGCAGCACGAGATAGGGTACGCAGGCCGTGACGCTCACGAGGGCCACGAGCACCCCCAGTGCGCGGCTCTCGTACTTGCGGACGAAGAAGTCCGCCTGCGACACGAGCCGCTGCTCGCGCGCATAGCGCCAGATGGCCGGCAGCAGGAAGTACGAGAGGGTGTACGCGAGCAGCATGTACCACACGATGTAGAACGCCGGCGCGCCCTTGCCGTACGCCCATCCGCTGCCGCCGAGGAACGTGAACGTGGTGTAGATCTCGCCCGCCATCAGCAGGAACACGAAGATCGTGCCGAACCCGCGGCCGCCGAGGCTCCACTGCTCGAGGTCCATGGTGTGGCCGCGCCGCGCGGCGATGCCGAGCGCGACGGCCAGCGCGAAGAATGCGCCGATGATGGCGAGCGCGGCGTTCACGCGTCCCCGTCGTCGCCGCGGCGGCGGTCGAGGAGGTAGATGACGCCCATGACGAGCGCCGTGAGCGCCACCCAGGCGACCATCCAGGTCATGAGCGGTGGCCAGCCGAGCACGCCCGGCGCGGACCGGTTGAGCAGCGGCACGCCCACGAACAGGGCGAGCGGCGGCAGCAGCGCGAGCGCGTGGTGCGGCCGTGCCTTCATCGTGCCCCAGGCCTCGCGCGGTGGTTCATTTCGTCCACCGCTTGGCGCCAATCATCCGCTGCGCCAGCAGCACGGCCACCGCCGTCTCGTCGCTGAAGGCGCGCGCCGCGGCCTGCCCGACGATGCCTTCGACGTCCTCGGCGCGCTCGGCGCGCGCGACGTCCACGCCCGCCAGGCGCAGCGCCTGCTCCGTGGTGCTGCCCATCGGCACCTGCCACGGGTTGAACTCGTCGTGCTCGCCGCGCATGGTGACGAGCGCGAGGAGGGGGAAGCGGCAGCTGCGCATCATGCCCAGCATGTTGATGCAGTTGCCCACGCCGCTCGACTGCATGAGCAGGGCGGCGCGGTCGCCGCCGAGCCAGGCGCCGGCGGCGAGGGCGACACCCTCTTCTTCTGTGGTGAGGACGACGTCCCGAATCGCGTCGTCGGCGCGGCAGAGTTCGATGAGCCGCGCGTGCCCGGCGTCGGGCACGTAGGCCACCTGACGCACGCTGGCCCGGCGGAAGACCTGGTGGATCCGCGCGGGCCAGTCAACTGAGCCGATGACGCCGGCTCCAGCGTCCATGGCGGCTAGGGCTTCTTCGTCGCGGCGGCCTTCGCTTCCGCGGTCGCCGTGTCCACGTACGCCTTGATCATGTCGTACGGTGCGGAACCCGCGGGCAGCACGTGCTTGCCGACGATGATCGTGGGGGTGCCGTTGATGCCGAGCCGCTCGCCTTCCTGCGCGTTGGCGCGGATCTGCAGCTCGAAGTCGCGGTTCTGCATGCAGGCGTTGTACTTGTCCATGTCCACGCCGACGGCTTTCGCGTAGTCCTGCATCGTGCGTTCGGGGTGGCCCGCGTCCTTGCCTTGCACGAGGTCGCTCCAGTCCGTCTGATGCTCGTAGATCTGGTCGTGCATCTCCCAGAACTTGCCCTGCGCGCCGGCGCACCACGCGGCGTTGTGGGCGATGGGCGAGTTCTTGTGGCCCGGGATCACGAAGTCGAGGTAGCGGAACCGCGCGAGGCCGGGGCCCACGATGCGGCTGCGCACGTCGGGCTCGGTGACGGCGGTGAACTGGCCGCACGTGGGGCACTCGAAGTCGCCGAACATCGTGATCTCGACGGGCGCGCTGTCGCTGCCCATCACGTGCCCGAGCGGCTTGGGGAGCGGCGTGTTGGGGTCGATCACCCGCGCCTGCTCCCGGGGTTGCGAGACGGCGTAGCCGAGCGCGGCGACGCCCACGACGGCGACGATGACGATCACGGTCGCGAAGCGACGATTCCCCTTCCGGGGCGGAGGATTCTTGGCCATGCAGCAAATCTAGCCGCGAATCCCGCCGTCCACAGCGTCATCCGGGCGGGCGCGCCCGCACGTCGAGGGTGAAGGTGCGGGACTCCTCGGCGCGGAGCGCACCCACGCCCATCACCTGGCGCGACACCTCGGCGCCGCGTTCGTCGCTGACGACGAGGAGGACGCTGTATTCGATCGCATCGGCCGGGTGCGGGTTGCCGACGGTGCCGGTTACGCGGAACAGCACGGTGGCGGGCACCGGGGCGCGGGCGGTCGCGCGGCCGGCCCGCAGGTGGTGCCGGCATGCCGGGCAGACCGTTTCGCTCTCGAGGATCGTGGCCCGGCAGTGCGGGCACGTGCGCGTCGCCCCGGGGGAGCGCCCGGGCGCGACGTCGCGCACGGAACTCATGCGGCCGAGGTGGCGGCCTTCGTGAGCGGCTTGGCTGCCGCGTCGCTCCAGCCGAACTCCACCTGCCCGCGCATGCGCGAGCCCGCCGCGACAGTGAGCGAGGCGGCCTTGAGGTCGCCCGTGAGCACGCCGGTCTCGAGGAGCTCGACGCGCGCGGCGGACTCGATGTTGCCCTCCACCTCGCCGCCGATCGTCACGGTGCCGGCGCGGAGGCCGCCCGTCACCTTGGCGCCGTTCTCGACCGCGAGGTTGCCCTGCACGTGCACGTCGCCCTTGAAGCGCCCGGCAATGCGCACGTGCCCGGCGCCCTCGATCTTGCCCTCGACCGTGAGCTCCGGCGCGATGAGCGATTCGCGCGCGTCGTGCGGTACGCGCGCGTCGGGCGTGCCACGCGCGACCTCCGCGGCGCGGGTGTCGGCGCGCGCCGGCGCGAAGTCCGTGCGCGGCGTCGGATCGGCGGGCGAGGCGCCGTCCTTGCGGGCGGGTGGTGCGTCCTTCCAGATGGCCATGGTGCAGGTGTCCTCCGTGCGCGTCATCGGCGCACCGTGCGCGGGTGATCGGCGCATCGCGCGCCTCGCGCGAAGAATGCGCGTGCAGGCGCAGAAAATCAGTCGGACGCGCTCCGACACCGGCGAAACCGCGCACGACGCGGCGTCAGGCGCGCTCGCGCCGCTCCATCGCGGCCCGCACCTGCGCCGCGAGCGTGCCCACGCTGAAGGGCTTCTCGAGGATCGGCGTGCCGTCCGTCACCTGCGACAGTGTCTCCGGCGCCCCGGACGCGAGCAGCAGCGCCACCCCGGGCCGGATCGCACGGATCTGCTGCGCGAAGTCGCGGCCGTCGCCATCGGGGAGATTGACGTCGATGATCACGACGTCGAGCGGCGCGTCCGCAAGGGCGGTCACGATGTCCACCGCCGCCCCGCCGGTCTCGGCCGTGTGCACGACGAAGCCCTCGCGCTTGAGCACGCGCGCCGACACGGCGCGAATCGCGGGCTGGTCGTCCACCACGAGCACCACGCCCGCGCCGCCCCGCGGCGCGCTCGGCTCCTCCACCACCGCGGCCGAGCCCGCGTCCGCGATGCGCGGCAGGTAAACGGTGAAGGTGGATCCCGCACCCCACTGCGAGTCCACGACGATGATGCCGCCGAGGCCCTGCACGATGCCGTAGCAGGTGGCGAGGCCGAGGCCGGTGCCCTTGCCGCGCGGCTTGGTGGTGAAGAACGGCTCGAACATGCGCTGGCGCACGTCGTCCGGGATGCCCGTCCCCTGGTCCTCCACCGCCACCGCGACCCACTCGCGGCCTTCCAGCGACGGGTCGCCGCCCCGCGGCTCGCGATGGCGCCGCGTGGACACGGTGATGGTGCCGCCGTCGGGCATCGCGTCGCGCGCGTTGACGAGGAAGTTCGCGAGCACCTGCTCCAGCTGGCTGCGGTCGGCCTGCGCGGTGCCCGCGTCGGGCGAGAGCGCGAGCCGCATGGACACGCGGTCGCCGACCAGCTTGCTGAAGAGGCGCTCCGTGCCCTGGATGAGGGCGTTGAGGTCCACGGCCGTCATCTCGACGGGGTTCCGGCGGGCGAACGTGAGGAGCTGTCGCGTGAGGTCGGACCCGGCCTTCGCGGCCGCATAGACGTCGGAGAACGCCTCGCGCGCGTCCGGCGCAAGCGTGGCGTCCTGCAGCGCCAGCTCGCTCTGCGTCATGATGACCGTGAGCAGGTTGTTGAAGTCATGGGCCACGCCGCCGGCGAGCCGCCCGATCTGGTCGAGGCGCTGCGCGTCGCGCAACTCCTGGTCCATGCGACGGCGCTCGGTGACGTCCTCGTACACGGCGAGCACGCTGAGCACGGTGCCGTCGCTGCCGGGCACGGGCGCCAGCGTCTTGCGCAGGTCGAGGAGGTGGCCGTCCTTGGCGCGGTGGCGCACCTCGATGCCCACGAACGACTTGCCGGCGCGCGCCTCCGCCACCTGCGTGCTGACGCTCTCCGTGCTGTCGGCGAACACGTCGAGGCGCGTGCGGCCGATGACCTCGCTGGCGTCCCAGCCGAAGAGGCGCGCCGCGGACGGGTTCCAGAGCGAAATGCGGTCGTGCTCGTTGTACACCACGATCGGCAGCGGCGACGCCTCGAACACCGCGCGCACGAGGTCGCGCGAGCGCTGGAGGGCTTCCTCGGTCGAGCGCAACCGGCGCCGGTCGTCGGCGGCCCGCAGGGTGCGCACCAGCGCGTCCGGCTCGACCGGCTTGATGAGGTACTCGCAGTTCTCGTCCCGCAGGGCGCGGATGGCCGTCTCGACGGAGGCGTTGCCCGTGAGGATCACGACCTGCATCTCGTGCGCGTCGGCGTGCAGGCGCGAGGCGAGGTCGAGGCCGTCCATGTCGGGCAGCCGGAGGTCCACGAGCGCCACCGAGGGCTGCATCTCCCGCGCGATGGCCAGTGCGCGCGCGCCGTTGGACGCCGTCGTCGCCTCGTAGCCGTGCATCTCGAGCACGTCCGCGATCGTGCGGGCGAGCATCTCATCGTCGTCCACGACGAGCACATGGCCGGCGTCGGTCATCACGCCGAGCGCTCGATGGCGGCGAGCAGGCCGTCGATGGGGAGCGGTTTGGTGAACGCGGCGTGGACGAGACCGGCCGGCGCGCCCTCCACCGCCTGCGACAGGGCGTCGGCGTGGCCGCTGTAGAGGATCAGGAGCGCGGTCGGGTCCACCTGCCGGAAGGCGACCAGCTCCTCACTCGCCACCACGCCGTTGAGGCGCAGGTCGAGCAGCACCGCGCCGGGCGACGACCGGGACAGCTGGTCGAGTGCCTCGGGGATCGAGCGGGCCGTGATGCAGGCAAACCCGCGCTGGCCGAGCAGGTCGCGGATCGTGCGGAGGGCGTCGGGGTCGTCGTCCACGACGAGCACGGGACGGTCGTGCGCGGCCGCCGTCTCCAGCAGCGCGATGAGCTCGGACACATCCACCGGCTTGCGCATGATCCGCAGCACGCCGTCGCGCTCGGCTTGCGCGAGGAGGTCGGCGGCGGCAAAGGCGGTCATGAGCACCACGCGCGTCGCGGGCCGGCTCGCCTTCATCGCCTGCAGTGCTTCCACGCCGTTCATGAGCGGCATGCGCACATCCATGAGCACCACGTCCACCGATTGCGTGGCGACGACGCCCGTCGCGGCCATGCCGTCGTAGGCCCGGAGTGTTTCCCATCCCTGCAGCTCGAGGATGTCGCAGAGCGTGTCCACCATCGTGCGGTCGTCGTCCACGACGAGGATGCGGCGCCTCACGCACCCGCCCGCGTCGGGAGGTCGAGCGTGAAGTGGGCGCCGTGCCCCGGCTCGCTGGTCACGGCGAGCATGCCGCCGTTGGCCACGGCGAGCGAGCGCGACACGGACAGCCCGAGACCGATGCCGCGCGCCTTGGTCGTGAAGAGCGGCTCGAACACCTTCGCCAGGTTCTCCGGCGCGATGCCAGGGCCGGTATCCTCCACGGAGAGCCGCACCGTGCCGTTGCTGGCGGCGGCGCGCAGGGTGAGCACGCCCCCATCCGCCTCCATCGCCTGGGCGGCGTTCGTGATGAGGTTGAGCACGACCTGCCCGACCTGTACGGCGTCCACCTGCACGGTGGGCAGCGAATCGGGTACGTCGCGGTCCACGCGCACCGTGGGGGGAATCGTCACGCGACCGAGTTGCTCGTCCACCACCTGACGCAGTGCGACCGCGGTCCGCTGCGGCTCCTTCCCGCGCGCGAAGTCGCGCAGGTCGGACACGATCTTCTCCGAGAGGCGTACCTGCGTGCGCAGGATGCCGAGGTAGTCGCGCACCTTCTGCGGCACGTCTTTCAGGGTCATTTCCAGGAAGTACACCGCGTTGGTCATGACGCCGAGCGGGTTGCGCAACTCGTGTCCCACGCTGCTGGAAAGCTGGCCGAGCGTGGCGAGACGTTCCTTGCGGACGAGTTCCTCCTGCGCCTCGTGCAGTTCGCGCGTCCGGTCCGCGACCTGCGTTTCGAGCGAGTCGTGGGCCGACTTCACGCTGCGCCGCATCGCCTCGAACGATGCCGCCAGCCGGTCCACCGGCGGCATCGACAGCGCGTCGCCGATCGGCGAGGCGAGGTCGCCGGCGCTGATGCGCTCCGCGGCGTCGGTGAGGCGGACGATGGGGCGCGTGATGCCCGAGCTGGCCCACCACCCGACGGCCGCGGCGAGGAGGACGACCAGCGCACCGGCGCCGACGAGGATCCAGAGCACGGCGCGCTGCGGCGCGAGGACGAGGTCCTCGGGCATCTCGACGGCGGCCACAATGGCCGTCCCGAGGTAGGGCGACGAGACCGAGACGCGCCGCGCGCCGTCGCGCTCGTAGGTGACGAGCCCCTTGTTCGTGGGCGGCGGGCGCTGGACCCGGTGCTCCAGGTCGGTCCAGAGCGAACCATCCGCGTTGCCGAGCAGGATCTTCGCGCCGTTGCCGATGAGCCGAAGCACCGTCTGGAGGTTTCCGGCGCTGCCCGCCGTGGACTGCACGCGGGCGACACGCCCGATGATCGCACCCGCGTCGCGGATGGGAGCGCCGTACTCGATGAGCACGGTGTCGCCGCGCGCGAAAAGCGGGGTGGCGTTGACGGTGTCGGTTCCGGCGGTCGGATGCGAGAACGTGGGCTGCGAGTCTCGCAGCTTGAGCACGACGCGTCCGGTGGCATCGCGGATGTCGGCGACCACGAGCGCCGCGTTGTCGGCGCCGAGTGTCGCCAGCACCTTGCGCGCGGCGGCGACGTTGGCCGGCGTGGCACTGCGGATGACGGCGCGCACGGCCGGATCGGCGGCAACCGTGGCATATCGCTGGTCGCGCGTCGCGTTGTTCGCGGCCGAGGCCTGCGTCAGCTGCTGGGCAATACCGCGCAGGCGGCCTTCGGTCGTGGCGAGAATGGAACGCGACACCTCGCGGTACGCGAGCGCTCCGTATCCGCCAACGCCGAGCGCCACGGCAACCACGATCGCCACGACAACGCGCTGGCGCAGGGACAGCCTTCGCTGCTTGGGCATGCGCACGCTCCCGGTGGCGATATCGGCCGGCAGAAGGGGGGTAACCACCACGCCAATCGTACATTATTGGGGCGGCGGTGATACGCTGCGCAACGGATAGCGTTGTGCCGTCTGCTGCACGAAGTGCCGCAAGTGGAAAGGGGTAAAGCGGTTAGGTGGCTTCGTACCAAAAGTCGAAGTGACCGGATTCGCGTTTGGGAGTAGGCCCTTTGTGCCACTCACGCGGACGGCTGGCCCTGACGAACGTCGGCCGGCCGACTCAAGGCGCAGGTGCCGCGTTGGGCGTATTGCGCGATCGCCGGACTGAATCACGCCACTTCGCGCGTTGCGCTTGCGCCAGGACCAACGTGGCGGGATGTTCCGTTCATGGGCGCCACTGACGGGCAGGCGAACACCGTCCTCGTGATCGAGGACCAGAACGAGGTGCGACGCGCGCTCGCCAGGATGCTGAAGGTGGAGGGCTTCGACGTCCTCGAGGCGCGCGACGGGTCGGAGGCGGTGCACCTGTACGCGGCGCACGCGGCGCGCATCGTGGCCGCGACGCTCGACCTCATGATGCCGACCACGAACGGGCGCGAAACGCTCGCGATGCTCTCGGAGTTCGCGCCCAGGCTCCCGATCGTGGTGTCCACGGCGCTGCCGCTGCCGGACAACCTGATCGGCCGCGTGCCCGGATCGCGCGGCGTGGGGTACCTGCAGAAGCCCTATACGGCGAAGCAGCTCTCGGACGAGTTGCGGCGCGTGATTGCCGAGGAGTCGGCGGGCGGCTGACCGCGCGCAGCCAGCGGGGCGCGCCGTGGTGCGGCGGGCATGTCCGGGGGGTAAAATTCGTCATTCGCGGCCGCGCCCCACCGGCGCGCCGCGCACTCCTTCCGGGCCGGGGCCCAGTCTCCGATGCAAGAGACGAGCGACCTCATCACCTCGCTGCGCGCCACGTGGGACCAGATCGTCGGGGTCGTCCCGGACGTGGCGACGGCGGTGCTGCTCCTGCTGCTGGGCTGGCTCGTGGCGCGGCTCGCGCGGCGACTCTCGGTGCGTCTGTTTCGCTGGATGAGGATCGACGCCCTCGCGGAACGCACCGGCGTCGAGGGGTTCCTCATGCAGGGCGGGGTGGAGTTCACCGCGGTCACGTTGCTGGGCGGGTTCATCTACTGGGTGATCCTGTTCCTCACGTTCGTGGCGCTGCTGAACATGCTGGCGGTGCCCGCGGGGACGGCGCTGCTGCAGCGCATCCTGCTCTTCGTGCCGAACGTGGTCGTGGCCGTGATCGTGCTGATCTTCGGGAGCGTGGTATCGCGGTTCGTGGGTTCCGTCACGTACACGTACCTCAACAACGTCGGCAGCCGCGGCGCGGCCGTGATCGCCGCGATTGCGCGCTACGCCATGCTCGGGTTCGTCGTGGCGATGGCGGTGGAGCAGCTGGCGCTCAAGAGCGAGATCCTCGTGTCCGGCTTCCAGATCGCGTTCGGCGCGCTCTGCCTGGCGCTGGCGCTCGCGTTCGGCCTCGGCGGCCGCGAATGGGCCGCGAAGATCCTCGACCGGTTCTGGAAACCGTAGCGCACCGCGCATGATCATCGACTGCCACGTCCACCTGAACCACTACGCCGACGAGACCGTTGACGCCCTCTCGGCGAGCCTGACGAAGCTCCAGTCCACGATGCGCCGCAATCGCGTGGATGCGGCGATCATCCTGACGTCGTACAAGATCTCGCCCGGCCGGCCGTCCACGCGGCAGGTGGTGGAGGCCGTGAAGGACGCGAAGAACCTCTTCGTCGTGGGCGGCATCGACTATGACACATTCGGCCCGGCGACGGTGGAGGACTACGATGACCTGCTCGCCGGGGGCCGGCTGAAGGGGCTCAAGCTGTACCCGGGCTACCAGCCGTTCTACCCGAACGACCCGAAGCTCGAGCCCGCGTACGAGCTGGCGGCGCGCTACGACGTGCCGGTGATGATCCATTGCGGCGACACGTACACGCCGCGCGGCAAGGTGAAGTACGCGCACCCGCTGCACGTGGACGACGCGGCGGTGGACCATCCGGACGTGAAGTTCGTGATCTGCCACCTCGGCAACCCGTGGCTCGCCGACTGCATGGAAGTGGTGTACAAGAACGCGAACGTGTATGCGGACATCTCCGGCCTCGTGCTGGGCGACTTCACCGATCGCTTCGAGGCCTACATGCGGCGCGAACTGCAGGACCTGCTGGTGTGGGGCGTGGATCCGTCGAACGTGCTGTATGGCACCGACTGGCCGATCTCGTCGATGGAGTCGTACCTGGAGTTCATGGAAGAACTGAAGATTCCGGTCAAGGAACGGGAGGCGATCATGTGGGAGAACACCGCGAGGTTGTTCAAGTTGCCGCGGCCGGTGGAGGCCGGCGCCCTGGGCGCGTTCCTGGGGAGGCTGTAACCATGCCGGAGAAACGTCCGGTGGTGGTGCGCGAGACGCGCCCGGAGGACTTCGACGGCATCGTCGCGCTGTCAGAGGACGTGTACCACTCGCACCCGTGGACGCCGGCTCAGCTCGCGTCGCATCACGCGATATTCCCCGAGGGCCAGTTCGTCGCGCTCGACGCGGAGTCCGGGCAACTGCTCGGCATGGCCGCGAGCCTCATCATTGCGTGGAGCGATTACGAGCCGCAGGGGGCGTGGCCCGGATTCACCGACAACGGGATGTTCACGAACCACGATCCCGGCGGCCGCACGCTGTATGGCGCCGAAGTCATGGCGAGGCCCGCCGAGCAGGGGCGGGGCATCGGTACGGCGCTCTATCGCGCGCGCCGCGAGCTTGCCGTGCGGTTGCGGATGCTGCGCATCCGCGCGGGCGCGCGGCTGCGCGGGTACGGCAAGTTCGCGCGCGAGCTCCTGCCGCTCGAATACGTGCTGCGCGTGGTTCGCGGCGAGCTGTTCGACCCGACGCTCAGCTTCCAGCTGCGGCGCGGGTTCCACGTGATTGACGTGGTGAGCGGATACCTCCGGCATGACGAGGAGAGCCTCGGCTTCGCCGCCACCATCCAATGGTTGAACCCGGCGGAGGCCCGGCCGGAGGACTACGGCACCGCCAACCCTGCGTTCGCGCCGTACGCGCCCAAACCGGGCTAAGTTGCCGGCACCCCCGGCCAGGCGTCGAACCACGTGAGCCAGACACGGACGACGGAACAGTCGCGCTACGGCGCAGGTACTCCCGGTGCCGCCGCCGCGCCGCTCGTGCCCGTGGGCGCGGCGTCCCGGGGCCTCGCCGTCCGCGTCGGGGGCGCCATCGGCCGATGGATGCGAACGGCGGCGCTCGTGCTCGGCGTCGCCTACGCGTTCGGCTGGGTCGGGCTCGTGCTCGCGGTGCCCGCCCTGAGCCGGATGACGTGGCGCCCGCCGCCGATCGGAAACACGCTCACCCGGCGCCACGCCGCGGAGGCGATGCGCCCCTACGTGCTGCCGCGCGATCCGTCGATCACGCCGGAAGCGGCCGGCGTCGCGTTCGCGTCGATGTCGCCGAGGCTGGTCACGAGTGTGTCGACGAGCTTTCCGTTGCGGGCGGTTGACCGGCCGGACGCGCCGTGGCGCCGCTTTGACCTGAGCCCGCTGGCGTTCCGCAGCGGCGTGTCGCGCTCGTACCACGGCCCCGACACGAAGACCATCCTGGCGGCCGCCGCCAAGGGGCTTCCGCGCGAGGAGCTGGCGCTGCTGAAACAGTACGGGACGGCCGGGGTGTGGGCTGCGTTCGACCGCGTGGCGCGCGCGCCGAAGGTGGACTTCCTGGCGGGACGCTTCGTGCTGCCGTTCGGCCCCGACGCATCGGCATATCTGTTGCCCGTGCCGTCGTTCGCGAACAGCAAGGAGCTCGCATACGCCAGCGTGGCGCGCGCGGCGTGGCACCTGGCCGAGGGCCGGCGCGACTCCGCGGAAGCCGCATTGCGTGCTGTTGTGTCGTTCGGGTTCCAGTTCGTGGATCACGGCACGTCGATGCTCGACGAGCTGACCGGCGCGACGATCGTCAGCATCGGGCGTGACGGGCTCAAGAGCCTGTACGACGCGACGCGCGACCCGCGCGCCGCCGCCCTGGCCGCGGTGCAGCAGGGCGCGCTCGCCGCCTCGCGTTCTCCCGCGACCGTGCCGTGGAGTGGCGCTGCGTCCCTCGGCGACGCGCAGGCCCGCATGATCGCCTTCGCAAGCCAGCCCGGCGACGCGACGGTGCCGGAGCGCCTTGCGATGCTGTATCAGGTTCCGCGCTTTGCCTGCACCTCGACGCGCGACCTCGTGATGGGCCCGAGCGCGGAGGTGCGCGCGGCGTTCGCGGCGGTACGCCGGGACTACGCCGGCATGCCCGGCCAGCTCGCGGAGATCGACCTGATCGAGGCGCAACTTTCGAGTACGCACGCGCCGATCGAGGGCGTGATGCCGGCGCCCGCCCTGCGCGTGGCGAACCTGCTTTCGCGCGTGTACTTCAATCCGCGGCTCGGCGCCTGCACGGTGATGGCGCCGTTCGGCCAGGTGAGCTGGTAGCGCGCGGGTTCCCGGCGCGCCGCGTCGTCAGCTGGACGGATCGAACCCGCGCTGCAGGCCGGGGGCCGAGCGGCCGTGCGGATCCTGCGACGTGCGGATCGCGTTCACGAGCGCGAGCGCGGACGTGTCGCACGGCGGCAGCGCGCGGTCCGTCGTTCCCAGGGGCGTCACCCGGTCGCCCCAGCGCACGAGGAGCGACGCCCAGGTGAGTCCGCCGCCAAAGCCGGGCATCAGCACGAGCGCGCCCGGCGTCACGCGCCCCGCCTCGATCGCCTCGACCAGCGCGACGGGCACGGTGGCCGAGCTCATGTTGCCGTAGCGTTCGACGGTGAGCATGACGCGGTCCATCGGGATGCCGGCGTGCTTCGCCACGCCCTCGATGATGCGCAGGTTGGCCTGGTGCGGGACCACGAGGTCCACGTCGCCCGCGGCGCGGCCGCACTGCGCGAGCACACGCGCTGAGGCGGCGCTCATCGCGGTGACGGCGCGCTTGAAGATCACGGGTCCGTCGAAGTCCCAGAGGGTGTCGCCGAGCGTGACGTTGCGCCCGGCATACCCGCAGCCGATGCCGCGCACGCGGAGCGTCGGGCGCGCCTCGGCGTCGCAGCCGAGGACGGCGCCGATCATGCCCTCCTCGCGGTCCGACGCCTGCAGGACGACGGCGGCCGCACCGTCACCGAAGAGCACTGCCACGTTGCGGTTGCTCCAGTCCATGTAGCGGCTGATCAGCTCGACGCCGATGACGACGGCCGTGCGCACGACGCCGGTGCGGATCATGCCGGTGGCCGTGGCGAGGCCGTAGAGGAAGCTCGTGCAGGCGGTGTTCACGTCCATCGCCGCGGCCCGCGTCGCGCCGAGGGCGAGTTGCACGCCGGACGCACTGTTGGGGACGGCCTCGTCGTTGCTGCAGCTCCCGTACACGATGAGGTCCACGTCGGCGGCGGCGAGGCCCGCGCAGGCAATGGCCCGCGCGGCGGCGACGGTCGCCATTTCCGTGGCCGACACGTGCGAGATGCGCCGTTCCTTCATCCCCGGGCGCGTGACGATCCACTCGTCGGACGTGTCGAGGAACGTCGAGAGGTCGGCGTTCGACAGGACCGCGGGAGGCAGGCACGCGCCCCAGCCCGTGATGGAAGCCCAGGTCATTGACGGGGAAGGTACGCGGACCGGCTCCCCACCCTCAACTCACGCCCTCAATCACCCTTGCACACGCACTGTGCCGGGAACTTCGCGAACAGCTCCTTCATGCCGCGCTGCACGCGCTCGGCGAGCACGGCGTCGTTCCCGATCGCGCCGCTGAGGTCGGTCTGCATCCATCCGCGCCAGATCACGCGGCGCTCGACGCGGTCCGAGACGTCCACGACGACGGTGCCTTCGTCGAACTGCCGCACCTGCGGTGCGCGCTCGAACCCCGGCTGCGCGTACCCGGCGCGGCGGTCGACATCGTACACGTCGTACGCCTGCTGGACGGTGGCGTGGAAGTGGACCGTGAGGTCGGCGTCGTTGCCCCCCGGCTCGAGGCCGAGCCGCTTGAGCTCGGCGCCGATGGCGGTGCGCAGCGTTTCGACGAAGATCGGGTTGCTGTCGAGGCGTGGGTCACCGGTGGGGAACTCGTCGGCGACGACCCAGGTGTAGGTGCGGTAGGCGGCGGGCTTGATCGTGGACGCCGAGCTGACGCCGACGGTGACGGCCGGCGCACAGGCGCCGGCGGCTGCGGCGCACGCGGCGAGTGCGGCGGTGATGAGGATCCGGTTGGTGCGCATGGTGTCTCCTGGACGTCGTGTGTGCACCATAGCATCCGGTTATCCCCGTACCTGTCGGCCAAAGCAACGGGGGTCGTCGGGAAAACCCCGACGACCCCCATTGCCATCTCGACGGTCAGCGGTCGGCTACGGGATCCTCGCTCCGAGGTAGGCCGGGTCGATGGTCGGCGAGAGGCCCACGTCGTCGAGGATCAGGCCGCCGAGCACGGTGCGGTCGAACACGAGGCGGATGGACCGGAGCTTCGCCGGCTCGAACCCGCCGCCCGCCGCGAAGTCCGCGAGCGGGATCACGTACGTCTGCGGCACGTACTCGAAGATGTTCGCGAAGCGCTCCTCGTCGCGGCCGGCGCGGCGGTAGATGTGCGCCTCGAGCGGGCGGCGCACCATGCCGTAGCGACTCACGGGCATGCGCGCGGTGTGACCGTCGCTGTCCACGAGCTCGATGGAGTAGTCGCGGGGGAGCGTGTCGGCGTCGGGGTTGTATTTTGGCGGCTTCGGGGCGCGCTTCGCGGAGTCCTCGGCCGCCCTGCGTCGCGCCTCGACCGCCGCCTTCGACGTGTCGCGCTTCGTGGTGTCGCGCGGCGCGGCGCGCGGGCCGGGCCGGTCCCTGGTGAACGCCGCGGAGAAGTAGAGCGCCGACTGCGCCGACGGCGCGAGCGCGTGCACGAGCGAGTCCGAGAGCGTGAGCGTGTAGCTCGCGGGCTTGCCCGTCTTCATGGTGTCCGGCCCGGCGATGCGGTTGTTCCAGCCGATCCAGGCCGCGTTGTTCCGCTGGTTGTCGGTGCCGCGCCCGCGGTACGGAATCACGTCCTCCTTCCAGGTGGAGAGGCTCTCGGCGGCGATCGTCACGCCCGGCATGCCGGTCGTGAGGTCCACGTCGTCGTCGTATTCGGCGAGCGGCCGGTAGCCGCTCTCCTCGAAGCGCGTCGTGTACATCGTCTTCGGGAACCAGTGGCCGGCGGTGCGGTGGTCGCGGAACAGCGGGAGGTATTCCGTGCGGCCGTGGAGCGTGGCTTCGAGGAACGCGGAAATGACGAGCTTGGCGAAGTTGCGCTGGTCCTCGGGCGCGATCAGCGTGCGGAGGTCGAGCGAGCGGCCGCTGCGCGGGCCGTTGTCCTTGTTGTTCCAGACCGTGTTCCACTGGCCGTGGTTGGCCCGGTACATGTACAGGATGGACTTGAAGTGCGGCTGCCCGTCGGTGAAGTGCAGGCGCTCGTACTGGCGGATGCCGGCGAACGTGGAGACGTCGCCGTCGTGCGAGCCGTGGATGAGCAGGTAGTTCACGTTCTCGAGCGGCTCGAGGCGTGAGGTCGGCTCGTACTGGCCGTCCACCGGCGCGATGGCCACGACGCCCTTGATGGCGAAGTTGAAGTTGAAGCGCTGGTGGAAGTTGTCGGGATAGTACTTCAGGTGATTGAACGTCGCCGCGTGCGCCACGGCCTCGCCGCCGCGCGAATGCCCCATGATGACGATGTTCTGCATGTCCACCTTGTGCGCCAGCGGCCCCGCGCTCGAGTCGTTGAAGCGCTTCCACGCCTCGAGGTGCTTGAGCAGCACCCACGCGCGGCCGTCGTTCTCCCCGCGCAGCGCGCCGTTGATCCAGTTCTCGTCGAGCGACGCCAGGATGAACCCGCGCGAGGCCATCAACTCGCCGAGGTAGCCGTAGCCCGGATCGGAGAAGTCGTACGGATCGTGGTTGCCGTGCACGACGAGCACGAGCGGGAAGGGGCCCGGTCCGTCGGGATACCAGACGCGGCCGTTGAGCGGCGCGGCCTTGAGGTCGAACCCGAAGAACTCCTTGCGGTCGGCGGCCTGCGCCGGCGGCACGGTGGAGTACGGCGTGACGTCCACCGGCTTCGTGCGGTACGTGACGGAGTCGCGGTACTCGGGGCGCTGCTTGTCGGTGCCGGAGCCGTAGTAGAGGCGCTTGACGGCGAACGACCCCGGCTGCGACGGGTCGGGCGCGGCGATCGTCTGGTGCGCGAGTTCGACGGCGGAGTCGTCGTGCGAAAACTTCAGGGCCTGCGAGCAGGCCGCCGCGGCGAGCAGGAGCAGCGGTGCCGCGAGGCGAATCGTCCGGGTGCTCATTTCCACCTCAGCGAGACGATGTGGGCGGCCGTGCTGCCCTGGAAGAACATCACGCCATAGTCGATGGACAGGCGGTCGGCGTTGAACGACGCGCCGAGTTCCACGGGACGCTCGGCGTCCGTCTCGGTGCGGCGGGCGCCGATGCGGCCGGCGATGGAATAGCCCTCGATCCAGCTCCAGCCCACCTGCACGCCGCCGGCGGGCGACACCCAGCCACCGCGCCGCGCGAGCACCTGTGTGGCATACGAGAGGTCGAGCGGGCCCCACTGCTTGTTGACGGTCCAGCCGAGCGCCGCCTGGGTCGGCACGGCGAACCGGTCGGGTCCGACGCGGTAGGGATGTCCGATGTTCTGGATCGCCAGGCCCGCCGTCCCCGTCCAGAGGGCGTGGGCCAGGCCGATGTCGGCGAGGAACGCCGATCCGCGGGAGGGAACGACGAGCAGCCCGTTTGTGGCGGTCTCGCGCGGCAACGCATCCTCCGCGTACTTGGCGGAGAGGCCCACGCGGAACCGCTTCCATGTCGTCTGCCCGCCGACGACCGCCATCGCACTCATGACGTCGGCGTCGCCGGTGAAGGTGAGTGTCGCCGGTGTGTACGGGTACGCGGTGGAGGATCGCGGAACGGAGAAGTCCACCACGGTGACGCCCCAGCCGAACGTGGCCGGTCCCACCGTCGCGCCCGAGACGAGGGCGATGGTGCGGGCGTCGGTGGCGTAGCCGCCGACCGTGAGGCCGACGCCGGAGACGGTGCCGGTCATGGCCGGGTTGTGGAAGAGGGCGTAGTCGTCGCGCGCGGCGACCCCCGCGTTGCCCATCGCGGCAGTCTGTGCGGACACGGGAACGAGGAGGGCGATCGGGCCGGCGTCCTGCGCGCGCGCCGGAGCGGTCGCGGCAAGGATCCCGGCAGCGAGGGCCACGGCCGCTCGCCTGGAACGGTTGATTGGCATGCGACGAAGCTGTCGGGGGAACGCCCGTCGCGGAAGTGCGGGGGATGTGTCGGAAAACAACGAGGCCATGCCGTTCCCACCAACGGCATGGCCTCCGAGGCCGGGCCAGGATGCGAGCGCCTTACTTCGGCTTGATCTCGATCTTGCGAGTGGCGGCCTTCGCTTCGGGCGCCTTGGGCACCTTCACGGTCAGCACGCCATCGGCCATCACGGCCTCGATCTTCTCCGGCACGATTGCTGCCGGGAAGGTGAACGTACGCAGGAACTCGCCGTACGTCCGCTCATACAGGTGGTACTTCGTGTCACCTTCCGTGCCCTTCTCCTCGCGGACCTTCTCGCCCTTGATGGTCAGGACCTCCTTCTCGAAGGTGATGGTGATGTCTTCGCGCTTCATGCCCGGGAGTTCGACCTTGAACAGGTAGTCGTCCTGGGTCTCCGACACGTCCACCGCGGGGAGCCAGCCCAGCGCCTGCGGCAGGCCTTCCTCGGTGAGCGGTTCGTCGAGAGCGCGAAAGAACGGATCGTCCATGAACGCGCGCAGCCGATTGGAGAACGGCAGCGTCGTCCACACCGGACGCCGGGTCAGCTTCGTGGTAACCATTGGAAACCTCCTGCGGGCACCCGCCCGCGTTCCGCGGTATGACAACCGGGCTGGCGCGCGGCGGCGCGTCAGTCGAACCGGGTCTTCGAGGGAAAGACGAACGTGCGGGCGACGACCTTGCGATCGGCGAGGGCGCGCGTGACGTCGAGCGACGAGACGACGCCAACGATCACGCCGTCGTCGGCAACGAACACGCGGTGGATGCCGGCCGCCCGCATCAACTCGGCGGCCGCCTGGACCGTCGCGTCGGGCGGCAAGGTGCTGACGAGCCCGCCCGACATCGCTTCGCTCACGGCATGGCTCGCCAGGATCCCGCGTTCGCCCACGTCGGTCTCGCCGAAGTCGGCGACCATCTCCGGGTTCGAGGCCACGAACTCCAGCACGTCGGTGGCACTGAGCACGCCGACCAGGCGGTTACCGGAGAGCACGGGAGCGCCGCTGATGTGGCGTTCCGCGAACGTCTCGATTGCCTCGAGGAGGGTCGTTTCCGGCGCGAACGCCACGACGTCGCGGGTCATGATGTCTCGGAGCTTGAGCATCGTCTCCTCCGTCGAACCCCGAGGAAACGTTAGCCCGCCTCGCGCGCGGTGGCCGTCGGCAAACTGCCGACGGCATGTGAGGGAACCGGATGCGGGAGCGCAGCGTGGCGTCACCACCGCGCCCGCGCGTCTCAGCTCACGCGGCGGCCGCTCAACTCTTTGGCACGGCGAACCCCTTCACGCCGTGCGGCCGATACGGGGCCTCGAGCGTCGCGCACTCGTCGGCCGACAGGGTGAGGCCGAGGGCACGCACGGCCGTGGCCAGGTGCCCGGGCCTCGACGCGCCGATGATGGGCGCGACGACGCCGGGGCGTGCGAGGAGCCAGGCGAGCGCGACTTCCGCCATCGCGACGCCGCGGGCCCGTGCGACGTTCTCCACGGCGTCCACCACCTCCCAGTCGGACGGGTCGTCGTAGAGTGAGACCGAGTACGCGTCACCGGCCGAGCGGGCCGTGCCGGCGCCGGCGACGGTCGAGTCCGCCGGGCGCGGGCGCGCCAGCATGCCGCGCGCGAGCGGGCTCCACGGGACGATGCCGATGCCTGCGGCGAGGCAGAGCGGGTTCATTTCGCGCTCTTCCTCCCGGTAGATGAGGTTGTAGTGGTTCTGCATGGCGACGAACCGCGCCCAGCCGCGGCGCTCGCTGGTCGACAGTGCGCGCGCCATTTCCCATGCAGGGCCGGAACTCGCGCCGAGGTAGAGCACCTTGCCCGCGCGCACCAGGTCGTTGAGCGCCTCGAGCATCTCGTCCACCGGCACGGACGGGTCCCATCGGTGGATGTAGTACAGATCGATGCGGTCGGTGCCGAGGCGGCGCAGGCTCGCCTCGCAGCCCTGGATGATGTGCTTGCGCCCGAGGCCCTTCATGTTGGGCGCCTTGGCCATCTCGTTGTACACCTTGGTGGCGATGACCGTCTCGTCGCGCCGGGTGAGCTCCCGGAGCGCGCGGCCGGTGACTTCCTCGCTCGCGCCGAGCGAGTACATGTCGGCGGTGTCGAAGAAGTTGATGCCGGCCTCGACGGCTTCGCGGAAGAAGGGGCGGGCGGCATCCTCGTCGAGGACCCAGTTGCGCCACTTCGACGACCCGTAGGTCATGCAGCCGAGTGCGAGGCGGGAGACGACGAGGCCGGTGGATCCGAGATTGGCGTATTCCATGGGGAGAAGTTACTGACGGGGGTGGCGATGCGTGCCGGACGCCGGCCGCCGTGCAACTTCGGTGCGCGGCGGGCGTAGTGAGGGTACCCCGAACCGGCGGTGCGCTGTGATCGTGCTGCTCCTGCTCGTCTTTGTGGTTTCGCTGCTGCTGATCCCGCTCGGCCTGCCCGGCATCTGGCTGATGATCCTCGGCCTGGTGACCTATGTGTGGTTCGTGCCGGCCGCGCACATCGGGTGGATGGTGGTGGCCGGCTGCGTGGCGATCGCGCTGGCCTCGGAGATCCTCGACTTCGTGTTCGCGGCCCGGTACACCCGCAAGTACGGCGGATCGCGGCGCGGTGCGTGGGGCGCGGTGATCGGCGGCCTGGTGGGCGCGATCGTCGGCGTGCCGGTGCCGATCGTCGGATCGGTGATCGGCGCATTCGCGGGCAGCTTCCTGGGCGCACTCCTGATGGAATACTCGGCCGGCGCGTCGCACGATGGCGCGGCGCGCGCCGCCACGGGCGCGACGATCGGGCGCGTGGTGGCGACGGCGGCGAAGGTCGCCGCGGCATGCGTGATCGCGGCGTGGGTGGGGGCGGTACTGATCTTCGGGTGAGGGGCATGGGTGAGGGGTGAGGGGCGAGTGAGGGG
>CAZKYG010000211.1:0-18015 GCA_964556915.1 uncultured Gemmatimonas sp.
CCCCGCCCGTTCGCGGCCCGTGAGCGGCGCCGCGCGGCCGTTGCAGCGGTCGTGCTGGCGCTCTGGGTCGCCGGGATCGCCATGCTCGCCCGCCGCGAGATCTTCGTTGGCTCGGCGCAGCGCCTGGCGGAGGCCGCCCTGCGCGTGACGCCCGGAGCGACGTATTACCGCGTCGACCGCGACGGCGCACAGATCGGGTTCGCCTCCACGACCGTGGACACGACCGACACGGGCATCGACGTCATCGACTACTTCGTCGCGGACCTCCCGCTCACCGGCGGCACCCAGCGCGCCTCCGCGCGGTCGACGGTCCACCTCTCCCGCGGCCTCGCGCTGCGCAGCTTCGACCTCAGCGTGGACGCCCCGGGCGCGAACCTCGTCGCCGGCGGGCGCGCCGACGGGGACAGCGCGGTGGTGTATGCGCTCGCCACCAACGGCGCCGCCCCCGGCGACAGCCAGCGCGTGGCGGTGCGCGGCCCCATCCTCCTGCCGCAGCTCGTGCCGCTCGCCGCGGTGCTCACGGAAGCGCCCAGGGTCGGCAAGACGTTCACGCTCCCGAGCTTCGACCCGACCACGATGTCGCAGAAGCCGATGCAACTGGCGTTCCGCGCGGAATCGCTGTTCACGGTCGTGGACAGCGCGGCGTTCGACACGACGAGCGGCACGTGGAAGTCGGCGTTGACGGACACGGTGCGGGCGTGGCGGCTGGACCCCGTGGAGGCGGGCAAGGGCTTCGCGGGATGGGTGGACGCGCAGGGGCGCACCGTGCAGACGACGCAGCCGGGCGGGATCCTGCTCACGCGGACCGCCTACGAGCTGGCGATGGAGAACTGGCGCATCGCGCGCGACAAGGCGGCGGCCGCGGCGCCGAACACGACGAACATCCTCGAACGCTCGGCGATCGCGGCCCGCGTGTCGCTCGGGCGCCGGGGCGTGGGATCGCTCGTCGTGAAGCTGGGGGGCGTGGACCTGCGGGGGTACGCGCTCGACGGCGGCCGCCAGCGCCTGCGCGGCGACACGCTGCGCGTCACGACCGAGCCGCCCGCGGCGCTGACGCCGGCGTGGTCGTTCGCGACGCCGCGCGACAGCGCGTTCAAGGCGCGGTTCGGTCCCGAACTTGCCGCCGAGCCGCTGCTGCAGGCGCATGACCTCCGGATCGTGCAACAGGCGATCCGGATTGTCGGGCTGGAGCGCGACCCACGCGTGGTGGCCGAGAAGCTTGAGCGCTGGGTGTACGACTCGCTGAAGAAGGAGGTCGTCTTCAGCGTGCCGAACGCGCTCGACGTGCTGGCCACGCGGCGCGGCGACTGCAACGAGCACACGCAGCTCTACGTGGCGCTCGCGCGCGCGCTCGGCATGCCCGCGCGCATCGCCACCGGACTCGCGTACGTGCGCGGAAAGTTCTACTACCACGCCTGGCCGGAGGTCTGGCTGGGTGACTGGGTGGCCGTGGACCCGACGTTCGGCCAGTTCCCGGCGGACGCCGCGCACCTCCGCTTCGAGGTGGGTGGCGTGCTGCAGCAGGCCGAACTGCTCCGACTGATCGGCAACCTCAGGATCGACGTCGTGGAGGCCAGGTGATCCGGCTCTCGAAGCTCAGCAAGCGATATGGTTCGTTCACCGCGGTGGACGGCATCGACCTCGAGGTGCCGCCTGGCGAGCTGTTCGGCTTCCTGGGCCCCAACGGCGCGGGCAAGACGACCACGCTGCGGATGATCGCGGGGATCCTCAAGCCGACGGCTGGCACGGTGGAGATCGGCGGCGTCGACATCGAGCACGACCCGATCAGCGCCAAGGCGAAGCTCGGCTTCATTCCCGACCGGCCGTTCATCTACGAGAAGCTCACGGGCATTGAGTTCCTCCGGTTCGTGGCCGGCCTCTATGGGCAGGAGGGGGCCGACGTCGAGCACCGCGCGCGCGAGCTGCTCGCGCTGTTCGACCTCGACGAGTGGCGCGACGAACTCGTCGAGAGCTACAGCCACGGGATGCGGCAGAAGCTGATCGTGTCGAGCGCCTTCGTGCACCGGCCGGAGGTGATCGTCGTGGACGAGCCGCATGTCGGCCTGGACCCGAAGTCGATCAAGATCCTGCGGGACGTGTTCAGGGAATACGTGCGTCGCGGCCACACGATCATGATGTCCACCCACACGCTGGAAACCGCCGAGTCGCTCTGCGACCGGATCGCGATCATCGTGAACGGGAAACTGGCGGCGTGCGGGACGATGGACGACCTGCGATCGCAGTCGCAGCACGGCGGCGGCCTCGAGGAGATCTTCCTCAAGCTCACCGGCGAGAACGCCGCCCGGAACCTCGTCGAGGTGCTGGATGCCTGACCATCAGGGCGCCGTCGCGATGCCCGATCCGGCGCTCCTCCACCTGCTCCGGCCGAAGTGGCTCACGGCGCGCGCGCGCGCCACGGCGGGCAGCGAGGGGCGGTTCTGGCGCATCGTCGTGCTCGGCGGCGTCGGCATCCTGTTCTGGGCGTTCATCTTCGGCGTGCTGTTCCGCCTGCTGAGGTACTTCCGGAGCGTGCAGGAGATCGGGCCGCTGCTCGCGGGCAAGCTGCTCGGCCTCATCCTGCTGAGCTTCTTCTCGATCCTGCTCCTCTCGAACGTGATCACCGCGCTCTCGAGTTTCTTCCTGGCGAAGGACCTCGACATCCTCGTGGGCGGCCCGGTGGACTGGCTGCGCCTGTACGGCGCCAAGTTGCTCGAGACGGTGATCGCGTCGAGCTGGATGGTGGCGCTGATGTCGGTGCCCATCTTCGCGGCGTACGGGTGGGTGTATGAGGGCGGCCCGGGCTTCGTGCTGCTCGCGATCGGCGTGTTCGTGCCCTTCCTCGTGATTCCCGGTGTGGTGGGCAGCGCCGTGACCCTGCTCCTCGTGAACATCTTCCCGGCCCGTCGGACGCGTGACATCCTGAGTGTGGTCGCCGTGCTCACGGCGGCGGGACTCGTCCTGCTGTTTCGCCTGTTGCGTCCCGAGAAGCTGGCGCGTCCCGAGGGATTCCGATCGCTCGTCGACTTCATCTCGGTGCTGCGGACGCCGACGTCGCCCATGCTGCCGAGCGAGTGGGTGCAGCGCGGGGTGATGGGATTCCTCGGCGGGCGCGCCGACTGGCTGGCGGTGTACCTCCTGTGGACGTCGGCCGCCGCCGCGATCGTGCTCGGCGCGCTGCTGCACCGCCGGCTCTACCCGAGCGGGTTCAGCCGGGCGCAGGAGAGCGCCGAACGCTGGGTACGGGCGGGGGCGGGCGCGGCGTTCGTCCGGCGGGTACTGCGGCCGCTCGGCGTGCTGCGGCGCGAACTCGTGCTCAAGGAACTGCGCCTGTTCTTCCGCGACACCACGCAGTGGTCGCAGCTGATCCTGCTCGCCGTGCTCGTCGTGGTGTACGTGTTCAACATCAAGTTCCTCCCGCTGCGCGGCGAAGGCATCACGTTCTTCCTGGTGAACATCGTCCCGTTCCTCAACCTCGTGCTGGCGGGCTTCGTCCTCGCGTCGATCGCGGCGCGCTTCATCTTCCCCGCCGTGTCGCTCGAAGGGCGCACGTTGTGGCTGCTGCGGTCGAGCCCGATGGGCATGCGCGACCTGCTGTGGGCGAAGTTCTGGGTCGGCACGACCCCGCTCCTCATCCTCGCCCTCGTGATCGTCGGCGTGACCGACTACCTCCTGCAGGTGACGCCGTTCATGTTCGGCGTCTCGATCTTCTCGATCACGGGGCTGACATTCGCCGTGTGCGGGCTCGCGATCGGGTTCGGGACCATCTTCCCGCAGTTCGAGACCGAGAACGCCGCGCAGATCCCCACGTCGTTCGGCGGCCTGCTGTTCATGATGGCGTCCGTGGTGGTCATCGGCGGCGTGGTGGTGCTCGAGGCGCGGCCCGTGTACGGATTCATCGCGGCCCGGGCGTTCCACCAGCCGTCGAACCCGGTCGAGATGGTGATCGGCTTCGCCGCCGCCGCGCTGCTGTGCGTGGCCGCGACCGTCTTTCCCGTACGCGAGGCGCTGCGGCGCCTCGAGAGGGTGGAACGATGACACGTGTGCAGCGTCCCAATGAGACCGACATCGCGGGTATCGTGGCGCTCAACAACAGTTTCGCCCCGCAGGGCCTCACGCTGCCCCGCACGCCGGACTTCGTGTACGCGCACCTCGCGGACTACCGCGTGATCCGCGACGCGGACGGGGGCATCGTGGCGTGCGCGGGGCTCGACGAATACTCGCCGTCAATTGCCGAGATCATCTCACTGGCCGTCTCCGAGGACGAGCAGGGCCTCGGGCACGGCAAGTCCCTGATCGCGGCGACGGAACGGTTGGCGCGCGCCCGCGGATACGACGAAGTGTTCTCGGTGTCGTACTCCGATGACCTGTTCCTCGCGTGCGGGTTCGAGCACGCGCCACTCACGGCCTATCCCGAGAAGATCTCGCGGTACGAGAAGATCGACCGCGGAGAGCTCACGGTCGGCGAGAAGCACTGCTTCCGGAAGCGCCTGCGGCCGTAGCGACCGCCGACGGAGCGCGTCCCGCACCGCGGAACCCGGCGAGCGCGAGCAGCGTGCCGACCACCGTGAGGACGACGGCGGGCACGAGCCACGATCCCAGCGGCACGAATGTCACGCGCAGCGTCGGCGGCGTCGTGGCCGGGTTGACCACCTCGACGCGTGCCTCGACCAGCGCGCCTCCCCGCACGCCCGCCGCGATGCCCGCGACGGCGTCCGAGGCCTCGTCCGCGAGTGCGTAGGATCGCGCATCGGTCGTGACGAGTCCGAGCGCGACGCCGTCGCGCGCCACGCGCAGCGCGTAGACTGCGGCCGAATAGTTGTCGCGTGCGAGCGTGGACATCCCCTCGCTGGTGAACGACCACTGGCGGCCGAACAGGTCGCGGGCACGGAAGATCCCCGTGTCCACGAGCTGCACCGGATAGGGGCGCGCGTAGCGCCCCGCGATCGTCACGGCGGCCACGAGCGCGATCCCGGCATGGGCCACGACGCCTGCGACGCGCGAGACGCGCGCGCGGGGGACATGTGCATGGTCGCCGCCGGCGGCCGCCACGCGCAGCGAGAGCGCCCCGCGCGCACGTCGCAGGACGGCAATCGTCAGCACCAGCGCCGCAGCGGCGGCGGCGCCGAACCACGCGCCGTGACCGGCAGGCGCGTCGGTGAGGCCGCGCACGAACGCGCCGCCGCCAAGGGCGATCGCCGCGCATGTGGCCACGAACGTCGCGGCCACGAGCAGCATGCGGGTGACGGCGCGCTCCGGCGTCGCCCGGCCGGCATCGAGATGCACGAGCCACGCCCCCATCGCGCACGGAAGCAGCCACGGCGCCGTGAGCGGCGCGGGCGCCCAGGGCCCGAGCAGCGGGCTGAGCACGTGGCGCCGGTACCCCGCGACGGCGGCCACGAACAGCGCGCACCAGCCGACGGCATTCCACCACCGCAGGTCGGCGCTCCAGCGCGCGCCGAGGCGTCCCGTCGCGAGCGCACCGACGGTCGCGGCGAATGCCGCCGTTGCGCAGGCCGATCCGGCGAGCAGGGCGAGAGCGTGCAGCACCGCGGCACCGCGCTGCAGATCGGGAGAGAGCACCGATCCGTCGGCGCGGAAGCCGAACGTGCGCGCGAACGGCAGGCCGGCGGCCGCGACGGGGAGGGCGATCGCGACGAGCCCGGCCCCGCACGCGATGACCCACGTGCGCTCCAGGGCATCCGCGGCGCGCCAGGCGGCGACGAGCGCAGCGCATCCGGCCACGACGGCGAGCGCGAGGAGCGCGCCGTCGGGTGCGCCCAGCACCGACGCCGCGAGATATCGCGCCGGCATCAGGACGGAGGATCGCGCAGCGACGAACCGCACGCCAAAATCGTGCGTGACCAGCGCGGTGATGAGCACCCCGAGGGCCGCCGCGGCGGATGCAACGGCGCCGGCCAGGCCCCACACCGCCAGCCGCGCGACATCCGCGCGCGACGTGCGCAACGCGGCGACGGCACCCGCGACCGACCACGCCGCGAGCACGCTGCCGAGCCAGAGCGCGAGCCGGCCGGCGGTGGTCATGCGGGCCGGGCCTTCAGCGGTCGATCCGCCGCGCCACGACCGCGGCGGTGGCGCCGCCCGCCACGTCCCACGCGAGGTCCCGGGCGCTCGCGTCGTGGCCGGGGTGGTAATGATCCCAGACTTCCTTGCCGATGCCCGCCGTGAGCGTCACGACGGCGGCTCCGCGGCTCGCCGCCCCATAGTCCGCGCCACGCGCACGGAACGCCGCGTGCGCCGCGCCCTGGATCAGGGCGGATGCCGCGAAATGGAACGCCTTGTCACGGGCAAACCAGGCGTCGGCGGGGCGCGCGGGCGGCACGGGGTCGGCCCGCGGCACACGGGCGGCGCGACCGAACGCGATGACGAACGCGATGCCGATCATGCGCCGACATCCCGCGCCCAGCTGAGCGCGGCGCGCACCGCGCGGGCCCACCCCGACGCGCTCGCCGCGGCACGCTCGCGCCCCGGTCCCGGCGCGAAACGCTCGTAGCGTCGCGAATGGATGAACGCGTCGGCGTCCCGCCATACCCCCGTCGCAAGCCCGGCGAGGGCGCCGGCTCCCATCGCCGTCGTTTCGATGACATCCGGTCGCTCGACCGGCACGCCAAGCACGTCGGCCTGGAACTGCATCATCCAGTTGTTGGCTGTTGCGCCGCCATCCACCCGGAGCACGTCGAGCGGTGCGCCGCTCGCCTCGCGCATCGCCCGGAGGACATCGGCGGTCGAGAAACACATCGCCTCGAGGGCGGCGCGTACGAGGTGCTCGCGTCCGGTGCCGCGCGTGAGCCCGACGATCGTGCCGCGGGCGTTGGGTTCCCACGCCGGCGCGCCAAGGCCGGTGAGCGCCGGCACGAAGTACACGCCGTCGTTGGAGGCCAGGGCCGATGCCATCGCCTCGCTGTCGCCGGCGTGGCGGACGAGGCCGAGGCCGTCGCGCAGCCATTGCACGGCGGCGCCGGCGATGAAGATGCTCGCCTCCAGCGCGTAGGCGGCCCCGCCCCGCGCGTCACACGCAACGGTCGTCAGCAGGCCGCCGGCGGCGCGAGGGCGTTCCGCGCCAGTGTGGAGGAGCAGGAACGCGCCGGTGCCGTACGTGTTCTTGCTCGTGCCGGGTGCCCAGCAGCCCTGGCCGAAGAGCGCCGCCTGCTGGTCGCCGGCGACGCCCGCGATCGGGATGGCGCGGCCGAAGTGCGATGGGTCGGCGACGCCGAAGTCACCCGAGGACGGTCGCACGTCGGGCAGCATGGCGCGCGGCACGCCGAACAGCGCGCACAGCTGGTCGCTCCAGCGGTGCGTCGCGATGTCGTACAGCATCGTGCGCGACGCGTTGGTCGGGTCCGTCGCATGCACGCGGCCGTTGGTGAGCTGCCAGACGAGCCAGCTGTCGATGGTGCCTGCCGCGAGCCCCGCGGTACCGGCGGCTCCCACCCGGTGCCGCAGGATCCACTCGAGCTTGGTCGCGGAGAAGTACGGGTCCGTGACGAGGCCCGTCGCGGCCCGGATGGCGTCGGCCTGCGGCGCGAGCGCGGCGCAGCGCGCGGCCGTGCGCCGGTCCTGCCACACGATGGCGCGGCCCAGCGGGACGCCGGTCTCGCGATCCCAGACGACGATCGTCTCACGCTGGTTCGTGATGCCGATGGCGTCCGGCGCCAGGCCGCTCTGGGCAATGGCCTCTCGCGCGGCGTCGCGCGTCGCGGCGAAGATCTCCACGGCGTCATGCTCGACGAGTCCGGGCTCGGGGAAGTGCTGCGTGATCTCACGGTATCCGCGGCCGGCAATGCGCCCGTCCGCCGTGATCACGAGGCACGTCGAGCCCGTGGTTCCCTGGTCGATGGCGAGGACGCTGCGCGTCATGCGTTTAAGAATAGCCCTCGCGGCGGCATCGGTCGCATAGATTCGTCCCACACCCATCGATCGCGCCCATGACCGCCGACCTGATCCTCGTCGAGACCCGCGACCGCGTCGCGACCGTCACGATCAACCGCCCCGACAAGCTCAACGCACTCAACGCCGCCGTCCTGGAGGCCCTCGACGCCGCGATGCGCCGCCTGGGCGCCGACGCCGCGGTCGGCGCGATCGTGATCACCGGCGCGGGCCGCGCGTTCGTCGCCGGGGCGGACATCGGCGAGATCGCCGCCGAGCCGCGCGACGCGCTCGAAGCGTTCGCGGCCCGCGGCCAGGCCGTCTTCGGCGCGATCGAGGCGATGCGCAAGCCGGTCATCGCCGCGGTGAACGGCTTCGCGCTCGGCGGCGGGTGCGAACTGGCCCTCGCATGCCATGTGCGCGTGGCGTCGGCCCGGGCGAAGTTCGGGCTGCCCGAGGTGAAACTGGGACTCATCCCGGGGTACGGTGGCACCCAGCGACTGCCGCGGCTCGTCGGGCGCGGCGCGGCCCTGCGACTCGTGCTCACGGGGGAGCCGGTGGACGCCACGGAGGCCCATCGCGTCGGTCTGGCCGACCTGGTGACGGAGCCCGACATGTTGCTCGATGCGGCACGGGCGCTCGCCCAGTCATGCGCCGCCAACGGACCGGTGGCGCTCGCCCGGGCCCTGGAAGCGGTGGGCACGGGGCTCGACCTGCCGCTCACCGACGCCCTGCGCGTCGAGGCACGCCTCTTTGGCTCGCTCGGCGACACCGCCGACATGCGCGAAGGCACTCGCGCGTTCCTCGAGAAGCGGCCCGCATCGTTCCGCGGGGCGTAACGGCGGTGGCGGCGCCGGCGTCGGCGGCCCCGGGATCGGTTGGCACGGCACCGGCCGGTCGTGCGCAGCTCGTGCGCCTCGAGATCACCGACTTCCGGAACATCGCGCACGCCACGCTCGACGTGCCTCCGGACGGCATTGCCGTCGTCGGCGACAACGGCCAGGGCAAGACCAACCTGCTCGAGGCCGTGGCGTATCTTGAGCTGGTGCGATCGATGCGCGGCGCGCGCGACCGGGACCTCGTGCGGTTCGGGGCGGAAACCTTCCACATCGCCGCGTCACTCTCGGGGACTCGGGTGCGCCGCGTGGCAGCGGCCGCCTCGCGGTCCGGCGAGAAGCGGGTGTCGCTCGACGGCGTCGAGGCGCCTCGCCTCGGCGACGCGCTCGGCGCGCTGCCGTCGGTGTGCGTGTCGCCGGCGGATGTCGGGCTCGTCGCGGGCGGGCCCGCCGAGCGCCGCCGCATGATGGACATCATCCTTGCCCTGACCGACGCCGCCTATCTCGCCGGCCTGCGGCAGTACCGCGCCGCGCTCGCGCGCCGGAACGCCGCGCTGCGGGCGCCGCGCCAGGGGGCCGCGGCCGTTCATGCCTGGGATGCCGCGCTCGCGGAGCACGGCGCCACGCTGGTGCGTGCGCGGCACGCGTGGGCCGCCGAGTTCGGGGGCGCCTTCGGCCGGCTGGCGAGCACGATCGGGGAGCGTGAGCCGATGCGCATGCGCTACGAGACGGCGTTCGGCGCGCACGACGATGTCGCGGCCGAAATCGCGGAGGCACTGGAGGCATCGAGCGGCCTCGACGCGCAACGCGGCGCCACGCAGCGCGGCCCCCACCGGGACGACCTCGCCCTCACGCTCGGGGCGCGCCCCCTCAAGACGACGGGTTCGGCGGGCCAGCAGCGGACGGCGGCGATCGCCCTCCGCTTGCTGGAGGCCGAGACGTTCCGCCTCCGGGCGCACGTGCAACCGGTGCTGCTGCTCGACGATCCGTTCGCCGAACTGGACGCGACCCGGGCGGCCCGGGTGCTCTCGCTCGTGGAAGGATCGGCCGGGCAGGGCGTCGGCCAGGTGCTGCTGTGCGTTCCGCGGCCGGAGGAGATACCCGACGCGTTCACCCGGCTCGAGCGGTGGCACGTGCGGGCCGGCAGCTTTGCCCGGGGCGCGACGCATGCGTGAGCGCCAGCGGAGGACGCGCGATGTCTGAGCGCGACGGCACGCCGGCGCGGCTGGCGGACGCCCTGAAGCGCTTCCTCAAGGAACGTGGCCTCGAGGAGCAGGTCGAACGCGCCTCGGTGCTGACGCAGTGGCCGGCGCTGGTCGGCCCGGAGATCGCTCGCGTGACCACGGCCATCCGCGTGACGCCGGACGGGACCTTGTTCGTACGCGTGACGTCCCACGCGTGGATGAGCGAGCTCTCGCTGATGGAGGTGCAACTGCTGGCCCGGATCAACGTCCCCGACGCGCCGCCGCGCGTCCGTCGCATTCGGTGGGAGCTGCACCGGTAAGTCGTTGGCTCGCATCCGGTTGTGGATGCGCCGACCTGTTGCGCCTTTATTGATTGCGCGTTAATTATATGGGTCCCTCCCGGGCCGTAATTTTTCGGCGTTTGTTCGCGCGGTTCAACGCCGGATTTCCCACCTCGACCCCCGCCCAACGACATGGCGAAGAACGACGCGTCCGCCTCGAGCTACGGTGCATCCGACATCCAGGTGCTCAAGGGCCTGGAGGCGGTGCGCAAGCGGCCGGGCATGTACATCGGTTCGACGAGTTCGCGCGGCCTGCACCATCTCGTGTTCGAGGTCGTGGACAACTCGATCGACGAGGCGCTCGCCGGATACTGCGACGAGGTTTCGGTGTCGATCCTGCCGGACGAATCGATCCTGGTCGAGGACAACGGGCGCGGCATCCCGGTGGACATCCACCCGACGGAGAAGATTCCGGGCGTGGAGCTGGCGATGACCGTGCTGCACGCGGGCGGCAAGTTCGACAAGAGCTCGTACAAGGTGTCGGGCGGCCTGCACGGCGTGGGCGTGAGCGTGGTGAACGCCCTGTCCGAGCAGCTGAAGGTGTGGATCAAGCTGGACGGCAAGGAGCACTACATGGACTTCGCCCGTGGCGTGACCACGACGAAGCTGAAGGTGCTCGGCAAGGCGCCGGCGAAGGAGACCGGAACGCGCGTCTGGTTCAAGCCCGACCCACAGATCTTCACGGAAACGGTCTACGAGTACGCCATCATCGAGGCGCGACTGCGGGAACTGTCGTACCTCAACAAGGGCGTGAAGATCAACCTCCACGACCAGCGTCCCGGGCACGAGCGCGAGGAGACATTCCACGCAAAGGGCGGCCTCAAGGAGTTCGTGGCGTTCCTGAACACCACCAAGAAGCCGCTGCACAACGAGATCCTGCACGCCGAGGCCGAGCGCGACGGCATCGGGATCGAGGTGGCCATCCAGTACAACGACGGCTACAACGAGAACGTCTTCTCGTTCGTCAACAACATCAACACGCACGAGGGTGGTACGCACCTCACCGGCTTCAAGTCGGCGCTCACGAGCGTGATCAACAAGCACCTCGACAAGTCGAGCTTCGCGAAGAAGGACAAGGACCTGAAGCTCTCAGGCGAGGACGTGCGCGAGGGCCTCACGGCCGTGCTGTCGGTGAAGGTCCCCGAACCGCAGTTCGAAGGGCAGACCAAGACCAAGCTCGGCAATTCGGAGGCCGAGAGCGCGGTGAAGTCGTTCGTGAACGAGTGGCTGGCCTCGTACCTCGAGGAACACCCCCGCGTCGCGAACATCGTGCTCGAGTAGGCGCTCGCCGCCGCGCGCGCCCGCGAGGCGGCGCGCAAGGCGCGCGGCCTCACGCGCAAGAAGAGCGCGCTTGATGTCGGCAACCTGCCGGGCAAGCTCGCCGACTGCTCCCTGTCCGACCCGGCGATGTGCGAGCTGTACCTCGTCGAGGGCGACTCGGCCGGCGGCTCGGCCAAGCAGGGGCGCGACCGCATGTTCCAGGCCATCCTGCCGCTGCGCGGCAAGATCCTGAACGTCGAGAAGGCGCGCATCGACAAGATCCTCTCGAACGAGGAAATCCGGACGATCATCACGGCGATCGGCACCGGCATCAAGGAGGAGTTCCAGCTCGAGAATGCGCGGTACCACAAGGTCATCATCATGACCGACGCGGACGTGGACGGCGCGCACATCCGCACGCTGCTCCTGACGTTCTTCTTCCGCCAGATGCCGGAGTTGATCGAGGCCGGCTTCGTCTACATCGCACAACCGCCGCTCTACCGCGTGGCGAAAGGGAAGGAGGAGTACTACGCGTACGACGAGGCGGAGCGCGACGACATCGCCAGGCGGCTCGGCAACGGCGACGGCAAGAGCACCGTCACGATCCAGCGGTACAAGGGCCTCGGTGAGATGAACCCGCCGCAGCTCTGGAAGACCACGATGGATCCCGAGGCGCGCACGGTGCTCAAGGTGAACGTGGAGGACGCGATCCAGGCGGACGCAATCTTCCAGAAGCTCATGGGCGACGAGGTGGAGCCGCGCCGCGTGTTCATCGAGGCCAACGCCAAGTTCGCGAGCAACCTGGACATCTGAAGACGACCGGAGACGGAAGCCAAAACCATGAGGGGCGGGCCGATGTTGGCCCGCCCCTCGGTCGTTCGCCTTCCCGCGTGTCGGCCCGCTAGACGCCGGGGCAGGAGTTTCGGCCCGCCTTCAGCTGACGCCCGAAGTCCACGTGCCACGCGGCCGCGAGTCCCAGCGGCAGCAGCAGCGCCGGGACGAGCACCATCCAGCACACCCAGTCGATGCCGCCACCACTCCCTGGCGTGCCGCCCGTCGGCGTCGGGTGAAACGCGAAGAGCAGGAGCGCGTAAAGCGCCATCGCGCCGGGCGCGACGCCGAGGGCGCCAAGCGCCGCGAACTTCATGAATTTCTGCGGGAGCATCGTTCCGGGGTCCTGGTGTGAGCCGACGGATCGCAAGATGCCGCGCGCGACGAGGCGAGCGCAACCCTCCGGCGACGTCAGCGCAGTTGTTCGACCCCGGCGGCGGTGACGCGATGCGAGATGAGCGGCGGAAGCACGACCGGCGCGTCGCCGATCACGATCGCGCGATCGAGCGCGGCGCGGCCCTCGGCGATCGTCGCCGCGTCACGCGCGTGGATCTCGGCCAGCACGTCGCCGCGCGCGACGCGGTCGCCGGGGATGGCGCGCAGCGTGAAGCCGGCGGCATGGTCCACGACATCCTCCATCGTCTCGCGACCGCCGCCGAGCGCGGTGATGCCGTTCCCGATCGCCAGCGCGTTCACCTGCTGCACGTTGCCGTCGCGCGGCGCACGGTACGGCTCGCTCGCCCGCGGCTGCGGGAGCACGCGCCCGGGGGCGTCGCACACGGCGGGATCGCCGCCCTGCGCCTCGACGAGCGCACGGAACCTCTCGAGCGCCGAGCCGTCCTCGAGCGCGCCCTCGAGGCGCGCCGTCGCCGCGGGGATGTCCGGCGCCACGCGCCCGAGCACGAGCATCTCGGCGCCGAGCCGCAGCGTGAGCTCGCGCAGGTCGGCCGGGCCGCCCCCGCGCAACGCCGCGACGGTCTCGGCGACCTCGTTCGCGTTGCCGCATTCCCGGCCGAGCGGGAAGTCCATGTTCGAGAGGATGCAGACGACGGGACAATTGTGCCGCGCGCCGAGTTCGACCATGCGCCGCGCCAGCGCGACCTCCTGCTCCAGCGTCGGGAGGAACGCCCCGATCCCCGTCTTCACGTCGAGCACGAGACCGTTGAGCCCTTCGGCGAGCTTCTTGCTCATGATGCTCGCGGCGATGAGCGGGAGCGACGCCACCGTGCCGGTGACGTCGCGCATTGCGTACAGCTTGCGGTCGGCCGGGGCGATTTCGGCGGTCTGGCCCATGATCACGCAGCCGATGCGCTCGACCTGCCGCGCCGCCTGTTCCAGCGACAAGCGGGTATTGAAGCCGGGGATCGACTCGAGCTTGTCGAGCGTGCCGCCCGTGTGCCCGAGACCGCGGCCGGAGACCATCGGCACGGCGACGCCACACGCGGCCACGAGCGGCGCGAGCACGAGCGACACCTTGTCACCGACTCCGCCGGTGGAGTGCTTGTCCACGCGTGGCACCGGCAGGTGGTCGAGTCTCAGGGACTGGCCACTGTCCAGCATTGCGTCGGTTAGCGCTGCCGTTTCGTCCGCGTCCATGCCGCGCAGGAAGCAGGCCATGAGGAAAGCCGCGACCTGGTAGTCCGTGAACCGGTCATGGGCGACGCCTTCGGCGACGAACCGCCACTCGGCGGCCGTGAGTGAGCGGCCGTCGCGCTTGCGGATGATGAGGTCGCGCAGCGTCATTGACCGCGGCCGTCCGGCGGGCCTACGTTCCCTTCCCGTTCTGGTCCAGCCTTGGAGTCGAGCCGCTTCATGTGTCGTGCCCTGAAGGTAGCGGGTGTCATGGCCCTGGTCGCGGGCGGCTGGATGCCAGCCGGACTGCATGCGCAGGCCGCGCCGGCGGCCGGCCCCGCGCCGGCGCAGGCGCGTGTCGCGGACGACATCGCCCGGGGCGACAGCGCGTACGCGCTGCGTGACGCCCAGGCCGCCCTGCCGTGCTTCCGGCGCGCGCTGGCGACCGCGGCAGCAAGCGTGCCGCCGGACACCGACCTGTTCGAGGCACTGTGGAAGGCGTCGCGGACGGAGGTGGACCTCGCCGAGGCCATGCCGCGCGGTCGCACCATGGACTCGCTGCTGATGGCCGCGCAGGAGCACGCGGAAGCTGCGATACGCGCCCGCCCTGCTGCCGCCGAGGGGCACTTCGCGCTGGCGCGCGCCGTGGGGCGCCGCGCGCTGTCCGTGGGCACGATGGACCGCATCCGGTACGCGAAGGTCGTGCGCGACGAGGCGCTGGCGGCGCTGTCGTACGACAGCACGCACGCCGGGGCGCTGCACGTGCTCGGCATGTGGAACGCGGAGATCATGCGCGTGAACGGCTTCGCGCGGATGTTCGCGCGGAATTTCCTCGGCGCGCAGGTCTTCAGCCTGGCGAGCTGGGACGAGGCCCAGCGCCTGCTCGAGGCAGCCGTCCGCCTCGACCCGCACCGCATCGTGCACCACCTCGATCTCGCGGGCATCTACGCCGATCGCGGTGAGACGGCCAAGTCTCGCGAGCAGTACGAATGGATCGCGTCGGCCCCACTGCTGGAGCCGAACGACGCCCTTTACAAGCGACAGGCGGCCGAGCGCCTGAGGGAGCCATGACCGAGCACGAACCCGCCCCGTCGCCCCGCACGTCGGGGGCGCGCAACCTGGCAGAGGACGTGGCGCGCCTCGAGGCGCGCGTGATCGAATTGACGCGCGAATGCGACCACCTCATCGCGGTGGTCGAGATCCTCCAGGAGATCAGCGCGAGCCTGCACTTCGTGGACATCCTGCAGGCGATCTCGCGCAAGCTCGGCGACGCGTTCGGCCTGGACCGGTGTTCGATCTTCCTGGCCGGCGAGCGGAGCGAAGTCCGGCTCGTCGCGAGCTACGAGGATCCGTCGATCCGGAACCTCGTCGTGGACCTCGACCGCTATCCCGAGCTCAAGCGCGCGTTTCACTCGGGCGAGACGGTGTTCGTGCCGGACGCCATGAACGACCCGATGTTCAGCGCCGTGAAGGACACGCTGTCCATGCGCAATGTGCGGTCCGTGGTGGTCGTGCCGATCCGGTGGAGGCAGGACGTGATCGGCGCGATCTTCCTGCGCACGGAACGCGATGCGACGCCCTTCAGCGATGCCGACGTCCGGTTCTGCCAGGTCATCGCCGACCTCACGGCCAAGGCGTTGCGCAACGCGCACCGCTTCGAGTCGCTGCTCAAGTCACACCAGGACCAGCCGGCGCGCCAGCGCACGGCGGACCTGGAGCGCATCGCGCTGGTCGCGTTCCTGCGCCGCCTGCTCGAGACCTACTCGGCGAGCGACGCGCACGTGTGGGCGGAAACGCTGCTGCCCAAGGCGTCCGACGACGAACTGCAGCGGCTCGTGGGCGTGGCGCTCAACGTGATCGCGGAAGAGGCCAAAGGGTGAACCGCACGCCGGAGGCGCCGCGTCCGTGAGCGGCGACGCGCAGGCGGCCCGCCGCGCCGCGGAGCTGCGGGAGAAGCTCACGCAGGCGTCCCATGAGTACTACGTCCTCGACCGCCCGTCGCTGTCGGACGCGGCGTACGACCGCCTGTTCCGTGAATTGCAGGCCCTCGAGGAAGCGCACCCGGCGCTGCGCCGGCCCGACTCGCCCACCCAGCGAGTCGGTGCGCCACCAGCCGAGGAGTTCACGAAGCACGAACACCTCGTGCCGATGGGCTCGCTCGCCAACGCCTTCGACGACGCGGGCGTGGACGCCTGGCACGAGCGCGCGGTACGCGTGGCGGGCGGCGGCGTCGGTGACGGCGGCTACTCGGCGGAGCTGAAGATCGACGGCGCGGCCGTCAGCCTCACGTACACCGATGGCGTCTTCACCCTCGGCGCCACGCGCGGCAACGGCCGCGTTGGCGAGGTGATCACGGCGAACCTGCGGACGCTCCACGACGTCCCCCTCCGCCTGCGGGGCGCGGGCCATCCGCCGCTCATGGAGATCCGCGGCGAGGTCTATTTCCCGTTCGCCGCGTTCGAGCAGCTCAACGCCGAGCGCGCGGCGCGCGGCGAAGCCGTGTTCGCGAACCCGCGCAACTCGGCGGCCGGCTCACTCCGCCAGCTCGATCCCGCCGAGACCGCCAGCCGGCCCCTGCGGTTCTTCGGATATGCGATCGCGCTCCCGGGCGGCGCGGCGTTCACCCGCACGCAGTCGGAACTCCTCGAGACCCTCGCCGCGTGGGGGATCCCGATCGCGCCGAAGCATCGCCACTGCCGGACGCTCGCCGAGGTGCACCAGCACGCACACGACATCGAGCACACGTTGCGCGCGCAGCTGGACTTCGGCATTGACGGGATGGTGATCAAGATCGAGTCCACCGCCGTGCAGGCCGAGCTCGGCGACATCGGCGGCCGGGAGCCGCGGTGGGCGATCGCGCGGAAGTTCGCCCCCGACATCGCGGAAACGCGTCTGCTGGACATCCGCGTGAACGTCGGCCGCACGGGCAAGATCAACCCGTATGCGGTGCTCGAGCCGGTCGAGGTCGGCGGCACGACGGTGCAGCGCGCGACGCTCCACAACTTCGAGCTGATCCGGCAGAAGGATCTGCGCGTCGGCGACGTGGTGCAGCTCAAACGCGCCGGTGACGTGATCCCGCAGGTGATCGGCCCCGTGCCCGACAAGCGCGACCCGTCGGCGCCGCCCCCCCCGCCGGCCGTACCCTCCCGCTGCCCCGCGTGCGATACGCCGGTCCGCGTGGAGGAGAAGGACCTCTTCTGCGAGAACGACCAGTGCCCCGGACGGCGCCTGGAGGCGATCGTCCACTTCGCCTCGCGCGGCGCCATGGACATCGACGGCCTGTCGTACGCGCGCGTCGAGCAGCTGATCGAGGCCGGCCTGGTCGAGGATGTGGCCGACCTCTATGCGCTCGACGCCGCCCGCATCGCCGAGCTCGAGCGATTCGCCGAAAAGAGCGCGGACGCGCTCGTCCGCGCGATCGACGCATCCCGGGCGCAGCCCCTGTCGCGGCTGCTGTTCGGCCTCGGCATCCGGCACGTGGGAGAGGAAGCCGCCACGCTGCTCGCGAGGCGGTTTCGCACGCTCGAGGCGCTGAGCGGCGCCCTCGGTCGGCCGCGCGATGCCCACGACGCCCACCACCCGCACCACCCGCACGGCGCGCACGCGCATGACGGCGGCCGGAACCACGCGCCCGCAGGAGCCGCCACGCGCGAGGAAATCGAGGCCGTCCACGGGATCGGACCGGCGATCGCCGACGCGGTGGTGGCCTATTTCGCCAACGCGCAGAACCGTGACCTGCTCGCGCGCCTGAAGGCGCGCGGCCTCCGCCTCGACGAGCCCGAAGCGTCCGCAGCCACCTCGTCGGCGTTCGCCGGCATGACGGTCGTGATCACGGGCACGTTGCCGTCCCTCAGCCGCAGCGACGCGAAGCAGCGCATCATCGCGGCCGGCGGCAAGGTCACCGATTCCGTGTCGAAGGCGACGAGCCTCGTGGTGGTCGGCGCTGAGGCGGGCAGCAAGCTCGAGAAGGCCCGGTCGCTGGGCATCGAGACGATCGACGAGGACGAGTTGTTTCGTAGCCGTTGGGACGCGCGGCCGTTGCCCCCGGGGCTGCGGGGCCCTAGCTTACCCCCACGCCCCCGCCGTCGCCCCCAAGGTCCACCACCC
>CAZKYG010000212.1:0-10003 GCA_964556915.1 uncultured Gemmatimonas sp.
GCATCGTCCCGGGGGTCGTGGACGTCGTGGTCGTCCGGCGCGTCCGCCGGACATGGCGCGTGCTGGTGCTCGAGCGCGCGCCGGGCGCGCGATCCACCGGGGCGTGGGAAATCGTGCACGGGAGCATCGAGGCGGGGGAGACGCCCGTGGCGGCGGCGCGACGCGAGCTGCGGGAGGAAACGGGGCTGGCGCCCGAGCGCCTCTACACCATCACGGCCAACCCGTTCTACCTCGCGCGCCACGACACGCTCCAGGTGTCCATCGCATTCGCCGCGGTCGTGAAGGCGGTGACGCCGGTCCTGGGCCCCGAGCACGCGCGCGCGCGCTGGATGACGTTCGCCGCGGCGCGACGCATCCTGGCCTGGCCGCGAACGCATGACCTGCTCCGTCAGGTCGCGTGGATCCTGCGCACCGGAGACGGGGGGCCCGTCGAGGACGTGCTCCTCGTGACGAACGACCACACCGGGTAAACGTCTACTCGTTCTTGTTCCTGACGTTCATCGTCCGCGACGCATCCCAGCTGTCGGATGGGGCGTTCGGCTTCACGCGCACGCTCTTCGCCGGAATACCGACGTTGACATGGTAGGGGCGGACGTCCTTCGTGGCGACCGCCACGGCTCCCACCATGCCCTGGGTCGCGACACGCACGCCCGCGAGCACCGTCGCGTGGTACGTGATGCGCACGCCGTCCTCGAGCACCGTCTGGATGTCCGTGACGTCCGCCTGCTCGACGATGCTGTGCGTGTGGCTGTAGATGTTGGCGTAGTCGCTGATGGACACCTTGTTCCCCATCACGATGCCACCGCGGTCGTCGAGGAGCACGTGCCGGTGCACGACCACGTCGTCGCCGCACTCGATGTTGTAGCCGAACGAGAACTCGACATGCTGGAACGCCTTGAACCGCTCGCCGCAGCGCCTGAAGATGTGCGGCGCGAGCAGGCGGCGGAGCCGCACGCCGAGGTCCACGTTCTGGCCGCCGATCGGCAGGCGGTCGAACGAATACCAGAGCCAGAGCAGCGGCTTGACGCGCTGGAACATGGCGTCGTCGCACTCGGCGTAGTACTCCGGCTCGAGCGTGACGTTGCGCGGGTCGAGTGCGGCCAGCGACAGGCGCGTGCCGAGCGGCACCGACGGATCCTCGATCGCCTCCGCCCAGCTGGTCGCGTATTGCGGGTACGCCAGGTCGCACAGCGTGCTGCGGCAGAACGCCGGCCGGTCGAGCGCGGGATCCGCGAGCGAGGCGGCAATGCGCTCGAGCCATGCGTCCGCGGCGCCGCCCATCGGCGCCGGCGCGAGGGTGCGGAGTCGGCGGATCGTCATGGGCGTGGGTCTCCTGTGTCATGTGGCTTGCGCGCCGCGGCCGCGCGCGACCAGATGGCGGCGCGCTCGCGTTCCAGCCTCGGGATGACGTCGGCCCAGGAGGCGTCCTGCTGGCCGCCAAGCGTCACGGTGAGCGGCTGGTCGAGGGCGACGGCCGGGTCGAACACGTAGATCGCGTCGGCCGACCGTCCCTGCGCGAGCCGGCCCTCGTCGAATCCCGGCACGAGCGGGATCACATCGAGCGGGCGAAAGTCGCGCCCGGCACTGCGGACCTGCATGCCGCGCGGGTCGAAGCGCGCCTCGCCCTGCTGCACGTTGAAATACTGGACGTGCCAGGCCTGCACGGAGGCGAGTCCCATCCGCGTCGCGATGGCACCCAGGCGCGGGGCCACGCGCGCGAGGTTGGCCTTCATGGCCTGGTACGAGTCCGGCGCGAGCGTGCGGATCACTGACTCGTCGAGGGGGAGGGCGCGGATGGTGAGCCCCTGGTCCTGGACGACGATGGCCACATCGTCCCGGCGCAGGGAGCCATAGCCGGCCGGGGGCAATCCATGGCCGGCCTGTGCGGCGCTGTCAACGGTCGGGGGCGCCACGGGCGCCACGCGCCCGGCGCCAGCGCCCTGGGCCCGGCATGCGCATGCCGGCGCCGCGGTAAAGCACAGCACGGCCACGGCACCGCGGAACGTCAGGCGGGCTGTGCGCGCCCGGCGGCTGGTCGGCGGGCCCGATCCGCGCGCCCCGGGGGTCATGGGGCGCGCCACGCGGGTGCGTCCAGCAGCGCCACGACCGCCGCCGCCAGTTCGTCCCGCCCGCGACCCGATTGTGCGCTCGTCGCCACGACCTGATCCTCGCCGACCTCCAGGGCCCGCGCAAGCGCGGCGTGGCGCTCGGCCAGTTGTCGCGAGCCGAGCTTGTCGGTCTTGGTCAGCGCCACCAGGGTCGGGGCCCCGAGGTCGCCGAGGTAGGCGCGCATGGCCAGGTCGTCGGCGGAAGGGTCATGCCGGGCGTCCACCAGCAGCACTACGCCGCGCAGTTGCGGCGACCGCTCGAGGTAGCCTTCGATCAGCGGCCGCCACGCCGCGCGCTGCGCCTTGGACACGCGCGCGTACCCGTAGCCCGGCAGGTCGGCGATGACGAACCGGTCATTGACCCGGAAGAAGTTGATCTCGCGGGTGCGGCCTGGAGTGGTGCTGACGCGTGCGAGCGCGCGGCGTCGCACGAGGCGGTTGAGCAGCGACGACTTGCCGACGTTGCTGCGGCCGGCGAACGCCACCTCCGGGAGGTCGGCGGGCGGCCGCCAGCCGTCATGCCCCGCCATCCCGCCAATGAACTCGAGGGAACGGATGACGAGGGGGTCGGCGCTTGCCGCATCCGCGGCGGGTGCGGCACGAGCGGTCGCGCCCGTGCCCGCCACGACGGCGGTGTCGGGCGCGCCGTGGCGCGCACGGGCGATGTTACGCCTCCTTCTTCTGCCGCCGCGGGGCCAGCTCGAGCAGGGGCGGGGCGCCGTTCGTGACGCACGCCTCCGTCACCTTCACCTCGACCACGTCCTCCCGGGCGGGCAGCTCAAACATGGTGTCGAGCAGCATGGCTTCGAGGATCGCGCGCCGGCCGCGCGCGCCGGTGCCGCGTTCGATGGCCTTGCGCGCGATCGCCTGGAGCGCCGATTCCTCGAAGCTGATCTTCACGTCCTCGAGTTCGAAGAGCTTGGCGTACTGCTTGGTGAGCGCGTTGCGCGGCTCCTTGAGGATCTTCACCAGCGCGTTCTCGTCGAGCGCCTCGAGCGGCACGGCCACGGGGAGGCGGCCGACCAGCTCGGGGATGAGCCCGAAGCGCAGCAGGTCGTCGGGCTCCACGTCGGCGAACAGGTGCGCGGCGGCCGCCGAACGGCCCTTCGGGTCGGCGGGGCTGAACCCGATCTGGCGGCGACCGAGGCGGGCCTCGATGATCTTCTCCAGCCCGTCGAACGCGCCACCGCAGATGAAGAGGATGTCCTTGGTGTTGATCTGGATGTATTCCTGCTGGGGGTGCTTGCGGCCGCCCTGCGGCGGCACGCTTGCCACCGTGCCCTCGAGGATCTTCAGCAGCGCCTGCTGTACGCCCTCGCCGGACACATCCCGCGTGATGCTCGGGTTCTCGCTCTTGCGCGCGATCTTGTCGATCTCGTCGATGTAGACGATGCCGCGCTCGCACTCGGAGACATTGAAGTCGCCGGCCTGCAGCAGCCGAACGAGGATGTTCTCCACGTCTTCGCCGACGTAGCCGGCCTCGGTGAGCGTCGTGGCGTCGGCGATCGTGAACGGCACGTCGAGGATGCGCGCGAGCGTCTGCGCGAGCAGCGTCTTGCCGACGCCCGTCGGCCCGAGCAGGAGGATGTTCGACTTGTCGAGCTCGACCTCGCCCTCGCGCTTGGCGCCCGAGTTGATCCGCTTGTAGTGGTTGTACACGGCCACGGCGAGTGCCTTCTTCGCCTGCTCCTGGCCGATCACGTACTGGTCGAGGACGTCCTTGATCTCCTGCGGCGCCGGGACCTGGGTGACGGCCTCGGCAACCTCGCGCTCCTCGTCTTCTGCGAGGATCTCGTTGCAGAGCGCGATGCACTCGTTGCAGATGTAGACCGAGGGCCCCGAGATGAACTTCCTCACGGAGTCCTTGGACTTGCCGCAGAACGAGCAGCGCAGGTGGCGGTCGTGGGACATCGACGTCATGGGACTTCGGGCGATCCTCGGCTACAAGGGAAGGTGGCGCAGGGACGCCATGTTCGACGCGCCCGCGCCCCCTTCCGTAACAGTACCCCGCGGCCTGCCCGCCGGCTACTTGGCGCCGGCGAGGTCCTTGACCACCTCGGGGGCCTGCGTGATCACGGTGTCGATCAGGCCGTAGGCCTTGGCCTCATCGGCCGACATGAAGAAGTCGCGCTCCATGTCCCGTTCGATCTGCTCGACCGGCCGCCCGGTGTGCTTCGAGTAGAGGCCGTTCATCGTGCTGCGGAGGTACAGGATCTCCTTGGCCTGGATCTCGATGTCGGCCGCCGTGCCCTGCGCACCGCCGGACGGCTGGTGGATCATGATGCGCGAATGCGGCAGCGCTGAGCGCTTGCCGGGCCGGCCCGCCGCGAGCAGGAACGAGCCCATCGACGCCGCCATCCCCATGCAGATCGTCGCCACCGGGGACCGGAGGAACTGCATCGTGTCGTAGATCGCCATGCCGCTCGACACAACGCCGCCCGGCGAGTTGATGTAGAGGTAGATGTCGCGCCCCGGGTTGTCGGCGTCCAGGAACAGCAGCTGCGCGATGATCATGTTCGCGACGTCGTCGTTGACCGGCGTGCCGAGGAAGATGATCCGGTCCATCAGGAGCCGGGAATACACGTCGTAGCTGCGCTCGCCGCGGCTCGAACGTTCGATGACGTACGGGTTCGGGATGATGGGCATGGGTTCCTCGTCGGAATGTCTCATTCCTGCTCGACTGTATTGCGCTCCAGGAGCCACGCGAACACGCGCTCCTCGGTGATCGAACGTTCGATTTCCTTCAGGCGCCCCGCCTTCTGGAGCGTGGCATACACCTCGCCGGCTTTTGCGCCCCGCTTGGCGGCCAGCTCGGCGACCTTGTCGTCCACGTCCTGCTCCGTCGCCGAGAGCTTCTCGCGATCGGCGATGGTGTCGATCACCATGTCGCGGCGCACCTGCCGTTCGGCGGCCGGGCGGAACTCGCCGGCAAACTTCTCCATCTCGGGCTCGGCGATCTGGTACGCTTCCGCGTACGCACCGGTGAGCCGGTTCACCCAGCTGGGCGGCACGTCGAACGGGTTGGCGTTCAGGATCTCGTCGAGGAGGCCGCTGCGGACGGCGGCATCGGCATCGCGCTCCGCGTGCGTCGCGAGGTCCGTGCGTACGGTCTCGCGGAGCGCGTCGAGCGTCTCGAAGTCGCCCAATTCCCGCGCCAGCGAGTCGTCGAGGGCGGGCAGAGACTTTCGTTTCACGTCGGACAGCTCCACGCGCACCGTCTTGGTCTGGCCCCGCTGCGCCTCGTCCGGAAAGTCGTCCGGCCAGCGCACGGGGCGCTCGACCGCGCCTCCGGGCGCCAGCTCCATGATGAGCTCCTCGATCGCGCCGATCACCTGGCCCGCGCCGAGTTCCAGGCGATACTCCTTGCCCTCGGCCGCTGCGTCGGACGCGCCCGTGACCGCGAGGCGGACCGTCACCAGGTCGCCCTCCCTCGGGCGCTCGTCGACCGGGGTCCATGTCGCCTTCTGGTTCCGGAGTTGTTCAACCTGCGCGGCCACGGCATCGTCGGTCACGGCCGCGCGCGGGCGCTTCACCCGAAAGCCCTCGAGGCGCTGGAGGGCCACATCCGGCCGCACCTCGCAATGCAATTCAAACGTCAGGGGTTCGCCGTCGGCGAACTTCACGTCGTGGGCGTGCGGCTGGGTGACAGGGTCCAGCTTCTCCGACTCGATGACCTGGAGGTAGGCCTCCCGCATCAGTGTGTCGAGCGCCTCCTGCCGGATGGCGTCCGCGTACTGTTTGCGCACGACGTTCGGCGGCGCCTTGCCGGGGCGAAAGCCCGGGACGCGTACCTGGCGGGCCACGCGCTTGGCCGCGCGTTCACGCGCCTCGTCCACGCTCGACGCGCTCACGCTCACGCGGAGGCGGCGTTCGGCGCCGGACGACTTGCGATCGGTAACCTGGATGTCCATGGAACAGGGGGCAGAAACAGTGGGCAGAGGACAGGAGCGTCCTGGAGAAAGATAAGCAGGGGCGAAGGCCCTTCGCGCTCTGACTCCGGTGACTGCCATCAGCCATCCGCCACCGCACTGCAGTGCGAGAGCCGGGAGTCGAACCCGGACCCCTTGCGGGACAGGATCCTAAGTCCTGCGCGTCTGCCAGTTTCGCCACTCTCGCGACCTGCGTGTCACGGCTGCCGCACCCGGGAAATACGACACGGGGCGCCCGTTCGGACGCCCCGTGTCGTTTGGAACGGTCGGGCGCCCGGCGCTACTCGCCCACTCGTAGGTTGACGACCCGCGTGGCGGTCGCGCTGCTACGCGGATTGGTCACGTACGTCACCACGAAGCTCACCACCTGGCCGGCCTTGACCTTGGAGAGCTCGGCGCGGAGCCCGGCAATGGAAGTGACCGGCGTCTTGGCGTAGTCGTTGGCGGGAACCCTGACCTCGGTGATCACGTCGCCCGGGAAGAACTTCCCTTCGGAGACGCTGCCGGGAACCACGTCACTGACCGCCACGCCCTTGAGGCTCGCCGGCAGTTTCGCCTCCGTCGCGACGCTCGCCGTCAACGGTTCGACGGTGATGCCGAGCGTGGGGAGCGCCGTGGAGCCCGCGGGTGCCGCGTCGTCCGGGGCGGCCTTGCTGTTGCTGGCCACGGTGCGCGGCTCGTCGGACGGCGCCTCGGTGAGCTTCACTTTCACGGACTTCTTCGCGCCGTAGCGGAGCAGGTCGAACGCGACCACGTCGCCCGGCTGGTGCGCGCGCAGCAACCGCTGGAGCGTGCTCACGCGATCGATCTTCTTGCCGTCGGCCGACACGATCAGGTCGCCGCGCTCAATGCCGGCCTTTTCCGCCGGGCTCTCGAGGCACTCGTTCGTGTTCGGCACCTGCACGCAGAAATCGCCGATCTTGGCGCCGGCGATCTCCTTCATGCCGTTGATCGCGGCGTCCTCGGCCGTGGCTTCCGCCATCGACGCACCCATGATCGCGCGGCGCACCCGGCCGTGGGCGATGATGTCGTCCATCACCGTCTTGGCGAGCGTGATCGGGATGGCGAAGCCGTAACCGGTGTAGGAGCCAGTGCGGCTGGCGATGGCGGAGTTGATGCCGATCACCTCGCCGCGCGAGTTGACGAGCGGGCCGCCCGAGTTGCCGGGGTTGATGGCCGCGTCGGTCTGGATGAAGTCCTGGATCCGGTAGTTGTTCGGGTTAAGGCCGGCGAGTTCGTTGGACCGGCCCTTGGCGCTCACGATGCCGGCCGTCACGGTGAAGTCGAGGCCGTACGGGTTGCCGATCGCGAGCACCCATTCGCCGACGCGCGTCGCGCCGTCGTCGCCGAGCGTCACGGCCGGGAGGTTGTTGGCGTCGATCTTGATGACGGCCACGTCGGTCTGCGGATCGTGCCCGATCACGCGCGCCTTGAACTCCCGGCGATCGGTGAGGCTGACGGTGATGCGGTCCATGCCGTCGACCACGTGGTTGTTCGTGAGCACGTAGCCGTCCTTGCTCACGATGAAGCCGGTGCCGCTGGATGCCTCGGGGCCCGAGTCGTCGGGCTGGCCGAAGAACTGGCGGAGGAGGTCCTCGCGCGACTGGGGCTGGCCGTTGCGCCGGTTGTTCGCGGCCGGGCGCGCATCGCGCTCGGCCTGGATGGAAACGACCGCGGGCGTCACGGCGTCTGCGATCGCGACGAACCCGCCCTGCACGTCGGTGCCACCGTGCGCGATGTTCACCACCGGCGCACTGGCGCGCGGCTGCGCGACGAGCATGTCGGTCCAGTCCATGGAGGACGCGAAGATCACGCCGCCGACGAACGCGACGGCGGCGACAGCGAGGAGGCGGGACCGGCTGATGTTGATGGTCATGTCGGACGGATCCTTCGTGCGTGGATGGTCTTCATTAGACCCGGGCGGGGCGGCGGAAGTTTCCACCGTCCCGCCCGGGAATCTACTACGGAACGGGCGGTCCGAACCCCTGGACCGCCCGTTCCGCACGATCTGCCCGACGGGGGCTACTTCTTGTTCTCGTCGACGATCTCGTAGTCCGCCTCGACCACGTCTTCCTTCTTCCCGTCACCCGCCGGCGCCGCGCCGTCCCCGGCGCCCGGCTGGGCGCTCGACGCCTGCGACTGCGCGGCGTACACGGCCTGGCCGGCCGCCTGGAAGGCCGCCGACAGTTCCTCGAGCGCGCCGTTGATTTCGTTCATGTCGTCGCCGCGGTGCGCCTTGCGCGCCCGCTCCACGGCGTTGTTGAGGCGCGTGCGCAGCTCCTCGGGCACCTTGTCGGCCCACTCCTTCGACTCCTTCTCCACCTGGTAGGCCAGCGTGTCGAGACGGTTCCGCGTGTCGATCTCCTCGCGCTTGCGCTTGTCCTCGGACGCGTTCTTCTCCGCGTCCTTCACCATGCGGTCGATCTCGGTGTCGGAGAGGCCGCTCGACGCCTCGATACGGATCTTCTGCTCCTTGCCTGTGGCCTTGTCGCGCGCCGTCACGTGCAGGATGCCGTTGGCGTCGATGTCGAACGTCACCTCGACCTGCGGCATGCCGCGCGGAGCGGGCGGGATGCCCGTGAGCTGGAACTTGCCGATCGTCTTGTTGTACACGGCCAGCTCGCGCTCGCCCTGGAGTACGTGGATTTCAACCGTGGTCTGGTTGTCGTCGGCCGTGGAGAACGTCTCCGACTTCTTCGTGGGAATCGTGGTGTTGCGGGGGATGAGCACCGTGGTCACGCCGCCGAGCGTCTCGATGCCGAGCGACAGGGGCGTCACGTCCAGGAGGAGCACGTCCTTCTGCTCGCCCGTGAGCACGGCACCCTGGATCGCCGCGCCGACCGCGACCACCTCGTCCGGATTCACGCCCTTGTTCGGCTCCTTGCCGAAGAAGGTCTTCACGATCTCCTGCACCTTGGGCATGCGCGTCGAACCGCCGACGAGCAGCACCTCGTCAATGTCCGACGGCTTCAGGTTGGCGTCGGCGAGGGCCTTCTTCATCGGCTCGAGCGTGCGCTGCACGAGGTCGTCCACCAGCTGCTCGAGCTTGGCGCGCGTGAGCTGGTAGTTCAGGTGCTTGGGTCCCGACTGGTCCGCCGTGATGAAGGGCAGGTTGATGTCGGTGCTCATCGTGCCGGAGAGCTCGATCTTCGCCTTCTCCGCCGCCTCCTTCAGGCGCTGGAGCGCCATCGGGTCCTTGGAGAGGTCGATGCCCTGGTCCTTCTTGAACTCCGCCACGAGCCAGTCGATGACCCGCTGGTCGAAATCGTCGCCGCCCAGGTGGGTGTCACCGTTGGTGGATTTCACCTCGAACTGCCGGGTGCCGTCCACCTCGTAGAGCTCGAGGACGGAGATGTCGTACGTGCCGCCGCCCAGGTCGAACACGGCGACCTTCTCGTCCTTCTTGCCCTTGCGGTCAAGGCCGTAGGCGAGGGCGGCCGCCGTCGGCTCGTTGATGATGCGCAGCACCTCGAGGCCGGCGATCTTGCCAGCGTCCTTCGTGGCCTGGCGTTGCGAGTCGTTGAAGTAGGCCGGCACCGTGACGACCGCCTTCGACACGCCCGTGCCGAGGTAGTCCTCCGCCGTCTGCTTCATCTTCTGGAGGATCATCGCCGACACTTCCGGCGGCGTGTAGCGCTTGCCCTGCACTTCGACCGCGGCGAGATCGTTCTGTCCGCTCTTCACCGCGTAAGGGACGCGCTTAATCTCCTCGGTCACCTCGGGCATCTTGCGGCCCATGAAACGCTTGATCGAGAACACCGTGTTCTGCGGGTTGGTCACCGCCTGCCGCTTCGCGATCTGACCGACGAGTCGTTCCCCGTCCTTGCTGAAGCCGACAACCGATGGCGTCGTCCGCCCGCCTTCCGCGTTCGGGATGACCACCGGGTCGCCGCCGTCCATGACGGCGACGACGGAGTTGGTCGTCCCCAGGTCGATGCCGATCACCTTGTCTGCCATTGATTACTC
>CAZKYG010000213.1:0-5304 GCA_964556915.1 uncultured Gemmatimonas sp.
GGGCGCTGCCCGGGCGAACACATAGACCGGCTCGTGCGTTGCCCGCGCCTCGGCCGCCACCGACGCGAACAGGTCATGCGTCGGCTCGAGGGCGCCAGGCGCGCGGATCAGGTGCCAGGCATCGGCGCCAACCCCTGCCCCGAGCGCGAGGGCGACCAGGGCGCGCAGCGTGGTCGCGACGGCGCCCCGCGCCGCACCGCCGGCCGTCGCCGAGACCGGTCCCGCACCCACTGCCCCGGCGACGGCATCGAGCGCGACGCCCACCGCGATCATGCCGAGGGGCGCCGCGAAGTACGCGAGCCGGTCCGACAGGGGATACACGCCCAGCATCGACGCGGCCGCGGCCAGCGCCACGGGACCCACGACCAACACGGCCGCGACCCGGTTTCGGCGCGCCAGGCGCACCGCCCCAACCGCCCACGCCGCCACGGCCGCGAGCGTGAAGGCGACGGACGCTTCCCACCACAATGGCGTCGCCGCGACGGACCCGATCGCGCGTACCACCCGCGCCGCAAGCGCGGGACGCCCGGGCTGGAGCATGACCGGCGCCCAGTATTCCTGGAGGTACGCCGCATGGGCCGCTCCACGGATCCCCCCAAGCCACACGACGGCGAACACCGCGATCCATGCGACCGCACACGCCAACGCGGCTCGCCGCGCACCGGCGTCGCGCCACACCCACACCGCAGCGCCGACGGCGACGCCCGTCGCGCCCAGCACGAACACGGCGGGCAGCGACACGACCACCGCCACGGCGCCGCATGCCCCGAGCAGCCACCACCGGCCGCGCGCGCGCGGCGCATCGACCCCCGCATCGAGCACGCGCAGCGCAAGCCAGGCCAGGCCGATCGCCACGAGTGCATCGCTCGCATACGGTTTCGCCTCGGACGCGTATCGCGTCCCGAGCAACGAGCATGAGACCGCCACCGTCGCGAAGGCGGCGGGCCACGGCCCCGCGATCCGCCGGGCCACGAGCCAGGTGAACGGCAGCGTCGCAGCGCCGGCCACGAACGGCCACGCCCGGAGCGCAACCTCCGAGGCGCCCAGCGCGTTGACGGCCGCTCGCTCGATCCAGAGGTACCCGACCGGCGCCGCCTGGCCCCAGGCGAGCGGCCGCGTCAGGCCGACGAACCCGCGCGACAGCACGTTCAGCGCGAGCGACGCCTCGTCGAGGAAGAGCGACCCGCGATGCGCCACGGCCCATCCGCGCGCCGCGACGCCGAGGATGATCGCCGCGGCGGCGATCAGCGTCGCGACGCGTTCGCCGGCGGGTTCCGGTGCCGGCGGCGGTGCGTGGGCCTCGGGGCGCACGCGTGGGAAGCTAGCGACGCGCGGCCGGCTCGCGCGCCGCGAACCGGCGTCAGCGGTCGGCCGCCGGCAGCTGCGTCAGGATGCGCGGCCCCTGCTCCGTCACCGCCACCGTGTGCTCGAAGTGCGCGCTGCGCGCACCGTCGATCGTCACGACGGTCCACTTGTCCGGCAGGGTGCGCGTCTCCGCGCTCCCGGCGTTCACCATCGGCTCGATGGCGATGGTCAAGCCGGCCGCAAGCTTGGGGCCACGCTTCGGCTTCCCGTGGTTGGGGACCTGCGGCTCCTCGTGCATCGAGTGGCCGACGCCGTGCCCCACGAGGTCGCGCACCACGACGAAGCCGCCCTGCTTCACGCGCGCCTCAACGGCGGCGCCGATGTCACCCACGTGATTTCCCACGCACGCCTGCGCGATGCCTGCGAACAGCGACGCTTCGGTGACCTCGAGCAGCCGGCGCGTCGGCTCGTCCACCGCGCCCACAGGGTACGTCCACGCCGAGTCGGTGTGCAGCCCCCCGTAGAACACGCCGATGTCCACGGAAATGATGTCGCCGTCCCGGAGGACGCGCCGCGGCGACGGTATCCCGTGCACGATTTCCTCGTTGACGCTGGCACAGATCGACGCCGGAAATCCGTAGAGCCCCTTGAAGCTCGGGGTCGCGCCGTCGTGGGAGCGGATGAACGCTTCGGCAATCCGGTCGAGGTCCGCCGTCGAAATGCCGGGCCGCACCTGGCGGCGCATCTCGGCGTGGGTCGCCGCGAGGATGCTGCCGCCCGCGGCCATCGTCTCGATCTCCCGAGGCGACTTGAGCTGCACCATCAGCCGATGCCCGCCGCCTGGCGCACCCGCGCCCCCACCTCGTCCATCGACCCCTCCGCCTCAATCGGCGTGAGGGGGCCGCCGTGCGTGCGATACCAGTCGATCACGGGGGCGGTCTGCGCCTGGTAGACCTTCAGGCGGTTGCGCACCGCATCCGGCTCGTCGTCCTTGCGGCGCACGAGGTGCCCGCGCGGTTCCTTCTTGCAGTCCGCGTGCAGCTCGCCAGGCTGGCGGCCGGTGAACGGGGTACCGCACGCCTCGCACACGGTGCGCCCCGAGAGGCGCGCCACCAGTACGTCGTCCGCGATCTGGAACAGCAGTACGAGGTCGAGCGTCCGCCCGAGACCCTTCAGGACTCCGGCCAGGCCCTCGGCCTGCGGCACGGTCCGCACGACGCCGTCGAGGATCGCCCCGCGCGCCTGCTCCGGCGCCGCGAGCGTGTCGCGGATGATCTCCATGATGAGCGCGTCGGGCACGAGGTCGCCGCGATCATAGAACGCCTTGGCCTGCACGCCGAGCGGCGTGCCGTCCTTCATGGCGGCGCGGATGACGTCGCCCGTCGAGATCTTCGGGATGCCGAGGGCGGCCGCGAGTTTCTCGCCCTGCGTCCCCTTCCCGCAGCCCGGTGGTCCGAGCAGGACGGCGATCACGCCGGCGCCGTCAGAAGCCCTGGCGCCCGCGGAAACGCACCCGGCCCTTCTTCATGAAGGTGTCGTACTTCCGCAGGAGGAGGTGCTGGTTCATCTGCGCCAGCGTGTCGAGCGCCACGCCCACGACGATCAGCAGCGACGTGCCGCCGAACCGGAAGGTGACGTTCACGAAATCGCCGATCCAGACGGGCAGCAGCGCGATGACCGTGAGGAAGATCGCCCCCGGGAACGTGATGCGACTGACGACGTGGTCGATGTACTCGGCCGTCTTGGCGCCGGGCTTCACGCCCGGGATGAACCCGCCCTGCTTCTTCAGGTTCTCCGCCAGGTCCACCGGGTTGAACACGATGGCCGTGTAGAAGTACGTGAAGAGCACGATCAGGATCGCCATGAGCACGAAGTACAGCCACGTGTTCGGCTGGAAGTAGTCCGCAAAGTCGCGGAGCTTCTCGTTGCCCGAGAACGTGGCCAGCGCACCAGGCACCACGATGAGCGACTGCGCGAAGATGATCGGCATCACGCCCGCCGCGTTGATGCGCAGCGGGATGAAGTTCTTCGCCGCCTCGCGCATGCGTCCACGGCCCATCGTCCGCTGCGGGATCTGGATCGCGATGCGGCGCGCGGCGATCGTGATGAGCACCACGCCCGCGACCACGCCGGCCATCACCGCAACCAGCACGAGCAGCGCCAGCACGTTCACGCCCTGCGTCGCGACGAGCTGGAACGTGCTCCACATCGCCGGGAAAAACCGCTCGACGATCGAGAAGAAGATCATCAGCGAGGCGCCATTGCCGAGGCCGCGCTCCGTGATCTGCTCGCCCAGCCACATGACGAAGATCGCACCGGTGGTCAGGAACGCCACCATCTCGGCCTTGAACACGAACCCGCCGTTGGCCACCGCGCCCTGCACGCTTTCGGTGAAGAGCGCGTAGCCCCACGCCTGCACCACCGCGAGGCCCACCGTGGCGTAGCGGGTCCACTGCGTGATCTTCTTGCGGCCTTCCTCGTCCTTCTGGAGCTTCTCGACCTGCGGCACCACCGCGCCCGCGATCTGCGCGAAGATGCTCGCCGAGATGTACGGCATGATGCCCAGGGCAAACACCGTCGAGCGCGACAGGTTGCCGCCCACGAACAGGTCGTACAGCCCCAGGAGCCCGCCGCCCTGCTGGCTCTTGAAGAAGTCGAGCATCGCCTGGACGTTCACGCCCGGCACCGCGATGAACGACCCCACGCGGTACACCACGAGGCAGATGAACGTGAAGACGATCTTGTCCCAGAGCTCCGGCGTGCGATAGATGTTCGCGATCGCCTGGGTCGGGTTCGCCTGGGCCATGGGGGTTCGCTACTCCTCGACCTTGCCGCCGGCCGCCACGATCTTCTCGCGCGCCGACGCGCTGACCTTGATGCCGCGCACCGTCACCGCCGCCGTCACCTCGCCGTTCGCGAGGAGCTTGGCCGGTCCCTTCGACGCACGGATGAGCCCCGCCTCGGCGAGCGTCGCGCGCGTCACCTCGGCGCCCTTCGGCAGCTTCGCCAGGTCGTCCAGCCCGATCACCTGCGCGTCCTCGCGGAACGGGTTCGTGAACCCCCGCTTCGGTACACGCCGCGTCATCGGCATCTGGCCGCCCTCGAAATGCGGCTTGTTGCCGCCCGGACCGTGGTGGCCCGAACGTGCCTTGATGCCCTTGTGACCCTTGCCGGCCGTCTTGCCGGTTCCCGAGCCGGGGCCACGGCCGACCCGCTTGCGGTCGCGGTGCGACCCCGGGCTCGGCGTCAGGTTGTGCAGTCCGATCTTGTCGCTCACGACTTACTCCTTGCCAGCCGTTACCGGCGTCACCTTCACGAGGTGCCGCACCCGCATGATCATGCCCCGGAGCGCCGGCGAATCCTGGCGCACCACCGAAGCCTGGTGGTGGCGCAGCCCCAGCGCCTCGAGCGTGGCGCGCATGCGCGCCGTCTGCCCGATGCCCGACTTCACCTGCGTGATCCGGACCGTCCCCTGCGTCAGGGTGTTCGGTTCCGTCTTCTTCGGCCCGCGGCTGCGGTGCCAGACGAACGTCCTAGGCATGTTGTACCTCTGCCGTCACCTTGCCCTTCGCGCGCGAACGATACGGCACCGCCGACAGCTCGACGCCCCGTTCCCTGGCAATCTGCTCGTGCGTCGTCAGGTTTCCGAGCCCGTCCATGGCCGCGAGCACCATGTTGTGCGGGTTCGTCGAGCCCAGCGACTTGGTCAGGATGTCGGCGATGCCCGCGCATTCCATCACCGCGCGCACCGCGCCGCCCGCGATCACGCCCGCGCCGGGCGCCGCCGGCTTCATGAGCACCTTGCCCGCGCCGTGCTCGCCGACCACCTCGTGGGGGATCGTCGCGCCCGTCATCGGGATCGTCACCATCTTGCGGCGCGCGGCGTCCACCGCCTTGCGCACCGCCTCGGACACTTCGTTGGCCTTGCCCGTCGCGATCCCGACCTTGCCCTGCCCGTCGCCCACCGCCACGAGCGCGTTGAACGAGAACCGCCGGCCG
>CAZKYG010000214.1:0-20792 GCA_964556915.1 uncultured Gemmatimonas sp.
GGACGGCGCAGCGACGCGGAGCGACGCACCCGGAGGGCCGGCTCGCGGCGTCGGGTCCGGTCCACCGTGATGGGCCGGGGGCAACGACGGTGCGGTTCACGCTCGTCGCACCGCGGGCCGCGCGCGTGGCGGTGGTCGGCGACTTCAACCACTGGGATCCCGCCCGCACGCCGATGCGCCGAGCCGCCGACGGGAGCCGCTGGGAGATCACGGTGCCGCTGGCTCCTGGCCGGTACGAGTACTCGTTCGTCGTGGACGGCGTACTCGCCACGGATCCGTCGGCGCCACGCGCGCCCGATGCCGACTTCGGCGCGCCGAACTCCATCGTCTTCGTGCGGGGATCGTGATGCGCGCCGCGTGGCGACGGCTGTGCGCGGTGGCGGCGCTCGCGCCCGTCGCGATGGCGGCGCGGGCGCAGGATGTGCCGTACGCGTTCCCGGCGTCGCTGCCGGCGGCCACGCGCGCGGAACTCACGCGGCTCGCCGACTCGGCGCGGGCCGCGGGCATTCCAACCGACCCGATCGTGCTCAAGGCGGCCGAGGGCGTGCTCAAGGGCGCGGAGCCCGCGCGCATCGTGCGCGCCGCCCGGTCGCTCGTGGCGGAATACGGCGGCGTGCGCGGTCTGCTCGCGCGCGATGCGTCGCCCGCGCTGCTCACGGCGGCCGTGAACGTCCTGCGGGCCGGCATGCCGCGCCCGGCGCTCGTCGACATGCTCGCCGCGGGCTCGGGCGACGACACAACGCTCGCGGCGGGGCTCGTGGCCGCCGCCGACCTCGTGACGAACGGCGTGCCCGCGTCGCGGGCGGCGTCCGCGGTGACGCAGCTGCTGCGCCGTCGCGCGCCGGAGGCGGCACTCCTCGAGCTGCGGGCCGGCGTGGCGCGTGACGTCGCCAATGGCGGCGCGCCGGACGCCGCACTCGGCGCTCGTCTCTCCGGCATCCTCGGCGGCATGCGGCCGCCCTGACCGCCGGCGGGGCAACCAGCGCCGCGCCCGACGTGACCAACCGATATGCCGCGCCGCATCGCGCCATTCGCCGTCGCCCTGTTCGCCATGTGTGCGGCGTCCGCGGTTGCGCAACGCCCGCCCGCGCCGCGCCACCTCGCCGCGCCCGACCACGTCACGCAGCAGCCGGTCGGGCGTGCCTCCGGCGTGTACCAGCTGGCCGACGGCGACGTGCTCGTCAACGACCCGCTCTCGCGCCGGATCCTGCGCTTCGACTCCACGCTCGCCACGGCGCGCGTCGTCGCCGACACGAGCGTGGGGGCTGCCGTGCCGTACCCCGCCGCGCTACTCGGCATCATTCCGTTCCGCGGCGACTCCGTCATCATCGTCGACCCGCAGTCGCTCAGCATGCTCGTCACCGACGGGACCGGCGTGGTGCGCCGCGTGATGGCCATCCCGCGTCCCGACGACGCCCAGCTCATCGCCGGTGGCCGCTTCGGCCAGCCGGGGTTCGACACGAACGGGCGTCTCGTGTACCGCGGCGCCACGCGCGCCGTGCCGGGCACGCGCGACGCGGATGGCCGCTACATGCCGGGACCGAGCCCGGACTCGGCGCCGGTTGTGCGATTCGACTTCGCGGCACGGCGACTCGACACGGCCGGATTCTTCCGCGTGCCGGGCTACCGCATGGTGCGGCGCAACCTGCCGGACGGACGGTCGCTGGTGCAGGAGGTGATCAATCCGCTCATGCAGGTGGATGCGTGGGTTGTCACGAGCGACGGGCGCATCGCGCTGGTCCGTGGCCTCGACTATCACGTGGACTGGATCGGTCCGGCCGGCGAGCGGCGCGCCGCCGGGCGGATGCCGTACGAGTGGCGGCGCCTCGGCGACGATGACAAGCGGACCTTCATGGACTCGGTGCGCGCCGCCAGCGAACGCCTGCGGCAGGAGACCGCCGCGCGCACGCCGCCGCGCACTGCGCCGTCGCCGTCGGGCGGAAGCGGCGCCTTGTCGTCCGGTTTCCCGGGGGAGGGCCCGCCCGACCTCTTCGTTGATGCGAGTGACCTGCCCGACTACGCGCCGCCGTTCGGCCTCAACGCTGTCCGGGCCGATGCCGACGGCGGGCTCTGGATCCAGACCACGGTGATCGTGGACGGCGGGTCCGTGTACGACGTGGTGAACCCGGCCGGCGTCCTCACGGATCGCGTGGTGCTGCCGCCCGGCCGTGTGGTGGCCGGCTTCGGGCGCGGCGGCGTGGTGTACCTGGCGGTGCGCGACGGTGACGGCGTGAAGGTCGAGCGCGCGCGCCTTCGGTAGGCCGCCCGGAGCCGCACGCCCCGGTGCCGGCCGGCACGATCATCGCGCCTGACCATTCCCGGGTTTGCGCCGCACGAATCGCTCGTCGGTCTGCACGACCCACGTCTTGCCGCCATCGGCGCTCGAGGAAAACGTGTGCCGGATGACATCCGGCGACACGTCCTGCAGCACGTTGCGCACGACGGTCGTCGTGCCGTCCGGCGCCACGGTCGACGCTTCGAAGCGCATCGCGCCCTCGCGGTAGGTCCCCGTGAACTCCACCGAACCGTTGCCGTCGTCCACCCAGAGCATCCGCCACGCCTTCCGGTCGGCGTCGTAGTACACGACGCTCATGCCCGCCGGGCTCGCGGCCGACTTGGGCATCCAGTGCTCGACGAACGCGCACCCGTCGTACTCACGCGTGTTGTGCAGCAGGCCGCCGGACGCACCCGGCGGGGCGTTCCATTGCGCGGCGTCAAAGTCGCCGGCCCAGAAATCGAAGGTGTGGACGTTCCGGCACGGGAAGCGCCGGTCCTCCGCGAGCCGCCGGATGGCGGCGTACTCCGGCCGGGCGCGCAGGGGCGCCAGGGCCGGCATGCGATCCAGCGCGTCCGGGTTCACGCCGATCTCCGCCACCTGACGCAGGTGGCCGAGCGACGCGTCGAGCTTGCCCTGCTGGGCGTAGATGCGCGTGAGGCCCATCTCGGCGATGAGCCGTTGCGCGCCGAACTGCGCGGCGCGTGTGTAGGCCGCTATCGCGTCGTCGGCGTGGCCGGCGCGCTCGAGCGCGGTGCCGAGGCGCGTCCATGCGACGTCCGCAGAGGGGTTCGCGTCGACGACGCTGCGGTACGCCGCTGCCGCCACCTCGTTGGCGCCCGTGGCATGCGCGGAGTCGCCGCGTGCCAGCCGTTCGGGCCACGAGCCCGCGGGTTGTGGTTGCGCCGCTGCGCGGGTCACTCCCGCGACACCGACGGTGAGTGCGACCAACGTCGCGCGAATACCGTGCATCGAGACTCCTCGCCCGAGGGATGGTGGATGGCCGGGGGCACGGGAAGGTGGGGCCGCGGGGGCGTCGGCGCTTTCATCCTGTTGCTGGTCCGTCGCCGCTGGCGACGACGGTCCGAACCGGTATGTTGGAGCCATGAACCGGACGCCGCGCGCCGCCGCCCTGCGCCTCGCCTGTGGCATCGTCGTCGCGGCGGCGAGTGGCGCCGCGGCCGCGCAGCAGCCGGCCGTCTTCCGCGTGACGCCCGTGCGGCCGGTGGATGAACTCATCCGCGAGGCGATCGCGGCCACGCCGCCCGCCGAGTCGGGCACGTTTCGCCAGGCCGACCTCGTGGACGTGGCCGCGCTGGACTCCTCCATCCACCTCGACGTGCGGTACGCCACGACCAACGATTTCCTCAGCACGCCCGTGTATTCGTCGGCGCGGGCGTTCCTCCAGCGGCCCGCCGCGGAGGCGCTCCTCCGTGCCCACCGCGAGCTCCGGCGGCAGGGGTACGGCGTGCTCATCCACGACGGCTATCGCCCGTGGTACGTGACCAAGGTGTTCTGGGACGCCACGCCGCCGGACAAGCACGAGTTCGTGGCCGACCCCGCGAAAGGGTCGGTGCACAACCGCGGCTGCGCGGTGGACCTGAGCCTCTACGACCTCAAGACGGGCAAGCCGGTGGAGATGCCGAGCGTGTACGACGAAATGTCGAAACGCGCGTACCCGACGTACGCCGGAGGCACGCCGCAGCAGACGGCCCGGCGCGACCTGTTGCGCCAGGCGATGGAGGCGCAGGGATTCACGGTGAACCCCTCCGAGTGGTGGCACTTCGACCACCGCGACTGGAAACAGTACCGGATCGGGAACCAGACGTTCGAGGAGCTGGCGCGCCGTTAGCTTCCGCGCATGACGTCACCCCTCGAATGCATCGGTAACACGCGGCTCGTCCCGCTGCGCCACGTCGTGCCCGCGGGCAGCGCGCGCATCCTGCTCAAGGCGGAGTACGAGAATCCCACCGGATCCATGAAGGACCGGATGGCGCTCGCGATGGTTGAGGGGGCCGAGCGCGACGGCCGGCTCGGGCCGGGCGGTTCGGTGGTCGAGTACACCGGAGGCAGCACCGGCGTGTCGCTGGCGTTCATCTGCGCGGCCAAGCGCATCCCCCTGAAGATCGTGACGTCCATCGCGGCCAGCTCCGAGAAGCGCGCGCACATGGCCGCGCTCGGCGCCGACATCACGCTCGTGCCCGCGCCGGGTGGCGTGACCACGAAGGAGCTCATCCTCGAGATGATCGAGACGGCGCGCCGGCTCGCCACGGCGCCGGGGAGCTTCTGGACGGACCAGTTCAACAACACGGACCAGGTGGGCGCGTACACGCGCATGGCCGACGAGATCTGGTCGCAGGCCCAGGGGCAGGTCACGGCGTTCGTGCAGAGCGTGGGTACCTGCGGGTCGTTCCGTGGAACGTCCACCCGGCTGCGTGCCCTCAAGCCCGACATTCATATGGTGGCCGTGGAGCCGGCCGAGTCGCCGGTGCTCTCGGGTGGGGCGAGCGGCTCGCATCGCATCGAGGGGACGGGCGCGGGATTCGTGGTGCCGCACTGGAACCCCGCGCTCGCGAACGAGGTGCAGACCGTGTCGAGCGCCGACGCGATGGCCATGGCGCGCCGCCTGGCGCGCGAGGAGGCGATCTTCGCGGGCACGTCCACGGGTGGCAACGTGGCGGTGGCGCTGCGCGTGGCCGAGCGCCTCGGCCCTGGCGCGACCGTGGTGACGATCGCGTGCGACTCGGGGATGAAGTACCTCAGCACCGAACAGTACGGCGCGGCGTAGCACCGGGGGGCGGCGGATCCCCGGTCCGCGGCAGTAGTATTGCTCCCATGCCTGCCTACGTCATCGCAAACATCGAGCCGACCGACCCCGAGGCGTTCAAGCAGTACCTTGCGGGCGCCCCGGCGACCGTGGCCGCCTACGGCGGCACGTACCTCGTTCGCGGATCCGCCATCGACGTGTGCGAGGGCGACTTCGCGCCGGCGCGCCTGGCCGTCATCCGGTTCGACTCGGTGGCACGCGCGCACGCCTGGTACGATTCGCCCGAGTATCGGCCGCTCCGCGCCATCCGCGAGGGCTGTGCGCGGGCGCGGATCGTGATCGTGGACGGCGTGCCGCCCGCCTGAGCATGCGCCGCCGGACGTTCGTCCACGCGGCCGCCACGGCCGCCGCCGCTTCGCTGATGGCGCACCGCCGGGGATCGGCGGCGCCGCGCACGGCGCGCGCCCGCCTCGCGCGCATCGGGCTCGAGCTGTACGCCGTTCGCGACGCGATGCGCGCCAACCCGGAGCGCACGCTCGCCGACGTGAAGGCGATGGGCTACGACGACGTCGAGCTGCTCTGGTCGTTCGGCAACTTCGGCCGTACGCCTGCGCAGGTGAAGGCGACGCTTGCGCAGGTCGGGCTCCGGGCACCGTCGGCGCACATCGCGCCGGAGATCCTGCTCGAGCACTGGGAGCAGCGCCTCGACGACGCGCGCCTCATCGGCCACGAGTACCTGATCGTGCCGAGCCTGCCGGCGGAAACGGACACGTCGCTCGACGCCTGGAAACGGTGGGCCGACCACTTCAACGTCGCGGGCGCGGCGGCGCGGAAGGCCGGGATCTGGCTCGCCTTCCACAACGAGCCGGGGCACCAGAAGCCGCTCGACGGCCAGGTGCCGTACGATGTGTTCGTCGCCCGCACCGACCCGGCGCTCGTGCGACTGCAGCTCGACGTGGGCAACATGACGATGGGCGGCGGCGACCCCATGGCGTACCTCACTCGCCATCGCGACCGCTACTTCAGCTTTCACGTGAAGGACATCGCGGCCGACCTCACGCACGACGTGGAGCTCGGGCACGGCATCGTCAACGTCAGGGCGCTGCTCGCCACGATCCCCGACCTCGCCCACAAGCCGGTGTACGTGGAGCAGGAGGGCACCGAGGACGCCATGGGCGCGGCGCGCCGCGACTGCGCCTATCTGCGCGCGCTCGAGTTCTGACGGGGGTGCGCGGCGCCCGGGCGCCGCGCCGCGTCACCGGTGGGTGGTCTTCACCTCGATGACGCCGGCTTCATGGCCGGGACCGTAGTCCTCCACGGCCTTGTTCTGGTCGAGGTACTTCATCTCCACGACGTCGGACGCCTTCACGCGGTTGAGCGAGGTCTCGACGTCGGGCTGGCGAATGTCGTCGATGTACACGACGATGCTCGTGTTGCCGCCGCCGGGCGTGAGCATGTTCGACGATGCGGCCTTGCCGATGGGCGGCTGCAGCCAGCGCGGCCGCAGCAGGCGGACCGCGTCGTACGCCGTGACCACGGCCGAGCCGGCGACGTCGAGGTCGGCCCGCGTGATCTTCGTCTGGTCGCCGCGGCGCGGCTTGGGCGGGTCCTGCGCGCGTGCGGGCGCCGAGACGAGGACCGCGCCGAGCGCAACGGCAAGGCCTCGGGCAAGGAGAGTGCGCATCTGTCCTCCGGACGGGACGGCCGCCTGCGGCGGCCACTGATTCAATAATACACGGGCGCCGCGCGGCCGCCCGCGCCGTCGCCGGCCATGCCGAAGCCCGGTGCACGGCGGTAGCCTTCTCGCAGCAGGTGCCACGCTCCGGAGGATTCCGTCCGATGTCGTCCCGCCCGTTGGTGTTGGTCGTGCCGCTCGTCGCATCCCTCGCCAGTGCCGCGTTCGCGCGCGCGGCGCCATGCCAGTCGTCGCCGGCCGACGGGAAACTCACGGCATCCGGCGCGGCGGTGGTGCTCACCTGGAACCAGGCACAGCGCGAACGCGGGTTCGCGCACATGGACTCGGTCTTCACGACACGCACCGTGCACGCGGGACCGCGCGCGCATCCGCTCCCGGCGGGGCGCCCGCTCGCCGCATTCGCTCCCGGCGGCGCGCGCGCCGCCGCCCTCGATCGCTACATGGCGGACGAGAAGGTGGCCGGCATCCTCGTGCTCCAGGATGGCCGGGTGCGGCTCGAGCGCTATGCCCTCGGCGATACGCCGGACACCCGCTGGCACTCGTTCTCGGTGGCGAAATCCGTCACGTCGACGCTGTTCGGCGCGGCGATGAAGGACGGGTACATCCGCAGCCTGGACGATTCCGTCACGCGCTACATCCCGGCGCTCCGCGGCAGCGCCTACGACGGCGTGACGCTGCGGGAACTCCTCACGATGACCTCCGGCGTGCGGTGGAACGAGGACTACACGGACCTCACGTCCGACGTGGCGCGGCTGTACGCGGTCACGCCCGACTCCGGGATGGACGCAACGGTGAGCTACGTGCGCAAGCTGCCGCGCGAGTCGCCGCCGGGCACGCACTGGGTGTACAAGACGTCGGAGACCAACCTCGTCGGCGTGCTCGTGATGGCCGCGACGCACAAGTCGCTGGCGGACTACCTGACGGAGAAGATCTGGCGCCCGTACGGCATGGAACGCGACGCCGCCTGGATGACGGACGACATCGGCCACGAACAGGGCGGGTGCTGCCTCGCGATGACGCTGCGCGACTACGCGCGGTACGGCCAGTTCATCCTCGACGGTGCACGGGTGGACGGTCACGCGATCGTGCCGGACGCCTGGCTGGGCGACGCGACGCGGACGCAGGTCGCCACCGGCTCGCCCGGGTCCGGGTACGGATTCCAGTGGTGGACGCGCGACGACGGCACGTTCGACGCGATCGGCATCTACGGCCAGTGCGTGCACATTGACCGCGCGCGCCGTCTCGTGATCGCGATCAACAGCGCGGCGGAGCAGGCAACCGGCCGTACGATCACGGCCGGTCGCCGCGCCTTCATCGATGCCGTCGCGGCGGAGGTGGACGCCGGACGCTGATGGCGGGCTGCGCGTGCGCTACTTCGTCGCGTTCGCGAGCCGCGTGATCTCCGCCGCCATCAGTTTCACGCGGGCCGCGTCCTTCGCGCCCGCCGCCTGCCCGCTCACCTGGCGCGCCAGTGTCGTGAGGGCGCTTCGGCGGGCGGCGCCGGAGAGCTTCTCCGCCGCCGCGAGCGACTTGTCGATCGCCGAGGTCTGCGCCGCGTCCATGCCGTTACCGCGCACGAGCTGGTCCAGGTAGGAGCGGATCACCGGGAACGCCGGCGGCCACACGTACCGCGGCTGGCTCTGCGGGTTGTACTCCACGAGCTTCACGAGCTTCGCCGCCGCGATCTCGTTGGCGGAGAGCTTGTCGCTCGGCTGCAACTCATAGATGTCGAAGCCGCGGTCGAGCTCCGACGAGTAGATGTAGCCGTTCCACCAGTACGCGCCCCACGAGCCGCCGATCGTGCCACGACCGCGGCCACCGCGCCCCCCGGCCGCCTCGCCCACCGGCACGTCGGCGCCCGGCGGCGGGTCGATCGAGCCGCGGTCGAAGAACGCGAGCTCCTCCGGGTGGTTCACGTCGCTGAAGTCGATCACGTCCACGCCGCCCTGGTACCAGCCCTGGACCATGACGTCGCGCCCCGGGATCGGCAGCAGCCCACCGTTGTGCGACACGCAGTTCTCCTGTTCCGACTGCGCGGTGGGAATCTTGAAGTACGCGTGCTGCGTGTACTTCTTCTGGCCGTCGATCGTGAGGATGGCATCGCCGCCCATCTCCATCATGCTCGACTTCTGGCACATGGGGCCCGTGCCGCCGCCCCACTCGTCCGTGAACACGACCTTCTTGCCGTCGTTGCTGAACACGGCCGTGTGCCAGAGCGAGAAGTTCGTGTCGGCGACCGCGTCGAGCCGCACCGGCTTCTCCGGGTTGGTGATGTCCACCAACAGCCCGTAACTCGCGCACGCGCCGGCGAGCAGGTGCATGGACGGATACGCGGTCACGTCGTGGCAGTTGCGCGGACCCGTCGGGGCCGGCGCCTCGCCGCCACGCCCGCCGCGCCCGCCGCGCTGCGGCCGGCTCGTCGCGCGCGGCGCCGGGTCGAGGCCGGTGAAGATCCGCGCGCCGGTGACGACGGCCGCGTTCTCCGGGTGCGCCAGCTCGACCTTGATCACGTCGAGGCGGTACAGCGAATTCGTCGTGTCCGCCGCGTCGGTGCCGTTCTTGCACCCCGCCAGTTCCGAATCGGGCCGGGCGCCCTGGTTGCCCGAGACATACAGGTAGATCACGCCCGTGTTCTTCGGGTCGGGCACCACGGTGTGCGTGTGCGAGCCCTTGCACGTCTGCACGTTCTTGATGAGCCGCGGGTGCGCGGGGTCCTTCACGTCGTAGATGCGCACGCCGGCCATGTGGTCCCTCGGGTCCTGCACGCCGCCCTTGGCGCAGTCGTTGCGGTTGCCACCGCCCTCCGCCGAGACGAACAGCAGGTTCCCGATGATCGACGGGTCGCCCTGCGACGTGATGCACTCCACGACCGACACGATCTTCGGCTTCGCCGGGTCGGCCACGTCCCAGATCGTGAACCCGGCGAAGTTGCCCTGGTACACGTAGTGGTCCTTGAACGCGATGTCCGAGTTGATGAACGTCAGGCCCTTGGCGCTGTCGAACTGCGCCGGCTTGGGCGAGAACGACACCAGCCGCATGTTCTTCGCCGCGGTCCCCGCGTCGAGGCGGCCGGGCTTGAGGTTGTCGCGCGGATCGTTGCCCGGCGGATACGTCTGGGCCGCGACGAGCGTCGGAACGAGGAGGACGGCCGCGATGAGCGCGGGCATCCGGCTGGCGATGCGCATCAGCTTCGACTCCGGTGGTGGGGTGAAAGGCGCTCAGGCGCCCGGAAGTGCCGACAACATGCGGCGCATCAGGCCGATCTCCGCCGTCTGCACCGTGACCACGTCGTTCGCGAAGACGCTCACGTTGACTTCCTGCCCCGCACCCGGCGACGCGAACAGGTCGTCCACCATCTTCAGCGCCCCTTCGTGGTGCTGGATCATCATCTCGAGGAAGTTCCGCTCGAACTCCACGCCGTGCGATGCATCGAGCTGCCGGAGCTGCTCCGCCGAGAGCATGCCGGCCATCATGTGCGTGTGCCACGACGACGTGTCCGGCGCCGCCTGCCCGTTGTCGCGCAGCCAGTTCTGCATCAGCCGGATCTCCACCGACTGCGACTGGTCGATCTTCTGCGTGAACTTGAGGAGCTTGGCGCTCGCGCCGTGTGTTTCCGCCATGCGGCTCATCACGATCGCCTGCGCGTGGTGCGCGATCATGCCCTGCATGAACTCGACGTCCGCCACCGTGTACCCGGCGCCCTTCGGGACCATGATGTGGTCCATGGCCATGCCGGCCATGGGATCCTGGGCCCGCAGGGCGGCGGGCGGGCCGGCCAGGACGCCGGCGATGAGCGCCGCGGCGAGAATGCGGGAGCGGGCGGAGGTCACGGGCAGGTGGGTGGGCCGTTCGGGTGGGGACGACAATCCAATTATATGCCCGCCGCGGGGTGCCGCCATTCGGACGGTCCACGGGGTGCAGCAGGCGGGGCGTCACTGGATTCCCTCCGCGCCCGGGCATACCCTGCACGTCATGAGGAGAGCCGTCACCACCCCGGTCGTGCGCCGCGTGGGAGTGGCCGTCGCCGGTGGCGTCGCCCTCGGCATCGGGGCCGCCACCGCGGCGGCCCAGTCGGTGCGCGGCGTCGTCGTGGATCCGGGCGGCGTGCCGGTGCCGGGTGTGGTCGTGCAGGCGATCGACACCGCCGGCGCCGTCACGGGCCGTGCGCTCACGGACCAGAAAGGCGCCTTCCTGCTCTTCGCGGGCAAGCCGGGCGTGTACGTCGTCAAGACGCTCCGCATCGGCTTTAGGCCCGTCGTCTCGGCGCCCATCGCGCTCGCGGCGGGCGAGGAACGTTCGCAGCGGTTCGAACTCGCCGGCATTCCCGTCACGCTGTCGAGCGTGCGCATTGACGGCGACGCCGTGTGTGGCCGCCGGGCCAGCGACTCGACCACCGCCGCGTTCGCCGCGTGGGACCAGGTGCGCACGGCGTTCGCCGCCACGCAGCTCACCACGGGCGCGCAGGGGCTCACCGTCACCACGATCACGTTCGAGCGCGCGCTCAGCCCGAACGAGCGCGTGGTGCTGCACGACGACTACGCGATTCGCACCGAGCGCGTGCGGTCCGCATGGCGCGAGACGCCGCCGGCCGTGCTGCACGCGCGCGGATACGTTGCCGAGGACTCGCTGAACGGCGTCACGTACGACGTGCCGGGCCTCGAGATGCTCGGCTCCAACACATTCCTCGAGGACCACTGCCTGCGCGTCGCGCGCGGCAGCGACTCCCTCCGGCTCGGCATCGCCTTCGAGCCCGTCGCCGACCGGCGCGACGTGCCCGAGGTGAGCGGCACGGCGTGGCTCGACCGCAAGACGAGCGAGCTCCGCACGATCGAGTACCGCTACGTGAACCTGCCCGAGGAACGGCGCGAGGCCAACTCCGGCGGCGCCATCGAGTTCGCGCGCCTCACGAGCGGTGAGTGGGCGATCGCCAGGTGGACGCTGCGCATGCCGGTGCTCGAGCAGGTGGCGCGTGAGGCCCGGCTCGGCGGCGTCGAGATCCGCCTGGGCGAGGTCCGCGTCGTCGGCGCCGAGATGACGGTGGCGATGCGCGGCGCGGACACGCTGTGGGCCCGCCCGGGCATGCCGATGAGCGGCGTCGTGACCGACTCGCTCTCCGGGAAGCCCGTCGCCGGCGCGCTCGTCGCCCTGCGCGGCGACCGGCGCACCGCCTTCACCGATGCCAGGGGCCGGTACACGCTCCCCGGCGTGATCCCCGGCGACTACATGCTCGAGGTGCACACCGCCTCGCTCGACTCGGTGAAATCGGTGCACCAGATGCCGGTGGCGTTCGTTGACACGTCCGTCTCGGCCGACGTGAAGGTCCTCAACGCGACGATCATCCGGCGCGCGATGGCCGCGCGCAACGCCGGTGCGTTCGCCGGCACCGTCACCGACTCGCTCGACCACCCCATCCCGGGCGTCGAGGTCGCGCTCGCCGACCTCTCGCGCTCGGCCACCACGGCGGCCGACGGTTCGTTCCGCATTGCCGACGTGCCCGCGGGCGTCCACCAGGTGCTCGCGCGCCGCGTGGGACTGGGTGCGTACCAGGGGCCGGTGAGCGTCAGTCCCGGTCACGTCGTCCAGCGGCGGATCGTGCTGTCGAAGATCACCGAGCTTGCGGCGGTCAACGTCACCGCCGAAGCCGGCACGGCCAACCTGCCGCAGTCGTTCGAGGATCATCGGCGCACCGGGCTGGGCACGTTCTACACGCGCGATTCGATCGCATTGATGGAAGGGGCGCCGCTCTCGACGCTGCTGGGCCGGACGCCCGCGCTCGGGATGATCAACAGCCGCGGCCACGCCGCCTGGGTGATGGGCTCGCGCATTCCGCCCAGCCTGGGTGGCGCCAACATCTACCAGCCCGAGGATTTCGAGAAGTCCATGGGCATGAAGGCGGGGTGCTACGCGCAGGTCTACCTCGACCGCACGCTCCTCAATCCCGGGTCGCCCACGCAGCCGTTCGACATCAACTCGATCCCGCCGACGCAAGTCGAGGCCATCGAGTGGTTCCCCAGCGCGTCGAGCGTGCCGCTCGAATACAACGGCCTCAACTCGGCCTGCGGCGTCCTGGTGCTGCACTCGCGCCGCTGAGGCGCGGCGCTGCGCCGGCTAGTGGTTGTTGGCGAACGCCGTCGGGCGAAGGCGGTGGAATCCCGTCGCCTCCTGCCACGCACGGGCCACCGTGCACATCGCCGACTCACCGTACAGCCGCCCGATGAACGAGATGCTCTCCGGCAGTCCGTCGGCCGTGAGCCCGTTCGGCACCACCACGCACGGATAGCCCGTGAGGTCCGTGATCGGCAGCACGCCGAACGTCGGCGTCATGAACACGTCCACGTGCTGGAACACCTCCTCCATGCGCTGCATGAGCAGCGTGCGGATGCGCATCGCCTGCAGGTACTCGACCGCCGGCACGAACTGGTCGGAGCGCATGATGGTGGGCCAACCGTTGCCGTCCTGCACCGCGAGCGAATCGAGGCCGTGCACGCGGGCGACCTCGTCGAGCGACGCCGCCGCCTCGACGCGCACGATCAGTGCGGCGTTCACCGGGAGGTCGGTGGGCAGTTCGACGGGCACCGGCGTCACGCCGAGCGACTGGAGCGCGTGCAGCGCCGCCTGGTCGCGCGCCTGCGTCTCGTGCGGCGCGTCGAATGCCCACGAGAAATATCCCACGCGGATCGCCGACAGCGGGCGCGCCGGATCCCAGGTGTACGGGATGTGCGTCACCGAGGCGTCCTTGCCGTCGGGGCCCGCGATCGCCTCGAGGACCACCGCGCAGTCCTCGACGTCGCGCGCCATCGGCCCGAGCTTGTCGAGGCTCCAGCACATCGTCATCGCGCCGTAACGGCTCACGCGCCCGAAACTCGGGCGCAGGCCGGTCACGCCGGTGCGGGTGGCCGGCCCGATGATCGATCCCATCGTCTCCTCGGCGATGGCGAACGGCACCAGTCCCGCCGACACGGCGGCCGCTGATCCCGACGAGGAGCCCGACGCGCCCTGGTCCGGCTTCCACGGGTTCATGGTCTGGCCGCGGTACCACGTGTCGTTGAGTCCCAGTTCACCCATCGAGAGCTTGGCCACGAGCACCGCGCCCGCGGCATCCAGGCGCTCGATCACCGTCGCCGTCTGGTCGAGCACGCGGTCCGCGTACACGGCCGCGCCCCACGTCGTGGGATAGCCCGGCACGGCCAGCATGTCCTTCACCCCGTACGGGATGCCGTGGAGCGGCCCACGGTACTTCCCGGCGGCGATCTCCCGGTCCGCGGCCGCGGCGTGGCGACGCGCACGCTCCGGCGTGAGGTTCACCACGCAGCGTAGTTCCGGGTCGTGGCGTTCCAGCCGGCGGAGGCACAGCTCGGTCAGCTCCGCGGACGTGACCCGGCGCGTGCGCACCAGTTCGGCGAGCTCGAGCACGGTGAGGAACGCCAGGTCCGCGTCGTTGTCGGGCCGGTGCACCACCGGCCGTGTGTGCGTCGGCGCGCCGGCGGGGCGCTGGTGGACCGTGACCGTCCGGCCCGCGAGCACGGGGTTGAACTGGTACGGCGGCGCAACCTCGTTCGGGATATCGACGTTGTGGATCGCGTCGTACGAATCGAGGTTGCTCTCGATGCGCTCGAGCATGAGTTCGCGCTGCTCGTCCGTGTACTCAACCCCGACGACGGCCTCGGCCGCCTTGAGCATGTCGGTGGTGACCGCGCGGCGGCGCCAGGCCCGGCGTCGCCGGGGCGCGCGTCGGGCCGAGTCCGCGGCAAACGCCGCGACCGCGCCGGCCGGTGCCGCCTGCGCCACGTCCCAAAGTGCTTCGCTCAGGCTCGCCGATGCGCCGGCTGCGGCGCACGCGAGGACAAAGGTTCTTCGCTGCATCGAGGCACTGAAAGCTGCGCGCCGGGACTTGCCGGACGATTAATGCCGCGCGCGTCGTGGAACTTCGGGCCGGGGCCCCCCGTAGGGCAGCCGATTCGCCCATCCCCCCAAGACGGAGGCTCCGTGGACGCCTGGCTCGCCGACCTCTCCCACGCGTTCCGCGCACTCCGCAAGCGTCCGCTCCTCGCCATCGTCGCCGCCGTGTCGGTCGCCCTCGGCATCGGCGCCACCACGGCGATCTTCTCCGTGGCCAACGTGCTGCTCGTGCGGCCCATGCCCGGCATCGCGCGGCCGGACCGGCTCGTCGAAGTCGGGCGGAGCGACGCCGGGAAGGGGTTCGACACCTTCTCGTACCCCGACTACCTCGACCTGCGTCGCGACACCTCGACGTTCGCGACGCTCGCGGCGTTCAAGTTCCAGAGCGCGAGCGTGAATGCCGGCGGCGAGGGCCGCCGCCTGATGGGCATGACGGTGACGGCCAACTACCTCGACGCGCTTGGCGTGCGGCCCGCGCTCGGCCGCTTCTTCGTGCGCGGCGAGGACGACGTCGCGGGGCAGAACCCCGTCGTCGTCATCAGCTACCGGCTGTGGCGCGACACGTTCAAGGGCGACTCCGGCGTCATTGGCCGTACGCTCGTGCTCTCGCGTGCCGCCTTCCAGGTGGTGGGCGTCGCACCGGAAGGCTTCTTCGGGCACATCCTCGCCGTGCGGCCCGACTTCTACGTGCCCATCACGATGGGCGCCGCCATTTCCCACGAGTCCAACCACTGGCTCACGAGCCGCGCCAGCATGGGCATCCTGCTCATCGGCCGCCTCGCCGATGGCGTGTCGCGCGCGCGCGCCGATGCCGCGACGCATGAAGCGATGGCGCGGCTCGCCCGCGACTATCCCGCGACGAACGCCACGCGCGGGGCGAGCGTGGCCGCCCTGGGTCCCGTGCCCGCGGTCGGCCGCACGGCCGTGGCCGCGTTCACGGCGGCGCTCACCGCCGTCGTGGCGCTGATCCTCGCGACCGTGTGCGCGAACGTCGCCGGCATGCTGCTCGCGCGCGCGGCCAGCCGGCAGAAGGACGTCACCATGCGGCTCGTGCTGGGCTCGCCGCGGGGCCGCATCATCCGCCAGGTCGTGCTCGAGTCGGTGATGATCTTCGCCGCGGGCGGGGCCGGCGGCCTGCTGATCGCGACCTGGGGAACGTCGGTGCTTTCGGCCGCGTCGCTGCCCGTGCCCGTCGAGGTGGCATTCGACCTCCGGCCCGACCTTGGCGTGCTCGCCGCGGGGCTCGGCGTCGCGCTCGTCACCGGGCTCGCGTTCGGCCTGCTGCCCGCGCTCCAGATCTCGAACCCCTCGCTCGCCGGCGTGATCAAGGACCTGAGCGGGTCCGGCGGTCCGCGCGCGGGCCGGCTGCGGCGCGCGTTCGTCATCGTGCAGGTCGCCGCGTCGATCACCCTGCTCGCGGCCGCGGGGCTCTTCCTCCGCGCGCTCGATCATGCCGCGCGTGAGCCGCTCGGCTTCACGCGCGACGGCATCTACATGACGACGCTCAACCTCGCGCTCGAGGGGTACTCGACCGCGGAAGGGCTCGCCTACCAGGACCGCCTGGTGAACCGCCTCTCGCAGATTCCCGGCGCCACCGCGGTCGCGCTCGCCACCGACCTGCCGCTCGACCTCAGCTCCTCCGGCGAGGGCGTCGTGTTCGAGCGCGCCGCGGCGCCCACCGGCCGCGACTCCACGTTCGACACGGACTTCAACCGCGTGTCGGCCGGCTACTTTGGCGCGCTCGACATGCCGATCCTTTCCGGTCGTGGGTTCGCAACATCCGACGGGCCCGCCGCGCCCGCCGTGGTCGTGGTGGACCGGACGTTCGCCGCGCGCGCGTGGCCCGGCGGAAGCGCCATCGGGCAGCGCCTGCGGTTCGCCGGCGACTCCACGGTGCGCACCGTGGTCGGCGTCGTCGAGCATACGCCCAACCAGCAGGTGAACGAGACGCCGCGCCCGGAGATCTACGTGCCGCTGGCCCAGTCGTATTTCGGCGGGTTCCACGTGCTCGTGCGGGGCGCAGCCGGCATGAACGTCGCCGCCGGGATCCTGCCCGCCGTTCGCGAGCTCGGGCCCTCCGTGTCGGCGACGCCCGTCGTCGGGCTCGCCGACTACACGTCCATCGCCATCCTGCCGCAGCGCGCCGCCGCCGGCCTCATCGCCTCCCTCGGCGCGCTCGCCCTGTTCCTGTGCGGGCTCGGCGTGTACGGACTCATGGCGCATGACGTGGCGCGCCGGACGCGCGAGATCGGCGTGCGCGTGGCCGTCGGTGCGAGTCCGCGCGACGTGGTGGCGCTCGTGTACCGGTCGGCGCTGCGCGTCGCGCTCCCCGGCGCGATCGCCGGCACGGTGCTGGCCCTCGGCATGTCGCAGGCCGTGCGCGGGTTCCTGCTCGGGCTCGACCCGCTGGATCCCGTCGCGCTCGCCGTCGCCGTGGGCGCCCTCGTACTGGCGCTGGCGGCGGCGTGCGTCACGCCGGCCCGCCGCGCCATGCGCGTGGCGCCCATGCAGGCCCTGCGCGACGAGTAGCCGCGCTCCCGCGGCTACTCGGCCTGGATCGCCTCCAGCGGGTTCACGCGCGTGGCGCGTATCGCCGGCACGGCGCACGCCGCCAGTCCGCAGACGGCCATCGCGACGATCGCCGCCGCCCAGGTCGTGACGTCGAGCGGGCTGACGCCGTAGAGGACGAACGTCAGGAGCCGGGTCGCGGCCAGGCCCCCGGCGATTCCCATGACCGTGCCGGCCGCCACCAGCTGCACGCCCTGCCGCGTGACGAGACCCACCACGCGCGCCTGCGGGCTGCCGAGCGCGATGCGAATGCCCAGCTCGCGCGTGCGTTGCGCGACCGCGTAGCTCAGCACGCCGTAGAGGCCGGCGCCGGCGAGCACGATCGCCACGACGGCGAACGTCCCCAGCATCGCGAGGTAGAACTGCGGCCGCCCGAGGCTCTGGCTGATCACCTCCGGCATCGCGCGCACGCTTCCGATCGCGGCCGTCGGGTCCACGCGCCGGATCGCCTCGCGGACGGCGGGCACCGCCGCGGTCGGGTCACCCGTCGTGCGGATCATCAGCCAGTAGTTGCTGAACCGCAATCCGTTCTGGAATGCCGTCCAGTACATCTCCGGCGCCGGGTCCGCGACGGGGCCCATGTTCCGGATATTGCTGACCACGCCGACGATGGTGCCCATGGAGGTGTCGCCGGGTGTCTCGGGGTGCAGGTAGTACCGTCGACCGAGGGCGCTCTGGCCCTTGAAGTCGCGGTCCACGAGCGCCTGGTTCACCACGACGACGGCCGGTGAGCCCGGCTGCTCGTTGTCGGTCGCGGCGAGGAGGCGCCCCGTGAGGAGCCGCTGCTTCGTCACGTTGAAGAAGCCCGGCGACACGGACCGCATTTCGACGATCGGGTAGCGCGTGGGGTCCAGGATCTCGCGCCCCTCGTACCGCACGTTGCTGTTGCTGCCCCAGTTGATGTACGGCGGGACGTTGATGAACCCGGCCGCTTCCACGCCCGGCACGGCCTGGATGGCGTCGATCGCCGGCTCGAGAAAGCCGTGCGCGCTCGGCACCTGCACGTACCGCGTCGGCGCGATCGTCACGTTCATCGTGAGCACGTGCGCCGTGTCGAATCCCGGGTCCTTGGCCAGCAGGCTCGAGAACGCCTTCAGCACGAGCCCCGCGCCGATGAGCAGCACGAGCGAGAGGCCGATCTCGGCCACCACCAGCGCGCGCAGCGTGCGCTGGTGCTCGCGGCTCGCGCCGCCCCCACGGCCGCTCCGCATCGCGTCCTGCGGATCCACCCGTCCGGCGCGCCATGCCGGCACGATGCCGGCGGCGAGCGTCACGCCGAGCGTCGTCACCACGGCGAACGCGATCACGTTCACGTCGAGCGTGAGCCCGGCAAGCTGGGGCACGCGCGCGGCGGCCAGCGCGCCGATCGTCCGGATGCCCGCCAGGGCGAGGCCGATGCCAAGGACGCCGCCCGCCCCGGCGAGCAGCAGGCTCTCGCTGAGCGGGACGCGCATGGCGTCCCACTGCGAGGCGCCGAGCGCGGTGCGCACCGCCAGCTCGCGCCGCCGTGCCACGCCGCGGGCCAGGAGCAGCGCGGCCACGTTGGTGGCCGCGATCATCAGCACCATCGCCACGGCGCCGAACAGCAGCAGCAGCGGGGTGCGCACGGTGCCCGTTCCCTCCGCCACGAGTCCTGCCACCCGCACGCTTTCGCCCTTCAGCTCCGGATGCTCGGCTACGATGCTCGCGAATGCCGACTTGAGGTCCGCGTCGGCGGCCGCAAGGCTCGCGCCGTCGGCGAGGCGCCCGACCATCTGCAGGTAGTTGCTGTTGCGCGTGGCGCGCGCCTGCACCGAGAAGCGCATCGGGGTCCAGATATCCGCGCGCACGACGCCCCCGAACCCGAACGGCACCCGGAAATCCGGCGGCGTGATCCCGACGATCGTCGTCGGCGCGCCGTCGATCGTGATCGTGCGCCCCACGAGGCCGCTGTCGGCGCCAAGACGGGTCGTCCAGAACTCGTGGCTCAGCACCGCCACGAGCGGCGCGTCGAGCCGGTCGTCCGACTCGGTGAGCAGGCGGCCGCGCGCCGCCGCGAGCCCGAGCATCGGGAAGAAGTTGCCGGTCACGGCGCGCTGGGTCGCGCGGATCGCATCGTTCGACATCGTGATGAGCGCCGTGCCCTGCGCCATCGCGGCGAGCTGTGCAATCCGTTTCGACCGCCCGGCGAGGTCGAGATAGCTCGCGGGCGACATCGGCCAGGTGCCTTGCGGTCCCGACTGCGGCGTGACCCGATGTGCCGCCACGAGCCGTTCCGGCTCGCGGAACGGCGGCCGGTCGAGCAGGGCGCGGCTGAGGGCGCTGGCGATCGCCGTGGTCGCGCCGATGCCGAGCGCCAGGCATACGATGGCGGACATGGCGACCGCCGGTGCGCGGAACAGGCCGCGCGCGGCGGCCTGCAGGTCGGTGCGACGCAGCAATTGCATCCTGTTGCTTCTCCGGGTCCACGGGTCGTCCGTTGGACAACGGTGAACGCCGGGGCGTTTCGCGCTGTCTCACATGGGGACGGCCGGTGTCCGCGACGGGACGACCCGAAAAACAAATCCGCCACGCGCCACGTAACGCATCACATGGACCCGCTCGAAGGCAGGCTGCAGGACCATCTGGGAACCGGATATGCCATCCAGGCGGAACTGGGCGGTGGCGGCATGTCGCGCGTGTTCGTCGCCGAGGAAACGGCGCTCGCCCGGCGCGTGGTCATCAAGGTCCTGCATCCCACCCTGGCCGCCACGGTGTCCGCCGAGCGGTTCGAGCGCGAAATCCTGCTCGTCGCGGGGCTGAACCACCCGAACATCGTGCCGGTACTGTCGGCCGGCGAGTGCCGCGGCCTGCCGTACTTCATCATGCCGTTCATCGAGGGCGAGTCGCTGCGCGCCCGCATCACGCGCGGCCCGCTGTCCGTGCGCGAGGCGCTCGCGGTGCTCAAGGACGTCGTCCGTGCCCTGGCGTACGCGCACAACGCCGGCGTGGTGCATCGCGACATCAAGCCCGCGAACATCCTCCTCACCGGGGCGGCGGCCGTGGTCGCCGACTTCGGCGTCGCCAAGGCCGTGTCGGCCGCGCGCGAACGCGGGATCGTCACGCGCAGCGGCGAGATCACCGGCGTCGGCATCTCGCTCGGGACGCCGCAGTACATGGCGCCCGAGCAGGCGGCGGCCGATCCCGCCGCCGACCATCGCGTGGATCTCTACGCGCTTGGCATCGTCGCGTACGAAATGCTCACCGGATCGCCGCCGTTCCACGGCCGCACACCGCAGGCGCTGCTCACGGCGCAGCTCACCGAGCTCCCGATGCCCGTTGCTGCGCGGCGCTATGACGTGCCCGTGGGCGTCGCCAGCCTCGTGATGCAGTGCCTCGAGAAGAACCCGGCCGACCGCCCGCGGTCGGCGGGAGACGTGCTTCGCGAACTCTAAGCGCCCGAAACGTTGGCTGGTCCTGTCGCCGAGCCGGCGAGCGCCGCGAGTGCGCGCCGCCGCCGCCGTCTCAGGACGGCGGCGTACTACGGCGTGCCGGCCGCGCTGGCGCTGGCCGCCGCCGTGTGGGGGCTCGCCCCATCCACGCCGGCGGGCGGGACGGCATCCCGGCCC
>CAZKYG010000215.1:0-3809 GCA_964556915.1 uncultured Gemmatimonas sp.
CTGCGCCAGCTGGCGCTGCGGGTCGCCGCCCGACGCGCCGCTCGCGCCCATCTGGCCGAGGCTGTCGGCCTTGCGTTGCGCGCGCGCGTCCTGCTGGAGCGCCCGCGCCGCGAGCTGGCGCAGCTTCTCGCTCGTCTCGTCGAGCGCCGACGACGTGGAATCGGCCTGCCGCTGCTCGGCCGTCTCACCGCGCTGCACCGACTCGTACTGGTTCCGCATCTTGTCGCGGTTGAGCTCGAAGATGTCGGCGAGGTCCGACGCGTTCGCGCCGCCACCGCCCCCACCGCCGCCGCCACCGCCGCCGCCCTGCTGGATCTGGATCTCGCGGAACACGGCCTCCGCCCGCCCAAGCTCGGTAAGCGCGCGCTGCTCGTTGGGAATCGCGCCGCGCTGCGTCGGTGCAACAAGCTTCCCTTCCGCAGAGTCCATCTGCGCCACGGCCCGCGGAATGATCTTCGCGATTTTCGCCCACGCCGTGTCGCTGCCGGCGATGCCGCGGTCCACGAGCTGCTGCGCCAGCTGCGCGGCCTGTTCCTTCAGCTTCTGCTGCGCGAGCCGCACCGTCGCCACGTTTTCGGCCAACTGTTTGGCATCGAGCGTTGCCGAATCGCGCGCGAGGTTGAACGTCGCCGAGATCACCTGGCGCTGCTGCTCGGACAGCTGGTTGGGGCTGTCCTGCTGCTGGCCGCCACCGCCACCGCCGCCACCACCGCCGCCGGCCTGGCCCTGCCGGTAGTCCATGTCGTACGGGCGCACCGTGAGGAAGTACATGTCGGTGGACGCCGAGCCCGGGCCCGATACCACGTTGTTGTCCGTGGCTTTCGCATAGTATGAGATCTGGTCGCCGGGCTGGAGCTTCATGTCCTCCAGCATGAACGTGTGGCCGGCCGCCACCTCGCGCAGCGCGCGCGCCGTGGCCGAGAAGAGCGGCACGACCTTCTCGTCGCCGCCATTGACGGAAAACGCGAGCTGCAGGTTTGCGACGCCGTAGTCGTCCTCGGCCTTGGTATCCGAGAAGACTTCATCGACCGAGAGGACGCGCACGTCGCGGCCCGGCTTGCCGATCGCCACGGTGGGCGGCCGGTCGGGCATCGCGTCGATGGTGTAGTCGAGCGACGCACTCACGGGGCGGCCGTCGGGGCCGGCCAGCTCGACCTTGTAGAACCCCGACTTCGTGACGCGCATCATGCCGACCAGCTTGCCGTCCTGCGTGGGCGCGAGCTGCAGCGTGTCGCCGCCGTCCACCACGAGGCGGCCGCCCCGCGCCGCCACCGTCGGCGTGATGCGCACGCGCACCATCGAACCGACGAGCGCGGCGATGTCGCCCGTGCTGTCCACCTGCCGCGGCGCGAGCTGCGTGTACGACGGATAGCGGTACTCCAGGTCCACGTTCGCGACGTACGGAATCGGCGCGACGTTCAGCCGGTAGGTCGGCGACCGCACCCCCTCGGACTCCACCGCGTATTCGGTGGCGGCCGAGACGTCGAACAACCGGAACGCCCAGCGGCCGCTCGAGTCGGCCTCCATGGGGAGCCGCGTCCACGACGGCGAGCCCTCGCTCTTCACCACGAGTTCCACCGTCTCCGACGTGAAGCCGTTCAGCGTGGCGGTGACGAGCTGGTCGCCGCCCTTGGCGATTGTCGCGTCGCCCGGCGACACGCGGATCGCAAAGGCGTTGCCGGGATCCGAGCCGCCCCACGGCGTGAGCATGAGCGACGCGCCAGTCCGGAGCGCGGCGGGGCCGAGCGAGAACACGAGCGTCGCCGTCACGAGCGCCGCGAAGAAGAGCGAGGCGCTGGTCTTGAGGTCGCCGGCGTCCACACGGCGGCCGGCGTCCACGCCACGCAGGCCATCGGCCGCCGCGCGGACGAGGCGGGCGGCGATGCCGCCCAGTGCGACGCGGCCCGCGTCGCGGCTGTTCAGCTCCACGGCGGTCACCAGGGCGCCGCCCAGCGCCCGCTCGTGCTCCTCCAGGTACAAGGCGACGTGCGCGTCGTCGGGCGTGGCGCGCAGCGGGCGCAGCACGAACCGCCATGCCGCGGCGGCGGCCACGACCACGCCGACCACGCGGGAGACGAGCACCACCGCCTGGCCATAGTGGGCCGACCGCATGACGAGCGACAGGGCGATCCACGCGGCCGCGGTGACGGCGACCGTCAGGGCAGCGCCGCGCAGCGCATGCTTGAGCCGCCAGCGCGCGCGCACGTCGCGCACGGCGCCCGCGATCGCGTCGCCGCCGGTCAGCATTCCGTGGGGTACACTCATCGTCCCTCCGGCCTCACGTCGCGGCCACCCTCGAAAGGCGGTTGGAGAGGATGGTCTCCGCCGCCAGCACGAGGAACGCCACGATCAGAAGATACCACCAGACGCCCTGGGCGCGTTCCTTTTCGACGGGCGTGGCCATGTCGGGGGTTGCCCCGCCGTTCGTCACCGCCGACGACGCCAGCGCCGCGGCGACCAGTTCGCGCGGCTCGAGGTGCGCCAGGTCCGACTCCGCGAGGTCCACGTTCACGGCGATCGCGCGCCCGCTGCCCTCGGCCGTGTTCGGGCCGCGCAACTCGTAGAACCCCCGCTCCAGCAGCGGCGCCGCACGCAGGCTGTCGCTGAAACGCGTGCGCCGGCCCGACGGGGACACCAGCGTGAGCATGGGCGCGGGGTCGCCCGGGGCCGCCCGCGGCACCAGTCCGGTGAGCAGCTCGCCGTGGCGCGTAAGGTCGAGCACGTCGCCGGCCGTGAACCACGGGCGCGCGTCGCTGTACCGGCCCGCATGCCGCGCCAGCTGTCGCACGAACGGCAGGAAGACCGGCTGCGTGGGCAGGTCGTTCCAGAAGTCGTCCAGCGACGTCGCCCAGACCAGCACGCGACCCAGCCCCGACTGGCGCTCGACGAGCGCCGGCGTCCCGTCGTCGAACCAGGCAAGCACGCCGCTGTCGCCGGTCACGCGGAGCGTCCGATGCTGGAAGACGTGCGCGGACGCGAAGTCCCCGCTCCCGGGCGCCGAGAACGCCTCGAACACCGGGCTCGCGTACGACACGCGCGCCAGTCGCGCGCCACCCGTCCCCGAGCGGTTCGCCACCTCCGCCACGCCCGTGCGCAGCACGGCCGCCCACTCGCCCGGGATGCGGCCGGCGGGCACGTCGCCGGGCGCGAACAGCAGGCCCGCGCCCTGCTGCACTTCGCGTCGCAGCGCGGCGCCCGTCTCGCCACCCGGCGGTGCCACCTCGTCGAGCACCACGAGGGCGCCGTCGGCGAAATCACGCGGTGTGAGCGAGTCGATGCGCTTGACGTCCACCTTGAAGCGCGGGGTGTCGCCGATCTCCAGCGCGCGACGGAAGAAGAGCGACTGGTTCGCGCGCCGTTGCACGGGATCCACGACCAGCACGCGCACGGCCTCGTCGGGCGCGAGCGTGAACGTGAACTCGTTGTTCGCGTTCAGGTTGTCGGGCGGGATGCGGACGACGCCGCGCGTCACCGCGCCCGGCACGGCCGTGGCCGGGAAGCGCGCCTGCGCCGACCCGGACGCGGGCACCGTGACGCTGGTCGAGCCGATGCTCCGGCCGCCGAGCTCGAGCGACGCCTGGACGGTCCGCGGCGCGGCGCCCGTGTTGGAGAGCCGCGCCGTGACCGTGACGGGCGCGTTTGGTGTGGCCGCGTCGCGATCCGTGGCCACCGACGTGACGGCCACGTCCGCGACGTCGCCGCCGGACACGTCCATCGCGTGGATCTCGATGTTCGGCGGCATCCGCAGCTCGGCCCGGCTCGACCAGCCGCGGCGCTGAAAGTCGCTCACGATCACGATGTCGCGGTTG
>CAZKYG010000216.1:0-7380 GCA_964556915.1 uncultured Gemmatimonas sp.
CGCGGGCCGTCGCCGCCCGGGTGACCGGATTCGCGCCACCTGCCGGCAGGACTGTCAGACCCCCGCCCTACCGTTCCCACGCATCGGATCGCGCCATGATCAAGACCGCCGCCGGCCGCCTCATCTACTCGCCCACCGACCTGGTGACCTTCCTCGAGTCGCCGTTCGCCTCGTGGATGGACCGCTACTACGCGGAACGCCTGGGCGACGTGAAGCCCGACGAGGCGGACGCGGGTGATGCGCTCATCGCGCGCTCCGGCGACGAGTACGAGCAGCAGGTGCTCGGCGACTACCGGATGCGGAGCGCGAAGGTCGCGGTGATCGAGCGGCCGGGGGGCGACGAACGGGGCGAGGCGGTCGCCACGCAGGAGACGCTCACGGCGATGGCGTCGGGCGCGGACGTCATCTATCAGGCGCGCCTCGCGGACGGCCAGTGGGCGGGCTACTCGGACTTCCTCGAGCTGGCGCCGAGCGGCCGGTACGAGGTGTGGGACACCAAGCTCTCGCGCACGGCCAAGCCGCGCTACCCGATCCAGCTGTGCGCGTACACGGAGATGCTCGCCGCCATGATGGGCACGGAGCCCGGCGAGCACTTCGGCGTGATCCTGGGCGACGGCAAGCGCGTGCGGTTCCGCACCGAGGATTTCATTCATTACTACCGTGCGCTCAAGCGCCGATTCCTGGAGGCGCAGGCCGCGTTCACCGGCAAGCTGGACGACCGCCCGGATCCCGCTCCGCGCGCCGGGAACGGGCGGTGGAAGTCGCACGCCGAAGCGTGGATGAAGGAGCGCGACCACCTGGTGCAGGTGGCCGGCATCTCGGTGGGGCAGATCCGGAAACTCGAAGGCGCCGGCGTCACCACCGTTGCGGCACTCGCCACCGCGGACCTCTCGGGCGTGCGCAAGATGGGCACCGAGACCAAATCGCGGCTCGTGCATCAGGCGCGGTTGCAGGTGGCGACGCGCGAGATTCGCGCCGGGAAGCCCGAAGCGCCGCCCGTGTTCGAGCTGCTGCCCAATGTGGGGCCGAGCGGCGAGCCCGTGGGGCTCGGCATGTTGCCCGCCGCCGATCCGGCGGACGTGTACTTCGACATGGAAGGCTATCCGCTGGTGGACGGCGGGCTCGAGTACCTGTTCGGCGCGTGCACGCACGCGGCCGGTGGCGGATTGGCGTTCCACGACTGGTGGGCGCACGACCGCGCGCAGGAGCGCGTGGCGCTCGAACAGTTCGTGGACTGGGCGCACGCGCGCTGGAAGGCCAGCCCCGCGATGCACATCTACCACTACGCGTCGTACGAGGTGTCGGCCGTGCGGCGGCTCAGCACGCGGCACAACACGCGGCAGGACGAGGTGGACGATCTGCTGCGCCACGAGGTGTTCGTTGACCTCTACAAGGTGGTGCGCGCCGGCGTGCGCGTGGGCGAGGACAGCTACTCGCTCAAGTCCGTGGAGCGGCTCTACCGGCCCGCGCGCGCCACGGACGTGGCCACCGCCGGGCAGTCCATCGTGGAGTACAACCGGTGGATGCTGAGCGGCGAGCCGCAGGAGTGGAGCGCAAGCCCGATCCTGCGCGGCATTCGCGACTACAACGAGGACGACTGCAAGTCCACGGGCGAGCTGGTGGCGTGGCTGCGGGTGCAGAAGGCCACCCAGCCGGAGCCGCCGCCGTATGTGCAGAGCGTGCCGGAAGAGCGAAAGCCGTCCGATCGTGCCGTGGCGGCGGCCGCGGAACGCCGGCGCCTCGAAGGCGAGTTGCTCGCCCGCGGCGGCGACGTGGCACGGGTGCTCTCCGACGTCGTGGATTTCCACCGGCGCGAGGCGAAGCCCGTGTGGTGGGAGTTCTTCGACCGGCGCGATGCCTCGCTCGAGGAACTGCGCGACGACGGCGGGTGCATCGCCGACGCGGTTGCCGTAGGAACGCCCGTGCCCGAGGCGCGGTCGCTGATCCAGCGCTACGCGTTCGACCCGGCGCAGGAGTGCACGCTCCGGGCGGGCGACGAGCTGCACTTCACGCACAATTCCGGCCCGCGGTTCGTCATCGCGGACATTGACGCCGAAGCTGGCACGGTCGCGCTGAAGACCGGGGTGGCCACCCTGAACAAGTCGTTCGAGGGAGCGTTTCCGGCGCGCGGTTCGCTCATCATCAAGAACGTCGTGCCCGCCGAGCCGATTCCCTCGGCGCTGGCCGCGCTCGCCACGGCGTATCTCGACGGCTCACTGCCCGGCACGACGGCCGCACTGCTCGGCCGCGCGACGCTTGGCGCACCGCAACAGGCCGGCGAGGCGGCGCTCTCAACCGTGGAGCGGCTGACCCAGGCGGGCGATGTGCCGAGTTTCTCCGTTCAGGGGCCGCCCGGCACGGGCAAGACGTGGACCGCGGCGCGCGCGATCGCCGCACTCGTCGTGCAGGGCAAGACGGTCGGCATCAGTTCGAACAGTTCCAAGGCCGTCACCAACCTGTTCCTCGAGTGCGGGCGCGCCCTGCGCGAACGCGGCGAGCGGCTCACGGGCGTGCAGGCCCGTGGCGACGCCGAGGACCAGCTGTTCGCGGAATTCCCCGACGTGCAGTACGCCGCGGAGAATTCCGATGCGCGCGCGATGTACGACGGGGGGATCGTCGGCGGCACGGCGTGGCTGTTCAGCCGCGACGACTGGGCCGGGCAGCTCGACTACCTGTTCATTGACGAGGCCGGCCAGGTGTCGCTGGCCAATGCCGTGGCGATGTCGCGCGCGGCGCGCCACGTGATCCTGCTCGGCGACCAGATGCAGCTCGAGCAGCCCGTGCAGGGCTCGCACCCGGGCGACTCGGGGCTCTCGGTGCTGCAATACGCGCTCAAGGACCTCGAGAACAGCCGCGAGGACGCGCCGGAGTTCCACGCCGTGGTACCGGCATCGCTGGGCGTGTTCCTGGGCACGTCGTACCGGATGCATCCGGATGTGTGCCGCTTCATCTCGGAAAGCATTTACGAAGGGCGGCTCGCGTCGGATCCGTCATGTGCACGGCAGGTCATCGGCGGTACGCCCGGCCCGCTCGTGCCAGTCGGCCATGGCATTGCGCTCGTGCCCGTGCCGCACGACGGCAACGTGCAACAGAGCGACGAGGAGGTGGAGCGCGTGGTGGCCGTGTACCACGAGCTCGTGGGCCGGGTGTGGACGAACGAGAAGGGTGAGACGAAGCCCCTCGCGCTCGCCGACTTCCTCTTCGTGGCGCCGTACAACGCGCAGGTGCGCGCGCTGCGCGCCGCGCTGCCTCCCGGTGCGCGCGTTGGCAGCGTGGACCGTTTCCAGGGCCAGCAGGCCGCGGTGTGCGTGCTCTCGCTGTGCGCGAGCTACGGCGAGTACGGCTCCCGCGGCCTCGCGTTCATTCTCGACCGCAACCGGATGAACGTGGCGCTCTCGCGCGCCAAGGCGCTGGCCGTGGTGGTCGCCGACCCGCGCCTCGCCATCGCCGTACCCCGCACGATCGAGGAAATGCGGTTGATCAACCTGTTCGCGAAGGTCGCTGGTCCTTAACCCTTGCCCGGAGCTGCCATGCGTCGCCTGTTCGTTTCCGCCCTCACGCTCGCCCTCGCCCTGCCCGCCGTTGCGCGCGCGCAGGACAAGCCCCTCCGCGACGGCTTCTGGTTCAACATCGGCCTCGGCGGCGGCAGCCTCGGGTGCGACGGCTGCGACAGCCGGCTCAACGGCGTCAGCGGGCAGCTCTCGCTCGGCGGCACCATCAACCAGCACGTGCTGCTGGGCGTGTCGTCCAACGCGTGGACCAAGTCGGAGGATGGGGCGACGCTCACGATGAGCAGCCTGACGGCGGCGATCCGGTACTATCCGTCCGCGACCGGGCATTTCTACCTGACAGCCGGGCTCGGCGTCGCCGGGCTCAGCGCCGGCGTCACCGGCGTCGGGTCCGGCTCGGCGTCGGGAACGGCGGCGCTGCTCGGACTGGGCTACGACATCAGGCTCACGGACGCGGTCAGCCTCACGCCGTACTGGAACGGCGTTGGCGGGGCGTTCGACGGCGGCAACGTCAATTTCGGCCAGATCGGCCTCTCGCTCACATGGCCGTAATGCGCCGCGGCACCCGAGTCCGGCGCGGCCGGCAGAAGTGCATGCTGGCCCTCGCGGCGCTTGTCGCCGCGGTGGCCTGCGTGCAGACCAACGCCACCATGCTCAACCCTGCGCCGGCCAATCATCCGCGGACGCCGGCGGACAAGATCCGCATCTACCGCACGGCCGACCAGGTGAAGGCGAAGTACGACGAAGTCGCGCTGCTCAACTCGACGGGCGAGTCGAACTGGACCGACGAGGCGAAGATGATGGAGTCCATGCGCAAGAAGGCGTCGGAGGTCGGCGCCAACGCCATCATCCTCGACGCGATCAACGAAGCGAGCGCCGGCGCAAAGGTGGCCGCCGCGGTGTTCGGGACGGGCACGCAGCGCAAGGGCCGGTCGATTGCCATCTACGTCTATCCAGATTCCACGCGTTGACAGCTGCCCCGTTTTTGTTTTTCAGGCTGACGCCGCCTTCGTCAGGTGCGGCCACCCGCCGCCGGCTTGCCAGGGAGCACCTGATGCGTTAGCATCAGATGCATGCGCACCACCCTCGACATCGCCGATGACGTGCTCGCGGCCGCCAAGGAGCGGGCGCGGCGCGAGCACAAGACCGCCGGCGAGGTGGTGTCGGACCTGCTGCGCCAGGCGCTCACCGCCCCGGCGGCGAGGCCGGCGGCGCAGGCCGTGCGCGAACCGAAGGCGGTGTACGGCCTCAAGCCGTTCCCCCGCCGCGGCGGCGTGGTGACGAACGAGCTGATCGACCAGCTGCGCGCCGAAGACGCGTACTGAGCCCGTCGCGACTCGCGCCATGCCGGCCGCGCCGCGCGCCCTCCTCGACGTCAACGTCCTCATCGCGCTGCTCGACGCGGACCACGCGTCGCACGCCGCGGCGATGGCATGGTTCGCGGAGCACGCCGAGCGCGGATGGGCGTCGTGCCCCATCACGCAGAACGGGTGCGTGCGCATCATGTCGCACCCGGGGTACCCCAACGCCCATCCCGTGAGCGGGGTCGTCGAGCGACTGCGCGATGCCACCGCGCACCGCGCGCACACGTTCTGGCCGGATGACGCGAGCCTGCTCGACGCCGCACGCGTGGACGCCACGCGCGTGCACGGGCCGCGGCAGATCACCGACGCCTACCTGCTCGCGCTCGCGGTGGCGCACGGCGGCCGGCTGGTCACGTTCGACTCGGCGATTCCGCTCACCGCGGTCGCCGGCGCGAAGCCGAAGCATGTGGTGGTGCTGTAGCCCGTCGCGCGTCGAACCCGGCCGGCGAGTGGAACATTTCGCGGTGCCCCACGCCTGGTCTGGGCAAACGTGTTCCAACGTGCGACTGTTATTCATGCGTAATGTCACGAGATGAAAGGCGAGAAGCTGCCCGACCCGAATGACCTGCGCCACGCGCCGCGCTACCGCGTGGACGCGCCCGTGGAGTTCATCGTGGGCAATGGCGTGGCGCGCGACCTTTCCACCACCGGCCTCTACTTCATTTGTGAGAAGCCGCTGCAGGTGGGCTACCAGCTGACGCTCACGATCCAGCTCGACGACACCGTTGCCGACATGCCCGTGAAGATGGAGTGCAAGGGCACGATCGTGCGCGTCGAGGACATGGACGGACGCATTGGCGTCGCGGTGAAGCTCGACCAGCCCAAATAGCACGAACGCCCCGGGGGCGACCCCCGGGCTGCGGACGACGCCGTGATCCCGGTGAGCCGGTCGGGTGCGCGCCTGCTGCGCACCGCGACACGGCACCGGCAACGATCGACGCTACGGACAGGTCACGGCCGGCTGGTTGGCGATCGGCGTCGCCGCCCACGGCGTATACGTGGACGCGGGGAGCGCCGGGCCCGTGACCGCCGGCGCGAGCGGCCCGGACGCGCCCCACCAGTTGCACTGGTAGTTGGCCGGCCCGGGCGTGGCGGAGTTCGCCGTGCGGAACGAGCCGAGCAGGCCGTTGAAGTCGTTGCGCGTGACGGTCACCGATCCGAGCGGCGACGTGCGGTTGAAGGCAAACACGCCGCCCGTGATCACGTTGTCGGTCATGTTCAGCGAACCGCCATTGCTGATGACGACGCCAGTGAACACCGTGCCGATCGTGTTGCGGTGGATTTCCGCGGCGAGCGCGCCGGGGTCGACGAGGTTGACGCCGCTCTGCTGCGCGTATGAGGTGGCCACAAGCGGCGACCCCGGCAACGGGTTGGCGACGATCGTGTTGTCCTCGAACACGTACGGCTGGCTGTTCGCGTCGGGCGGGTTGGTGCGGTTGTAGAACACGGCGAACGGCCGGGATGCCGGCGCCGAGGCGTCGATGTAGTTGTGCCGGATCGTGATCCGGTCGCCGAACGAGCGAATGCAGCCGACTCCCCAGCAGTTCGTGAACGTGCTGTACTCGATCGTGCCACGCGACCGGAATCCGCCGACGCCGCCGGACGAGTGCGTGACGCTGCCGCTCAGGAAGCGGTTGAACGACGAGTGGCGGACGTTCACCTCCACGTCGCTGATCGCGAAGATGCCGATCGTCATGTGCTCGAACGACGAGTTGGTGACCTCGACCCTGGCGGACGCCTCCGTGCTCGCGCCGACGCGCACGAGGAACGACGTGGTGGAGTCGCGGCCCGTGAAGTGCACACTGTCGATCTCAATCTGGTCGAACGTGCCGAGCGCCTGGATGGCCGTGCCGTTGGCGGCGAAGCCGATGTCCGCGAAGCGCACCGTGCCGGCGGTGTAGCCATTGATGGCGATCGCGGGACGCCCGCCCTGGCCGAACGGCCCCGTGTACGAGTCGCCGATGGTGGCGCCGCCGGGGTGCTGTGACCGGATCGTGAGCGGACGATCCACGACCACCGAATCCACGTCATGCGTGCCGTCGCACACGACGATCGTGCCACCCGGGTCCGTGGCGTTCACGGCTGCCTGCAGGTCGGTGTAGGCGCCCTGCATCGTGGTGGGGCAGAAGAGCGTGGCCGACGGCACCCCGTCGAGCGCGACGTCCACGTAGCTGCCGGGCTTCGACGCGAGGGTGACCTGCAGCGTGGCGGTGGCGCCCACGGTCACGGGAATCGCCAGCGCGCCCATGGACTTCTTGAAATCACCGGGACCGAGGATCTCCACGCCATCGAGCCGGATGGAACCGGAGGTCACCGCGTTGCCGCCCGTGCCGTTCACGACGCGCAGCGTGAAGGGCGCCTGGTAGCCCGCCGTGGAGATCGTGCGCGTGACCGTGGTGGGCGCGCCGGTGCTGCGCGTGAACCGTTCGGGACCGTAGAAGGTCTCGGCGGCCGCGAGCGACGCGGGCGCCGCCGAGCCGGCGAGCACGGCCTGCGGCGCGGGGGCA
>CAZKYG010000217.1:0-5530 GCA_964556915.1 uncultured Gemmatimonas sp.
CGAGGATGACGCGCGGCCGGAGCAGGGCGAGCTGCTGCAGCAGGTACGGGCTGCACATTGCGATTTCGTCCGGCGCGGGATTCCGGTTCCCCGGCGGGCGGTGCTTGAGCACGTTGCAGATGAAGACGTCCTCGCGCTTGAAGTTGATCGCCTCGAGGATCTTCGTGAGCAACTGACCGGCGGCGCCCACGAAGGGACGCCCGGTTTCATCTTCCGTGGCGCCGGGCGCCTCGCCGACACACACGAACCTCGCCGCCGGGTTGCCCTCGCCCGGCACCGCCCGCTTCGCGGTTGCATGCAGGCTGCAGAGCGTGCACGCGCCCACCGCGGCGGCGATGGCGTCGAGCGACTCGAGCGTCCCCGCGAACGTCGCGCGCGCCGCCTCGCCAATCGACGCACCGACCACGATCGGTTGACCCGGCGGGTGGCTTGTCGCTGCGGGGCGTTCACCGGAGGCGGCCGGGCCTCCGGCCGGCGCCGCGGCGGGCGGCGCGGCAACGGGCGCGGTAACGGGCACGTCGGGAGGCGGCGCGGAACGCGGCTTCGCTGGTACGTCCGCGGCGCGCACCACAGCGTCCGTCGTCCGGGGCGTGGGCCGGTCGCGGGGCGTCGGCACGCTCCCCCGTCCTGGCCCGCCGAGCAGGCGCATGAGGTCATCCACCGACATTGCGTCGAGCACGAGGTCGCTCTCGCCCAGCTCCTTCCGCTGCTCGAGGTACTGCCGCAAGCGGTCCTTAGCGTCCACGCAGGACCTCCACCACGCGATCGAGGATCGCATCGGCGACGTCCGTCTTGGGCATGAGTGGAAGCGCCTCGCGTCGGCCCCCAGCCGCGAGAATCGTCACCCGGTTGGTGTCGCCGCCGAACCCGGCGCCGGGCTCGCGGGCGTCGTTGGCGACGATGAAATCGAGCGCCTTGGCCTCGAGCTTGGCGGCGGCATTCGCGAGGAGGTCGTCCGTCTCCAGGGCGAACCCTATCACGACGCAGCCCGGCTTCCTCCGCCCCCGCGTGCTGACGAGGATATCGGGCGTGGGCTCGAGGTCGAGCGTCGGCGCGCCGACGTGCTTCTTCATCGTCGACGGCGCGACGCGCGACGCGCGAAAGTCGGCGGGCGCGGCGGCCATCACAAGCGCATCGGCGTTTGGCAGCGCCTCGCTGACCGCCGCGGCCATCTCTTCGGTCGTCTCGACGTGCACGACGCGGCATCCGTGCGGCGCCGGCACCGACATCGGGCCCGCCACCAACAGCACATCCGCGCCGCGCGCTGCGGCCGCGGCGGCAATCGCCACGCCCATCCGGCCGCTCGAGCGGTTCGAGATGAACCGCACGGGATCGATCGGCTCTCGCGTGGGCCCGGCCGTGACGACGACATGGCGGCCGGCGAGCGCATCACCACGACCGAGAAGCTGCGCGGCGGCCGCCACGATCTCCTCAGGCTCGCGCATCCGGCCCGGGCCGCTCCCCTCCCCGGCCGACGCCAGCGGGCCCACGCCCGGATCGAGCACGGTGTAGCCCAGCGCGCGCAGGTGGGCCACGTTCGCGGCCGTCTGCGCATGCGTCCACATATGGTCGTTCATTGCGGGGACGACGAGCACGGGCGCGGTGGATGCGAGCAACGTCGCGCTGAGGAGGTCGTTCGACCGGCCCGTGGCCGCGCGGGCGATGAAGTCGGCCGTGGCCGGCGCCACGACGACGAGTGCATTCTCGCGCGCCAGCGTGATGTGGTCGAGGGCACTGCCCTCGGCGACGAGGTCGCTGTGGACCGCGCGTCCGGTGATGGCCTCGAACGTGACACCGCCGACGAACTCGCGGGCCGATCGCGTCATCACCACGTCGACAACCGCGCCGGCCTGCGTGAGCTGGCGGGCGAGCGCGACCGTCTTGTAGCTCGCGATGCCCCCGGTGACTCCCAGGAGGATGCGACGCCCCTCGAAGGGCCGCACGCCGACGCTCGCGAGCCGGGGGCCGGCCCGGCTACTCCGCCGGGCGACGGCGCGGGATGACGCGGTACTCCACGTCGCCGGCCGACAGTTCCTCAAGTGCGCGCGTCGTCAGCTTCTTCTCGCCGCTGACCGAGCGGTCGCGCGGAAACTCGTTGAGGATCCTGGAGTATTTCGCCGCGACGAGCACGGCGAGGTACTTGTTCGCCGCGTGCGCGGTGGTCTCGTTCGGGGTGAAGACTCGCATGGGCTGTCGTTGGGGTGAAGGTCCGTAATCTATGTCGAGAACAGGGCGATTTGTTCCTCGAGGCGGGCCAGGAGCCCGGACACCTGCTCGTCGAGCGACCGGACCCGGGCGCGGCTCCGGTCCTGCGCGTCGATGGCCGCCGATACCTCCGCAACGGCGCGGTCGAGGTCGTCATTGACAATCACCCCGTGGTAACGGCCCACCTGCTGCAGCTCGGCGTGGGCGTTCCGAAGGCGCTCGGCAAGTTCGGCATCGGACTCCGTGTTGCGCCCGCGCAGGCGCTCCACCAGCGCCTCGACCGACGGCGGGAGAATGAAGAGCAGCAACGAGTCCGGGAAGCTCGACGCGAACTGCGCCGCTCCCTGCACGTCGATATCCATGATCACGTGGCGTCCGGCGGCGAGCACCCGCGCGACCTCGGCGCGCAGCGTCCCGTACCGACGGCCGTGCACGAGCGCCGATTCGGCGAACTCGCCATTCCGCTCGCGGGCCACGAACTCCGCGTCTGACAGGAAATGGTAGTCCACGCCGTCCCGCTCGCCGGGCCGCGGCGCCCGGGTCGTCGCGGACACGGAGTAGCCGACGTCCGCCCGGGCGGTCATGAGCCGGCGCGCGATGGTCGTCTTGCCCGCGCCGGACGGCGCCGACAGCACCACGGGGAACGTGCTCACTCGAGGTTCTCCACCTGCTCGCGGATGCGCTCCAGCTCCTCCTTCAGCGCCACCACGTCCGCCTGCATCGGCGCATCGTTCGCCTTGCTCCCGATCGTGTTCGCCTCGCGCAGGAGCTCCTGCAACAGGAATCCGATGCGCTTCCCGACCCCGCCCTCCGGCGCCGCCGCCAGCGTTTCGCGGATGGCCGCCAGGTGCATCGTGAACCGATCCACCTCCTCACCGGTGTCGAGGCGCTCGGCCAGCAGCGCGATCTCCTGCGCGAGCCGCTGCTCATCCGGCGCACGTCCGTCGAGCAGCGCCCGGACATTCTCGCGCAGGCGGTCGCGGTGCGCCGCCATGCGTTCCGGCGCACGAACGGCGATGCGGCCGAGCGTGGTTTCCAGAAGGGCGAGGCGCGACCCGATGACCGCGGCCAGGCGCGCGCCTTCGGCCTCGCGCGCTGCCATCAGCCCGTCGGCCGCGGCCTGTACGACGGCGAGCACTTCATCTGGCGTGCCCTCCGGCTCGTCGTCTGGAACGGCCGCCCGCACGACGTCCGGCATCCGCAGGACGGTCGCCACGTCCACCGTTCCGCCGAGCCCATGCCGCTGCTGCAGGGCAAGGAGCGCAGCGGCGCGCGCCGCAAACGCCGCCTCGTCGATCACGGCGGCAGCGTGATCCGGTCGCTCAAGGCGTCCCGTGAGCGTGACGTGGCCCCGCCCGATGCGTCCGCGCAGGTACTCGCGCACCTCGGCTTCCCACCGGGTGAGTGCGCTCGGGAGCTTGATGCTCGGACTGAAGAACCGGTGGTTGACCGACCGCAGCTCGATCGACACGCGCGCCGCCCCGACGGAGCCGTCGGCAGCGCCAAAACCGGTCATGCTTCGTATCATAGGAAGCTTACTAAGTTACGATAGCACAACACTTTTGTAAACCCGACGGCCTAGTTCCAGAACTCCCAGCGGATACCGTACACGCTCAGGTTCCGGGGCATCAGGTAACCGGGGAACGTCTCGTAGTTGTGGCCGGTCATGTTCCGGAAGTCCCAGTAAACCGTGGCGGTCGATATCCGGACCTGGAGCACCGTGCCGAGCGCGCTGTAGCCGGGCGTCGACTGCCCGATCGGGCCGTCGGCCGACGGCGCGTAGAGGGTGGTCCGGTATTCGTGCGTCAGCGCGGCGAGCACATGGAAGTTCCCGCGCGGCGCGAATCCGAGGAAGTTCGACTCGAACCAGACTCGCGTGTGCGCCTCGGTCTGGGGACGGAACGCCGTCGCGCTCCCCCAGTTGACGACGTCCGTTCGGACGTTCCATCCGCGGACGAGCGGGCCGCCCACCGTGAACGTGATGCCCGTCGCGGCCGGCAGGACCGCGGCGCGCTGGGACGAGTCCAGCGCGATTGGCGCCAGCACAGTGGCCTCGGCAGCTCGGATGACGCCCACACCGATCCAGCGCCCGCGGAACCCTGCGGCAATGTCTGCGGTCGAGCCCGGGTGCGCGGCCGTGGACGCGGATGACGCTCCGGCGCCGACCGATGCCGAGAGCCGCAACCAGCTGAACGGCTCGGCACGCGCGCGCACGTCCCACGTGGTGGCCCCGGCGAACCGGCGCTCCGCCGACGCCGCAAGCCCCATCCACGAGCGGTCGGCGTCGAGCCGCAGGAGCGGCGCGAAATCGCTGGTTCCGTCGCGCACGCGGAGTCGTGCGCCGCCGGTCAACCGCACCCCGCGCCGGTTGAGTCCGCCCATCGCGGTGTACTCGGCCTGCGATGCGCTCGTATCGGCCGAAGCCGAATCGTTCGCCGCGGGAATCGCGGCGGCGGTCGACGGCGGCGTGAGCAGCGCGCCCTGGGTGGACGCGATGAACTGCCCCCAGACGCCGGCCGAGTCGGGTGAACGCCACCCGAGGCGCATGTACGCCAGCGCCGCGGACCCGTGATACGGCGCCATGGCGTTCGTCTCTGGCGTGGCGAGGAGGTAGCGCTTGCCAGCGTTGCGATTGAGCCCCTGGCGCAGCCACGTCGCGTCCAGGCTCCACGCGCCCCCGGCCCAGCCGATGCGCCCCAGTGCGCCGAGCGCGTCGCCGTCCATGCCGGTGAGGGACTCGATCGTGCTCGCCTGCTGCGCCGCGAACTGAATGGCGATGCCGTTGGCCGCGCGTTTCCCGAAGTAGCCGCGAAACAGGTTGAGGTTGTCGCTTCCGGTCAGGACGTCGGTTCGGGTGGCGGCGGTGGTGCGCGTCACGCTCCATGTGCGCGCGTGCACGCGCAGCTCGCCCGCCGTCTCCTCGACCGAGACGTCCTCGAGCGCCCAGAGCGGGACCATGGACAGGTCCGTGACGCCTCCTGTGCGCGGCGTGATCTCGTCGCGCTCGACCCCGTCGATGAAGAGACGCACCGCGCCGGGATCCCCATGCCATGCCGCGACCGCGGGCGCCAGCAGGAATCCCGAGGTCATGAGCGTCACGCCCGGGATTTGCGCGAGGAGCTCCCCCAGGGTGAGCGTGCCCATCGCGTACAGCGCGTCGCGGTCCCAGTGCATCGGTTCGCCGCGCGCGCCCATCACGGCCGGCACGTACGCGGCCGCGATTGGCGCCTTGATCGTGTCGGCGGCCGTGAGCGGGCGGCGTGGCCGCGCAGTGGAATCGCGCGTCGCCGTATCCGGCCGCGCTTGCGGCCGCGGTTGCGGCGGC
>CAZKYG010000218.1:0-3865 GCA_964556915.1 uncultured Gemmatimonas sp.
CGGAGCTCGCGGGCGCGGGACCGCAGGAGAACGCGGCGGTGATCGAAGCGGTGTTGCGCGGCGCGGGGGCGCCGGCGGCCGAGGCTGCCGTGGTGCTGAACGCGTCCGCCGCCCTCTACACGGCCGGTCGCGTCGATTCGATCGCGGGGGGCGTGGCCGTCGCGATCGAGTCGATCCGCTCGGGGGCCGCGATGCATGCCCTCGAGCGCCTGCGCCGCGCGACGCGCGCGGCGGGCTAGTACCGGCGCAGCACGCCAACGACGATGCCGCGCACCTGCATCTGGTCCTCGCGCACGTAGATCGGCGCCATCTGGTCGTTGGAGGGCTGCAGCCGGATCCGGCCGTCGCGCTCCCGATAGTACCGCTTGACCGTCGCCGATGCGCCGTCGAGCATCGCGATGACCATGTCCCCGTTGTCGGCGGCGTTGCGATCGTGCACGACGACAAAATCGCCGTCGCGGATCTGGTCGTCGATCATCGAGTTGCCGCGCACGCGCAGGGCGTAGTGGCTGCCCGCCCGGCGCAGGAAACTCTCCGGCACCGCCACGGTTTCGTCGGAGGCCGACACTTCGATCGGGACGCCCGCGGCCACCGCGCCCATGAGCGGCACCTCGACGGCACGCGCGATCACGTCCGACGGCAGGATCTCGATGGCCCGGCTCTCGTTGTACGAGCGCTTGATGTACCCCTTGCGCTCGAGATTGGTCAGGTGCTCGTGCACCGTGGCCAGAGAGTTATAGTTGAAGTGCTCGGCGATCTCCTCAAAACTCGGCGCATATCCGTGCTCGGCGGCGTACCCGTTGAGGTAGTCGAGGATCTGGCGCTGGCGTTTCGTGAGTGGCATGTCGAGTCCGCTGAAGGAGGGTGGTCTCGTGTCGGGTGACCGTCTCCGACCTTGACTACCGAACAGTACCCGAAGTAACGGTAGCCGAACATTGACCGAATCACAAGCACCTCCGCGCGTCTGGGCGCCACCTCGCGGCGTTCTGGGTGAACTCGTCGCTGCCGCTGAACGGCGCGTCGAGGCGCTCCGCCGCACCGACGCGCCTGGCCGCACAGCGGATGCCGTGGCGACGCGCCGCTCCGGCACGTTCGCGTCGGCGCTGCGTGGCCCGCATGTCGCGGTGATCGCCGAGGTGAAGCGCCGCAGCCCCAGCAAGGGGACCATCAACGACGCGATCGACGCGGCTCCGCGGGCGACGGCATACGCGGACGGTGGCGCAGCGGCGATTTCGGTGCTCACCGAGCCCGAGCGCTTCGGCGGGTCGCTCTCCGACCTGCGGGCGGTGAGCGCCGCGGTGGACGTTCCCGTGCTCCGCAAGGATTTCATCGTGGATGCGCTGCAACTGCACGAGGCCGTGCGGGCCGGCGCCGCGGCCGTGCTGCTCATTGCGCGGGCGCTCGAGCCATCGCACGCGGCCGACCTTGCCGCCGAGGCGGCGACGCTCGGCCTCGATGTGCTCTTCGAAGTGCGCGACGAGCGCGAGCTCGCACGCGCGGTCGCGGTCGCTGGTTGCGTGGTCGGCGTGAACACGCGGAATCTCGAGACGCTGGCGGTGGATCCGGCGGTCGGCGAGCGGCTGTTGCCGCTCGTGCCGCGTGACCGGGTTGCGGTGTATGAGAGCGGCGTGGCGTCGCGCGCGGACGTCGAGCGCGCGGCCGCGACTGGCGCCGATGCCGTGCTGGTCGGTTCGGCGCTGTCGTCGCACACGGACGGGGCGGCAGCCGTTGCCGCGCTCGCGGGCGTGGCACGGCGGGCGCGTGCCTGACGTGAAGTTCTGCGGGCTCACGCGCGAGACGGACGCGTCGTTCGTGGCCGAAGCCGGCGGTGCGTACGCCGGCGTGATCTTCGCCGGCGGGCCGCGCGAACTCGCGCCGGAGCGCGCGGCGCGCGTGCTGGCCGCGGCCGGGCCCGCGATCCGTCGCGTCGGCGTGTTCGGGCGCGACTTCCGGGCGCGCCTGCCGCGCGTGCTCGCGGCGACACCGCTGGACGTCGTGCAGCTGCACGCGGATCCGTCGGTGGACGACGTGCGTGAGGCGCGTGCACTCTTCGGTGGCGTCATCTGGGCCACCGTACGGGTGGAGGGCACGGCGATTCCCGGCGTAGCCGCGTCGCTGATCGCCGAGGCGGATGCGCTGCTCCTCGACGCGCGGGTGGATGGTGCGCTCGGCGGTTCGGGCGTGGCGCTGCCGTGGCCGGCGCTGGCCGACCAGCTCACGCGCATCCGCTGCGGCGGCACGGTGGTATTGGCAGGAGGCCTCACGGCGGAGAACGTTGAGGATGCCGCCGCGGCGCTCGAGCCGGACGTGGTCGACGTCTCCTCGGGCGTGGAGGAGGCACCGGGCGTGAAGGTCCACGAACGAATGGTGGCGTTTGCACAGGCGGCGAGGCGGACACTCAGATGACTCAGCAGGCGATCCACGACGAGCGCTTCGGCGCCTACGGTGGCCGGTACGTGCCCGAGACGCTGATTCCGGCGCTCGACGAGCTGGCGGCCGCCTACGACGCGGCGGCGCGCGATCCGGAGTTCACGGGCGCGCTCACGCAGGCGCTCACGACGTTTGTCGGCCGCCCCTCGGCGCTCTCGGAGGCGCCCCGGTTCTCGGAGCGGATCGGCGCCCGCGTGCTGCTCAAGCGCGAGGACCTGAACCACACCGGCGCGCACAAGATCAACAACGCCCTCGCGCAGGCGATGCTTGCCGTGCGCATGGGCAAGCGGCGCATCATCGCGGAGACGGGCGCGGGGCAGCACGGTGTCGCCACGGCCACGGCGTGTGCGCGGCTCGGGCTCGAGTGCGTCGTGTACATGGGTGAAGAGGACATGCGGCGCCAGGAACTGAACGTGTTCCGCATGCGCCTCATGGGCGCCAGCGTCGTGCCCGTCCGGTCCGGGACGCGGACGCTCAAGGACGCAACGAGTGAGGCCATCCGCGACTGGGTCGGGACGTGCGACCACAGCCACTACATCATCGGATCGGTCGTCGGGCCCGCGCCGTATCCGCGCATGGTGCGCGATTTCCAGGCCATCATCGGTCGTGAGGCGCGCGCGCAGGTGCTCGACCGGGTTGGACGACTCCCGCGGAGCGTCGTGGCGTGCGTGGGCGGCGGGTCCAACGCGATCGGGGCATTCCACGCCTTCGTGCCCGACGCGGACGTCGAACTGATCGGCGTGGAGGCCGCGGGGCACGGACTCGAGACCGGCGAACATTCCGCGTCGCTCCTGCGCGGCGTGCCGGGCGTCCTGCACGGCTCGCTCAGCTACCTCCTGCAGGATGCGGATGGCCAGGTCCATCCGGCGCACTCGGTGTCGGCCGGGCTTGACTACCCGGGCGTGGGGCCGGAGCACGCGTGGCTGCACGACACGCGGCGCGCCGAATACGTCTCGTGCACGGACGCCGACGCCCTCGCGGCGTTCGGCCTGTTGGCGAGGCTTGAGGGCATCATCCCCGCGCTCGAAACGGCACACGCGGTGGGATGGATGGATGCAAACCGCGGACGCTGGTCCCGGGACGACGTCGTGCTGCTGTGTGTGAGCGGCCGAGGCGACAAGGACGTGGCGCAGGTCGCCCAATCGCATACGTTTAGCGCGTGACCAACCCCGTCGCCCCGGCTGCGCCGGACTCGCCGGACGAGCAGACGCCGCCGCCGTTCGACCCCGCGGTGGTGGATGGGGTGTTGCGTCAGGTCGAGAAGACCATGCGGGCGCACCAGCTGTACGAGGGTAACAAGCAGAACCCCACCTACGCGCGCGCGCTCGAACTGGCGCGCGGCGCCTTCGCGCCGCTCTGGCAGCAGACCTCGTCCATCAGCCTGCTCGTGGCGGACAACCAGTTCACGTGGTTTGGCGCGCCGGTCCTGCAACAG
>CAZKYG010000219.1:0-26294 GCA_964556915.1 uncultured Gemmatimonas sp.
TGCAGCGACTGGCCGCCGCTGGCAGCGCGGCAGGCCGATTCGCGGTGTTCACCGAGGAGCTGATGGGAACGTGCGCGGGCGCCGCGGCCGCGCACGGAGACATCCTGCGCCACGACGTGCGGGCCGCGGTGCGCGCGTTCGCGCACGCGCCGGGATTCGCCTTCACCGCCGTCGCGGTCACCGCGATCGGCATCGGCGCGAACGCGGCGGCCTTCTCCGTCGCCGACGTGGTGCTGATCCGGCCGCTGCCATTCGCACGCCCCAACGAGCTCGTGCGCCTGTGGGAGGCCCCCAACGGCGCAGCGGGCCTCGAGGCATCGCCGCCGAACTGGCGCGACTGGCGCGCCATGAGCACCTCGTTCACGGCGGTCGAGGCGTTCCACGCGTGGGACGTGAACGTGGTGGGCGGCAGCGAGCCGCAGCGGCTCGAGGGAGCGGTGGTCACACCCGGCCTCATGGCGATGCTCGGCGTGCCGCCGGCGCTCGGGCGGACGCTCATGCCGACGGGCCCCGCCGACGGCGACGTGGGCGCGATCGTGATCGCCGACGACCTGTGGCGGACGATGTTCGGCGCCGATTCCGGCGTGATCGGCCACGTGATCCAGCTCGACGGCGCGCCGCACACGGTGATCGGGGTGATGCCGCCGACGTTCCGGTTTCCCGACCGCGACGCGCAGTTCTGGCTCGCGATGCCGGTGGCCGAACAGCAGATCGCGGACCGGACGGACAACTGGTTCGACGTGATCGCGCGGCTCAAGCCGGGCGTGTCCATTGGCCAGGCCTCAGCCGACATGCGGCGCGTCGGCGCGCAGCTCGAGGCCGCGTACCCGCAGGAGAACCGGAATGTGGGCGTGGTGGTGCGCTCGCTCCGCGACGAGATGTCGCGCGAGTCGCGCCTGCTGCTGCTGGGGCTGTGCGGCGCGGCGCTCTGTGTGCTGCTGATCGCGTGCGCCAACCTGACCAGCCTGCTGCTCGCCCGGTCGCTGACCCGGCGCCGGGAACTCGCCGTGCGCGCCGCGCTCGGCGCGGGATGGGAACGACTGGCGCGGCAGCTCGTCACGGAGACGGTCCTGCTCACCGGCATCGGCGGCGCGGCCGGCGTGGGGATCGCGTATGCGGGGCTGCCGCTGCTCGCCCGGCTCGTCCCGCTGGCGCTGCCGGTGGCCGACGTCCCGGCCATCGACGGCCGCATCCTGGTGTTCACGATGATCGCGACCGTGCTGACCGGGCTGGGCGTGGGCGTCGTGCCCGCGCTGCGCGCGTCGTCGGAGGCGCCCGTGAGCGCGCTGCGCGAGGGCACGCGCGGCGGCGGCGGGCGCCGGCAGCGCCTGCGATCGGCGCTGGTCGTCACCGAGGTCGCGGCGTCCGTCGTGCTCCTGGCATCGGCGGGCCTGCTGCTGCGCGCGCTGGCGCGCGTGCAGGCGGTGGACCCCGGGTTCCGCGCGGACCATGCGCTCACGATGCGCACGGCGCTGCCGCGCCCCGAGTTCGACGTGGCGGCGCGGCGACAGCGATTCTACGACGACGTCATCGCGGGCGTCGAGGCGGTGCCGGGCGTGCAGCGCGCCGCGTACATCTCCTTCCTGCCGATGGTGATGGGCGGAGGAATCTGGCCGGTCGTGCGCGCGGGTGAGCCGGCGGTGCGGACGCCCGGCAACACGGCGAGCCTGCGGTACGCGACGCCGCACATCTTCGACGCGCTCGGCGTTCCCGTGATCAAGGGCCGCGGCATCGACGCCGCCGACGACGCGACGCGGCCGCTCGTGGCGGTCGTGAGCGAGTCGTTCGTGAAGCGCTTCTCGCCCGGCGCGGACCCGATCGGCATGCGCTTCAGCTTCGGCCTCGCCGAGCGCACGATCGTCGGCGTGGTACGCGACGTGAAGACGCGCGGCCTCGAGCGCGAGAGCGAACCGCAGGTGTACCTCCCGGCCGCGCAGCAACCCGACAGCGCCCTCGTCGGCTACCAGCCGAAGGACCTGGTGATCCGCACCACCGTGCCACCGGCGTCCGTGACGGACGCCGTGCGCGCCGTGATCGGCCGCATCGCGCCGCGCCAGCCGGTGTCCGCCGTGCAGACCCTCGACGCGATCGTGGCGTCGAACACCGCGTCGCGCACCGCGCAGGTACGGGTGCTGGGGGCGTTCGCCGCCATCGCGTTCCTGCTGGCGGCGATCGGCATCCACGGCCTGCTGGCGTACACGGTGTCGCAGCGCGCGCACGAGTTTGGGGTGCGCATGGCGCTTGGCGCGCGCCAGGGCGAGGTGGTGCGGCTCGTGCTGCGGCACGGCTCGTCACTCGCCGCGGCCGGCGTGGTCCCGGGCGTGGCGGTGGCGTGGGCGGCCGGCCGGTGGATGCAGTCACTCCTGTTCGGCCTGAATCCCGCGGACGCCGGGACGTTCGGCGCGGTGGTCGCGCTGTGCGTGGTGATGACGCTCGTGGGGTGTCTCGCGCCGGTGCTGCGCGCCGTGCGCGTGGCGCCGGCGAGCGTGTTCCGCGGCGACTAAGCCGGCGGCGCCGCCGCTACGCCTGGTACATCGTCGCGCCGCCGACCACGGTGCGCACGATCTGGATGTCCTTGATCCTCTCCGCCGGCACGGTGTGGGGATCGTCGGCGAGCACGACGTAGTCGGCGAGCTTGCCGACCGTGATGGAGCCTTTGAGGTGCTCCTCGTGCGAGTTCCACGCGCCGTGGTACGTGTTGATACGGATGGCCTCGTCCACGGAGACCTTCTGGTTCGGGCCCCACGTGGTGTGGTCCCAGCCCGTGCGCGTGACCATGCCCTGGATGCCCATGAGCGGCGCGAACGGCCCGGGTGAGAAGTCGCTGCCTGCCGCGGCGTAGATGCCCGCGTCGAGCATCGTCCGGAACGCCATGCAGTGCGTCATCATCTCGGCGCCGTAGAACGGGAACTTGTCCGTGTTGTAGTAGGCGTACGTCGTGAACAGCGCCGGCACCGCGCCGACCGCCTTGAGGCGGCGGATGAGGTCATCGTTGATCAGGGTGCAGTGCGTGACCTTGGGCCGCGCGTCGGCGCGCGGCACGGCCTGCTGCGCCTTCTCGAACGCGGTGAGGTACATGTCGATCGCGACGTCGCCGTTGGCGTGGCAGTTCACCTGGATGCCGGCGCGGTGCGCGTTCAGCACCCACTCGTCGAGCGTCTTCTGCGTCTCGGTGACGTTGCCCGTGTAGCCGTTCTGGCCGGGATACGGCGTGCTCAGCGCCATCGTGCGCTCGGAGAACGAGCCGTCCACCGTGTGCTCGCTCGTGGCACCGAAGCGGATCCACTCGTCGCCGAAGCCGGTCTGGATGCCGCTCGCGATCATGCTGTCGAGCACGCGGCCCTGCGCTTCGTAGCTCACGCGATGCTTCAGGTCGCCGGCGGCGCGCACGTCCTGGATCGCGGCCAGGTCGCCACCTTCGTGATGGACGGTCGTGAGCCCGTAGCGCACGAACTGTTTCGAGATGTGCGCGATGCCCGCGCGCTCGCGCTGGTCCCGCTCCGCCGCGGTGAACTTCGGCCGGTCGCCGACGCGGTTGATCGCGCCGGTCGCGCGATCGGTCACGCGGCCGTTCAGTTCGCCGCTCGCATCGTGGTCGTAGGTGCCGCCGGGCGGATTGGGCGTGTTCCTGGTAATGCCGGCCATCTCGAACGCCTTCGAATTGTAGAACGACGTGTGCCCGCCCCGGTGCCGCACCGCCACCGGATGCTGCGTGGACACCTGGTCGAGGTCGTGCACGTTGAGCATCCGCTTGTCCTTGAGCTTCGTGTCGTCGAAGAAGTAGCCCTCGACCCACGTGCCCGGCGGCACCGTCGCCGCCCTGGCCTTGAGCTTGTCGATGATGCTCTGGATCGTGACGAACTCGACCTCGAACGGGTTCCCGACCAGGACTTCATATAGAAGGGTCGTCCCGCCAGCGTGGTTGTGGCAGTCGATGAACCCGGGAACGATCGTCATCTGCTTCGCGTCGAACGTCTGCGTGCGCCTGCCGGCGAGCGCGCGCACCGCGGCCGTGGTGCCGACGGCGATGATCCGTCCGCCGTTGATCGCGAATGCCTCGGCGCGCGGCGCGGCCGGATCCATGGTGTGGACCTTCGCGTTGACGACGATGAGGTCGGGGTCGGCGCCCTGCGGGCCGAACGACGCGGTCGGAGCAGGCGAGAAGCGCGCGGGGCCCCCGGTCTCGCGAATCCACGGCGGCGTGAGCACGCCAGCCATTCCGGCGGCGGTGAGTCCCATGAACTCCCTGCGACTGCGCCGTCCGGACATCGCTTTCCCCGGGTTTGGATTCGCTCTAGCTTGGGCCAGGAGGTGGCGAATGGCAACCCAGGCAGATGTCCGACGCATCGCGATGGCGCTGCCTGGCACCGTAGCGTCGACGACGGACTTCGCGTTCTCCGTGCCGAACAAGGGCAAGCTGAAGGGCTACGCGTGGGTGTGGAAGGAGCGCGTGGACCCGAAGAAGGCGCGCGTACCGCAACCGAAGGTGCTCGCCGTGATGGTCACGAGCCTCGCCGAGAAGGACCTGATCATCGCGTCGAACCCGAAGAAGTTCTTCACCGAGCCGCACTACAACGGATTTCCGGCCGTGCTCGTTCGACTGGCCGAGGTGCGCGTGCCCGAACTCCGCCTGCTGCTGCAGGAAGCGTGGCAACGGCAGGCGCCGCCCGAGCTCGCCGGCGCCGCACCGGGACCGCGGTCGGCGCGAAAGCCTGCGCGCCGCCGCGCCTGAGCCGGTGCGCGCTCGCAACGGGCGGTGGGGACGTTCAGTCCTGCCGCAAGGCCGCGAGCGGGCTCACGCGACTTGCCCGCCTCGCGGGGATGTAGCTCGCCGCGAGCGTCACTCCAGCCACGAGCCCGACGGCAGACGCGACCGCCGCGACGCCAAGCGATTTCACCGGGATCGGGAGTGATCCCAGCACCCGGGTCGACGCGAGGGCGAGCGCCAGCCCGATCGCCGATCCGACACCGGACATCCATACGCCCTGCGCCAGCACAAGTCGCAGGATGGCGCCGCTTGACGCCCCGATGGCCATCCGCACGCCGAATTCCGACGTGCGGCGCGCGACGTTGAACGACACGATGCCGTAGAGACCGAGAGTGACGAAGAGCACCGCCATGCCCGCGCACACCGCCGCCAGCCACGTGTAGAACCGCGGTTCGTCGAGCGAGGCATGGATGCGGTCCGCGACGCGCTCGAAGTTCACGAGGGGAATCGCCGGGTCGAGCCGCGCGAGCCGCCGCCGGATCTCGGGAACGATCGATGCGGGGTCGGCCGATGCCCGCACGGCCATGCTGCCGTAGGGGAGCGCGAACTGCCGATACGGGATGTAGATGGTGGGATACGCCTTGCGCCCCAGCCCACGGTCATGAACGTCGCGCACAACGCCCACGATCTCCCGCGTGGGCTTGCCGCCGCCGAACGCGATGCCGACCCGCTGGCCCAGCGCGCGCCCGTCGGCAAAATACTTGCGGACGAACGCCTCGTTGACGACGATGACGGGGGCACCCTTCTCGTCGTCGGACTCGGCGAAATCGCGGCCCGCGGCCATCGACATTTCCATCGTGGAGAAGTACCCGGGACTGGTGATGAGGTGGTTCGCGACATTCGGCGGCGCACCCTTCGCCGGCGGCGGGGCGCCCTCGACCGAAAAGCCCATGAAAACGCCCGCGCGGGTCTCCGGCGGCAGGAAGCTGATCAACCCGGCCGAGGTGACGCCGGGAATCGTCCGCACCTGCTCGAGGGCGTCGCGGTAGAACGCGATGCGCTGCGCCATCGGATGGTCGTTCGGGACCGAGAACGCGAAGCCCATCACGCCGTCGGTGCGGTACCCGGGGTCGGTGTCGCTCAGCCGCCAGAGACCGCCGCTGAGCGTGCCGGCGACGGAGAGGAGCGCGACGCCGAGCGCGATCTGGACGACGCACAACGCGCGCTGGGCGCGGCCGATCGCGCGACCACCGGTGGCGCGCGTGCCCGGCGCCCGGACCAGCGCGTCGCTGGTGCGCGCCGCGTGGATCGCCGGGACGATGCCCGCGGCGATCGCCGTCGCGAGGCACACGGCGAGGGCGAACAGGATCACGGAGCCGTCGAGGCTGATCGCCTGCGTGATGGGCAGGTGCACGGGCGAGAGCGCGACGATTGCGTTCGTTGCGGACACGGCGAGCGCGACGCCGAGGATGCCGCTCGCGACGGTGAGGCACGCGCTCTCGAGGACCATCTGGCGGACCAGGCGGCCCGTCGAGCAGCCCATCGCCTGGCGGATGGCGAGCTCGCTGCCGCGCGCCGCGCCCCGGGAAAAGAGGAGGTTCGTCACGTTCGACGCGGCGATGACGAGCAGGAGGAGCGAGATGGCGAGCACGACCAGCAGTGCCGGACGCGAGGCGCGGGTCGTCACGTCGGTGAGGGAAGCGAGGCCGACGGTCCAGTCGCGATGCCGCGCGTCGGCCGCTGCCATGCCGGCGGCAATCGTCCGCAACTCGTCCGCGGCGCGGGCCAGCGGAACGCCGCCTCGCAGGCGGGCGATGCCGAACCATTGGTTTGTATTCTGCGGGAACCCGCTGAACCCCGCCGCCGGGACGATCAGGTCCACCGGCTCGGCGTAGTACGACGCGTCGGCGCGCGGAAACTGGAAGTCCTCCGCCATGACGCCGCGGACGACGTATGAGGCCCCATCCACGCTGACAGGTCGTCCCACGACGGCGGGGTCGGAATCGAAGGCCAGCGCCCAGAACCGGTGCGAAATGATGATGGAGAAGTCGGTGCCGGGCGTTCCCCGGGGCGCGAACAGCGTGCCACGCTCCGGCACGACGCCCAGCGTCGGGAGGAACTCCGGGTCGACGAGCGCCGTGACCGGCGAGAACGCACGGTCGCCCGTGCGGATCGGCAATTGCGTGTATGCAAACGCGCCGATGGACTCCAGGGTCGTCGTCGCCTTGCGCCAGTCGTCCACGTCGGACAGGGCGACGCGCTGGACGTCATTGCGGGCGGCGCCCGGCGGCGCGTAGACGCTCGACACGGCGAGGAGCCGATCGGGCTCGCGGTACGGCAGCGGCCGGATCAGGACGGCGTTGACGACACTGAAGACCGCGGTCGTTGCACCGACTGCGAGCGCGAGCACGAGTCCCGCCACCACCGTGAATCCCGGGCTCCGGCGCAGCGCGCGGAACGCCCAGCGAAGATCCTGCATGGCTGCCTCCACTGAATGTGTGCCGCGCGCGTCGCGCGTCTCGTCGACGACCCGTTGCCGGTCGCCGAATCGTTGCAGGGCGAGGTCGCGCGCCGCGGTCGGTGCCATGCCGGCCGACACGAGGCGCGCCGTCTCCAAGTCGAGGTGGTACGCGATCTCGTCGTCGAGGTCGCGATCGCGGGCCGCCGGACGCAGCAGCCCCATGCGCTCGCGCACGGCATGCCACCAGGCCATCAGGCCTCACCCGCCGAGGCGCGCAGCACGCGGTCCACGCCGCCCGTGGCGCGACGCCAGGATGCCACGTCGGATTCGAGCTGGCGGCGGCCCGACGCGGTGAGCCGGTAGAACCTGGCACGACGGTTGTTCTCGCTCTCGCGCCAATCCGACGTGACGAGTCCGCGCAGCAGAAGTCGCTGCAGCACCGGGTAGACGGCGCCCTGCTGGACGACGCACGCGCCGATCGACAGGCGCTCGATGCGCTCGGCGATGCCCCAGCCGTGGTTGGCGCCCAGGCTCAGCGCCTTGAGGATCAGCATCTCGAACGTGCCCGGAATCAGCGTGCCCCGGTCGTCAGCCACCCGTCACCTCGCTTCCAGTATGCTCCTTACTGAAGCTCAGACAACGGGACCCGGGGATTGGTTGGCCCGGGGACGGCCGACGCCGCGGGCGCCGCGGGGCGCGCCAGCGCCTGGGCGGCGGCGCTACCGCGGGGCCGGCGGCGCGGCGTCGAACCGGCGGACGAAGTCCGCGACGGTCGACGCGCTTCTATAAAAGAAGCCCGGCTCGATCCGGTTCGGGAAGTCCGTCGGCTTGTGGTAGTCGGGATGGTCCTCCACGCCGAAGTAGACCCATGGGATCTTCTTCGCGTCGAACGCGCCCTGGTCGGACTGGTTTGTCCAGTCTTCGTGCCCGCCACCGGAGTCGTGTCCCATCCGAAGCGTGACGCCGGACGCCTTGGCCGTGGCCTCGATGAGCGGACGCATGCGCGGCCAGGGCGTGGCGCCCGCGGCGTAGAGTTCGCCCTGCGCGTTTCGGCCGACCATGTCGAGGTTGACGTTCGCGAGAACCTTGTCGAGCGCCACGGGCGGGTCGGCGACGAACGCGCGCGACCCGCGCAGCCCGCCCTCCTCGCCGTCGAACAGCGCGATGATGACGGAGTGGCCGGGCGGATGCGCCTTGAGCCACGCCGCGATGGCCAGCACGGCGCAGGTGCCCGACGCGTTGTCGTCCGCGCCGGGATAGACCGTGCCGTTGCGGACCCCAAGGTGGTCGTAGTGCGCCGAGAGGACGATGTACTGGTCGGGCGCCTTCGTGCCGCGCACGACGCCGACGAGGTTGGTTCCCGTGACGTCGCCGCCGCGCCCGGACGACGTGAACGGGGCGGCAAAGCTGTCGCGCAGCGGCGTGATGCCGGCGGCACGGAGCCGGGTCTCGAGGTACGCGCGCGCACGCGCGCCGCCCGGCGTACCGATGCGGCGGCCTTCCATCGAGTCGGCGGTGAGTGCATAGAGGTCGCGCATGAGCTGTGCCGAGTCGAGGCGCGGGGGCTCGTCGCGAGACTGTGCGTGCACGGGGGCTGCGGCGGTTGCCGTCGTGAGGGCGGCCGCCACGACGGCGGCCGTGACTGCGGACCGCGTGGCGATGACGAAGCGGGAGGGTCGCATGCGAGCAAACGTACGGCGCGCGGACGACGCATGGAACGGCGGCGAACGGCGGCGAACGGCGGCGAGCGGCGGACTCGCGCGGCGGGCGCCGCCGGGTGGCGCGCGCCGCATGCGTCCGCGCGGCGCTATCATTGCATGATGGCACGTTCACGACGCGGACACTCTCCGGCGCGCAAGCGCAGCCGCGCACCGGCCGCGACGCACACCTCCGTCCCGACGGGGCGGGCGGCGTACGCCGACACGCGAAAGTGGCTCCTCGCCACGCACGGGCCCGTGTGCGCGTACTGCGGCCTCACGTACCCCGCGCGCGAACTGACGCTCGATCACGTGACGCCGCGCCGCGGGCAGTCCGCGTACGACCGACGCGACAACCTCGTGCTGGCGTGCAAACGCTGCAACGCCGCCAAAGCCGACAAGTCGTTCGTCGCGTGGGTGCTCGGCGCGCGAACGCGCGCCGTGCATCTCTACCGCTACGGACAGCACCTGAGCGACGGTATTCTCGAGATGCTCCGCCCGATGGTGGGCGAGGATGTGGTGCGCGAGGTCGCGGACGCCGCCACCCGCGCGCCGCGCAAACCCGCGTCGCGCCCGGCGAGGAAATCCGCAGCGCGTGCGCCGCGCCACGTGTTCGGGCCAAGCGACGGCGACTCGCCGTACGACGAACCGTCGCCGTACCTCGACGCGCCCGCGCCGCCGCCGCTGCCGTCGGGACCGGTCATGGAACGCGAGCCGGCGAAGCGCCGACGCGGCGGCCGTCGTGGCGGCCGACGGCACAAGAAGCGCGGTTAGCGCGCCGGCGTTTCCGGGCGAAGCTCCTTGCGAATGACGAGCTTGAGGCCGGACCAGACATCGGTCACGGCGCACACCTTCACGTCCACGAACCCCATCGGCAGGCAGACCTGGCGGATCCCGTCCTCGGTGATGTCGGTCGCGACGCCGGACGCCTTCTTCGGCCACGACACCCAGACGGTCGCGTCGGGCCGGATCGTCTTCCGGAGCACGGCCAGGTCCTGCGCGAGCGCCTCCGACCGGCTCGCGAAGACGTGGACCACGTCGGTGGAGGCGGTGACGGACCGGCCGAACGTGACGCCCACCGGAAGGGGCGCGAGCCAGTCGCGGTAGTCACGCGGCGCGTGCATCGGCACGACGCGCGCACCAGCGACGATCCCCAGTTTCTTCGCCAGGGGCGTTCCGGAGTATCCGGCAGCGGTGGGCATGAAGCTCCGGTTGCAGTGGACGGGATTGTCGCGACCGAAATGTCCGGCGTGGCCGTCTGCCGCGCAAACCCGGGGCTGCCGTGCTAGAATCCCGAGTCCCCTTCCCCCAACACACGATGGCACGCCGATTCCTCGCCTTCATCATCACCGCCTTTCCCGTTGTCGCGGCGGCGCAGGCCAAGCCGTTGGTCACGCCACAGGACCTCGCCAAGTGGGAGACGCTCGGCCGCAGCCAGCTCTCGCCCGACGGCGCGTGGCTGGCGTGGACCATCACGCGGGGCGACCAGGACGGCTCGCTGCACCTCCGCGGGGGCGCGCGCGACACGCAGGTGACGATCCCGTTCGGCCAGTCGCCGGCGTTCTCGAACGACTCGAAGTGGTTCGCGTACCTCGTTGGCGTCTCAACGAAGGAGCGCGAGCGGCTCACGAAGGAGAAGAAGCCGGTCCACAGCGCGTTCGTCGCGCGGAACCTCGCCACGGGCGACACGATCGCCATCGCGGGCGTCAGCACGTTCGCGTTCGCGCCGACGGGCGGGTTCATCTCGGTCACGCGCTACGCCGAGTCGGGCAAGCACGTGAGCGACGTGCTGGTGCTCGACCTCGCGAAGAACACGCGGCTCTCCTTTGCCAACGTCGCCGAGCAGGCGTGGAGCGAGGTGAAGCCGATGCTCGCATTCACGGTGATCGTGGACGGCGGGAACGGCGTGCAACTCTATGATGGCGCGTCCGGCGCCGTGCGCGTGCTCGAGTCGTCGCCGTCGCTGTACCGTGCACTCGCGTGGCGCGACAAGTCCGGCGCGCTCGCGGTGCTGCGCACGTCCGCCTCCAGGGAGTACGCGGACACCGCCCACACGATCCTCGCGTGGAACGACGCCGGCGCGGCCGGCGCGACGCCGATGACGCTCGACGCGTCGGCGGCGGGCTTCCCGGCGAACATGCGGATCGCCGAGTACCGGCGCCCGACGTGGTCCGACGACGGCAAGACGATCTACTTCGGCACGCAGCCGCGGCACGCGGTGGCCGACGCGATCAGGAAGAGCGACGAGAAGATCTCGGACGTCGAGATCTGGCACGTGAACGATGTGCGTGCGATTCCGCAGCAGCGGACGTCCGAGGCGCGCGACCTGCGCGCGACGACGATCGCCGCGTGGCACCTGGATGCGGGCCGGGTCACGCCGATCGGCAGCGATGCGATGGAAAGCGAGACGATCCTCGACGGCGACCGGTTCGCGACCGAGACCGACCGCACGCCCTACGCGTGGGGCCAGAAGTTCGGCCGTCCCGACGAAGACCTCTACGCGATCGACATCGCCTCCGGCACGCGCCGCAAGCTGCTCGAGAAGGTGCGCCACGATTTCGGCGCCGACCCCACGGGCCGCCGCGTGGCCTGGTTCGACGGCAAGGACTTCCAGGTGATCGACGTCGCGACGGGCGCCCGGGCCAACGTGACGGAGAAGCTGCGCGCGTCGCAGAAGGCCGACTTCGTGGACCGCGACGACGATCATCCGAGCGACGTGCCCGGTCCGTGGGGCGGCCCGACGTGGAGCACGGACGGCAACACCATGTACCTCTACACGGACTACGATGTGTGGGAGGTGGCGCCCGACGGCTCCGGGGGCAGGCGCCTGACGGACGGCGCGAAGGACGGCGTGCAATACCGCCTCGTGGCGCTCGGCGCGCGACTCGACCCGTTCGGGTTCGGCGGCAGTGCGCGCGAGCGGTCGGTGGACCGTTCGAAGCCCGTCTGGCTCTCGATGTACGGCAAGAAGACCAAGAAGAGCGGCTACGCGCAGCTGATGACGGACGGCATGGTGAAGCGCGTGGTGTTCGAGGACGCACAGGTCGGCACGCTCGCGAAGGCCGACAGCACCGATCGCTATTCGTTCGTGCGCCAGTCGTTCGAGGACTCGCCCGACGTCTTCGTGGGCGGCGCGGACCTCGCGTCGGCGAAGCAGTTCACCGCGACGAACCCGTTCCAGAAGGACTATGCCTGGGGCAAGGCCGAGCTGATCAACTTCAAGAGCACGCTTGGCGTGGGCCTGCAGGGCATCCTGTACTACCCCGCCAACTACGAGCCGGGCCGGAAGTACCCGATGATCGTGTACACGTACGAGCTGCTGTCGCAGGGCCTGCACCGGTACATCGTGCCGCGCGAGAACGACTACTACAACGCGAACGTGTTCACGCAGAACGGCTACTTCGTGCTGATGCCCGACATGGTGTTCCGGCCCGGCCAGTTCGGCATCGACACGCAGGCCGCCGTGGACGGCGCCATCCAGTCCGTGCTCGCGCGCGGGCTCGTGGACCCGAAGAACATCGGGCACTGCGGCCACTCGCAGGGCGGGTACGAGGCGTACTTCCTCGCCACGCACAGCAAGCTGATCAAGACCGTCGTCGCCGGCGCGGGCATCACCGACATGTGGAGCTTCGCGGGCCAGATGCACTGGAGCTCCGTGCCCGAGTTCGACCACTGGGAGACGGGCCAGTTCCGCATGGCCGTGGCGCCATGGGAAGACCCGGCCGCGATGAACCGCAACAGCCCCATCCTCGCGGTGAACACGATGCCGGCGGTGAGCATCCTGCAGGAGATCGGCGGCGACGACCCCACCGTGGACATGCGCCAGGGCGTGGAGTTCTGGAACTACGCGCGCCGCGCGGGCAAGCAGGCGGTGATGCTGCTGTACCCGGGCGAGGGGCACGGGCTCGGCAAGCGCGAGAACGCCATCGACTACGAGCGGCGGATTCTCCAGTGGTTCGGCCACTACCTGAAGGGCGAGCCGGCGCCGAAGTGGATCACCGACGGGCAGAGCTGGCTGGAGCGGAAGGCGGTGCTGGACGCGAACAAGCCCTGAGGGCGGCGGTCACTCGTACGACAGCGCGACCCGCGTGGACACGCGGGTCGCGCGCCGGGCGGGCCATGCGCAGGCGAGCGCCGACACGACCACGGCCAGCACGAGCCACGCGCCCACGGCGAACGGCTCGGGCACGTACTGCGGGGGCACGGGCAGCATGACGCGACCGAAGGCCCGTGCCACCGCGACGCTCATCGGCACCGACAGCGGAATCGCGAGCGCCCAGCTCATGACCGTGACCAGCAGGCCTTCGCCCTGGACCATGAGCGCGATCACCCGGTGCGGCGCACCCACCGCGCGCAGCACGCCGATTTCGCGCGTGCGTTCGAGCACGCCGAGGCTCATCGTTGACGCCAGGCCGAGCCCGCCGACGACGATCGTGAGCTGCGACATCAGCACGAGGAACCCGGCCACCATCAGCAGGTGATCCTCGAACGCGGCGCGTGCCGCCTGCACGAGCAACCCCGAGTCCACCGCGGCGCCGCGGGTGTCCATGGGGTCGCGCACGCGCTGCAGGAGCTCGAACTCCGCGGCCGCGCCGCGGATCGCGCTCCGCACCACGACCACGCGCGCCGACGCATCGGCGCGCAGGGCGGCGATTGCCTCGCGCGTGGCGTAGGCCGCGATGTCGGGGCCGGCGTCCACGACGCCGACCACCGTCCACCGGCTCTCCCGGCCGGCGATGAGGAGCGGGATCTCGGCCCCGGGCACGAGGCCGGGCTCGTCCTGCACGAGGCGTCGCGTGACGACGACCGCGCGGTGGTCGCCGGCACGCAGCCAGCGCCCGGCCGTCGGCGGATATGCGAGGAGGCGGGTGGCGGCGGGAACGCCGGTCAGGGCGAACGAATTGCCAACGACGCCCGCCGCGTGCGGCACCGCCGCGCGCACGCCATTCCACGCCTCGGCGTCGGCGACGCCCGGCACGGCGCGGACCGCCGCCTCGAGCGAGTCCGCCGGATGCGGCGACGCGAAGCGGACGCTCATGTCGAAGCGGCGCAGGTTGTCGAAGAGGTTCGCCACCGAACCGCGGATGGCCGAGCGCAGGCCCAGTGACGCGATGAACACCGCGCCGCCCATCGCGAGCGTGGCCAGTGTGAGGGCCATGCGCTGCCGGCGCCGGAACGCGTTGCGGACGGCGAGGAGCACGGGGCGCGCCACGCCCCGCGTCCCGGCGAGGATGTGACCCGCACCGCCGTCGTGCGACGCCGTGAAGCCGACGTCGCGCAGCGCGTCGGCGACGCTGATCCGGCAGCCGCGCGCCACGGGCACCAGCGCGGCAGCCACCGGCAGCACGGCGGCGACGCCGAGCTGCACGGAGTACGACCACGGCGGAATCGCGTGCCCGTCGATGGAGAAGTTGAGGAGGCTCGCGGCGAACGCCGCGTACGCCCGCCCCGCGAATGCGGCGAGCGGAATGGCGATGCCGGCCGCGAGGAGCCCGAGCGCGAGGGCCGTCACGAGGTACATCGCGACGAGCTGGCCGGTGCGGGCGCCGAGGGACTTCATGATCCCCACCTCGCGGACCTGGCCGGCAAGCATGGCCACCATCAGGTTGACGACGAGGAACGCGCTCAGGGCGAGCGCCAGCACCCCAAAGGCGCCCTGCGTGAGCAGGAGCGAGTCCATCTGTGCCGCGTGCACGTGTTCGCCCGGCACCGGGACGTCCACGCCGCGCACCTCGCGCCCGACGGCAACGAGCGACGCGCGGACGGCCGCGGCCACGCGACGGATCGCCTCGCGATCCATGGCGTCGCCGGCCGCGACGGCGATGCGCATCTGGTCGAGCGCGGGCTCGAGGCCGAGTTGCCGCAGCGTCGCGGGCGCGACGAACCCGTACACCGTGTGTTCCATCCAGCCCGGCGCGAGCCCGGCGTCACGTGCAATGCCGACGACCGGCAGGCGCACCTCGGGTCCGTTGCCGACGCGCACGGTGACGGAGTCGCCGACGGCGATTCCGGCGTACTCCACGGATGATCGTTCGGCGACGAGCGTGCCGGGCGGCGGAGGCCACGCGCCTTCCTCGCGGGCGACCCTCCCCAGGTCGGACGTGGCGAGTTCGTCGCCGGCGAACAGCATGACGGTCGCGCTGATGGCGCGCGTCGTCACGGCGCCGGGCACGAGGCGGCGCGCGTCGGCCTGCCGCACGCCCGGCGTCGCCCGCACGGCGGCAAGCGCGCGCACATCCACCGCGTCCACCTGGATCGTGGCCGCGGGCGGGTTCGTCGCGAGGTAGTCCTCGCGCGTGATCCGCCGCAGGAGCGCCCAGGTGTCGAGCACCGCGCCGGCACCGGCGATCCCGACCGCAATGGCGACGACGACGAGCAGCGTGCGCGACTTGTGCAGCCACAGGTCGCGCGCGACCCGGATCCACCGCGGGCTAGCCACGGGCGGCCCCGGCGAGCGCGGGCGCGTCGGTCACGATCGCGCCGTCAGCCATGGCGACCGTGCGGGATGCGACGCGCCGGACCCCCGGGTCGTGCGTCACCATCACGACCGTCTGGCCGTCGGCCGCGAGCGCCGCGAACAGGTCGAGCATCGCGGCGGCCGTGCGCGAGTCGAGGTTGCCGGTGGGCTCGTCGGCGAGGACGACCGCGGGCGCGTTGGCCAGTGCGCGGGCGACCGCAATGCGCTGCTGCTGGCCGCCCGAGAGCGTCGCGGGCAGCTTGTCGGCCTGGTCCGCGACGCCAAGCCGTGCAAGCAATTCCTCGGCGCGGCCGCGCCGTTCGGCGACGGGCCACGTGTCGCAGAAATCCATCGGGAGCATCACGTTCTCGGCGGCCGTGAGCGTCGGCAGCAGCTGGAAGAACTGGAAGACGATGCCGACGTTCCGCCCGCGCCATCGCGAGAGTTCGGCCTCACTCATCGCATGCACGGCCGCGGCGCCGACGCGGACGGCACCGGCCGTCGGGCGATCGATCCCCGCGATGATGCCGAGGAGCGTGGACTTGCCGCAGCCGGACGGGCCGACCACGGCGACGAACGCGCCGCGCTCCACCACGAGCGACACGCCGGTCAGCGCGGCGAAACTCCCCGCAGGACCGGCGTAGGTCTTCGCAACCGCGTCGAGCGAGATGAGCGACTCGTGTGACATGGGGATGCCCGGTTGATGGGTGCGCAGGTGACGCGGTGCGAACGATACGGACGCCCAGGCCGCGGGCGCGATGGTCATTCGTGCCACTGGGCGTGGCCGAACGACCGTCCGGCGCATCTCGCCTCCCACGCTCCACCGCCCGGCGCCACCGTACACGCGCGGCGCCCGCCGCGTCCCCTTCACACCGAGGCTGTCATGGCCGTCCCCCTGGCTCGTTTGCACCGCGCGCGCGCGACGCTGGTCGTCGCATGCCTGCTGTTCCTCCCGGCGCGGCCGGCCCGTGCGCAGCACGGCGGCGGCGCGGAGCCGCTCGCGACGCGCCCGCCGGCCGATGCCACGCAGTTCGACTTCCTCGTCGGGCAGTGGGACCTCACCGTCATGCCGCAGGTATCCGGGCTCGCGGGGATGATCCACGGCGCGCCGAAGATGAAGGGCATGTGGAAGGCCTGGCGCACGCTCGACGGCTGGGGCATCGAGGACGAGATGCGGATCGTGGACGAATCAGGCAACGCGCGCGCGCTCACGCATTTCCTGCGCGTGTACGACGCCGCGGGTCGCGGCTGGAAAGTCGCCGCGGCGGACGCCTATCGCGGCACGATCGCCGTGTCGAGCGCGAAGTGGACGGGCGCAGCAATGGAATCGACCTCCGGCGCACCGGCGACCGACGCGGACGGCAAGACGTACACGACGCGTGCGCGAATCACCGATATCACGCCGGCCGCGTTCAGGTACGTCCAGGAGCGGTCGTACGACGGCGGCGCGAAGTGGGAGGCGACCCTGAAGATCGACGCGAAGCGCACGGCCGCCGTCGCGCCGCGCTGATCGTGGCCGCGCCCGGGCGCGCGACGTAACCTTCCGCCATGCGACGGGGCCTCGTCTGGTTCCAGGTGGCAATGGGGTGGCTGCCCGTCTGGGCGTTCTACACCGCGCTCGTCGTCTTCCAGCACGGCGTCGCCCCGTGGCGCGCGGCGGGCATCGCGCTCGAGGCGATCCTGCCGGCCGCGCTGCTCGGCGTCGCCGTGTACCGGTTCACGCAGCGCCTGCCGTGGCCGCAGCCGTTTCGGCTGCGGTTCCTCGTGGCGCACACGGCCGCCGCACTCCTGTACGGGGCTGCGTGGATTGCGCTGGCCAGCGTCGTGATGAGCCTCGTCAACCGCCGCATCGAGATCCTCGTCGGCCCAGGCCCGGTCGCGTTCCTCGTGCTCGGCGTGTGGCTGTACCTCATCGTGGCGGGCGTGGCATATGCTGCCGCCGCCACGGCGCGCGCCGCCGCCGCCGAGGCGGAGGCCGCGCGCGCGCGCCTGCAGGCGATGCGGTCGCAGCTGCACCCGCACTTCGTGTTCAACGCGCTGCACACCGTGATCCAGCTCATCCCGTCCCACCCTTCCGCGGCGGCCGAAGCCGCGGAGTCGCTGGCGCACGTGCTGCGCACGTCGATCGAGGAGGACCGGGACCTCGTGCCGCTGCGTGACGAATGGGCGTTCGTGGAGCGCTACGTCGCCATCGAGCGGCTGCGGTTCGGCGACCGGCTCCGCGTGCACGCCGGGATCGCTCCCGACGCGGTACCCGCACTGCTGCCGTCGTTCGCGCTCCAGACGCTGGTGGAGAACGCCGTGCGCCACGGGGCGGGTCCACGTCCGGAGCCGACGGACCTCACGATCAGCGCGGGCATCGCGGGCGGGGCCCTGCGCGTCGTGGTGACCGACACGGGCGCGGGCGCCGATGCGGCCCGGCTTGCGGGCGGAAGCGGATCCGGGTTGCGCCGCCTCCGGTCGCGGCTCGACGCACTCTGCCCGGGCAGTTCGCTCGTGCTCGAGGGCGGCCCGCGCGGCGTGACGGCGACGCTCGTCGTGCCGCAGGACGAAGCTCCGTGACGGTGCGCGCCGTGATCGTGGACGATGAGCCGGTCGCGCGCGCTGGCCTCCGGCGGATGCTGGCCGCGACGGACTGGATCACCGTCGCAGGGGAGGCCGCCAGCGGCCCGGACGCCGTGCGCGCCATCGACGCGCTGAAGCCCGACATCGTGTTCCTGGACATCGAGCTGCCCGGAGGGTCGGGCATCGACGTCCTGCGACGGGCAACGCACCAACCGTGCGCGGTGTTCACCACCGCGTATTCGCAGCACGCCGTGACGGCGTTCGAGCTCGGCGCGGTGGACTACCTCGTGAAGCCGTTCGGCGCGGCGCGACTCGCCACGGCGCTCGAGCGCGCGCGCGCCGCGCTGGGCGAACCTGCCGGCACGCTGCCGCGCGACCGCCTCGCCGAGGCGTTCGCGGCCGGGCCGATGACGCGGCTGTTCGTGCGGTCGGGGAACAGCATCGTGCCGATCCCGGTGGCGGACATTTCGTCGTTCACCGCGGACGGCGACTACGTCGAGGCGCGCGGCCCGTCGGGGCGCCACACCGTCCGGGTGTCGCTCAACCGGATCGAGGAGCGGCTCGACGCGCGCGCGTTCGCCCGCGTGCACCGCGCGCACATCGTGAACCTCGACCACGTGAAGGCATTCCGGCGCGTGCCGAACGGGCGGATGGTCGCGGAGATGCGCGACGGCACGCGGATTCCCGTCAGCCGGCAGCGCGCGCCGCTGTTGCGGCGGCAGGGCGCATAGTTGACGCCGCGGCGTGGCGCCGGGAGACCACGCTAGTAGCTCTTCGTCCAGATCGCGATCACCGCGCACGCGTCATTCAGGAACTCGGCGGGTATCCGCGAGACACCCGAGTAGATCTCGATCGCCTGCACGTCTTTCCAGTTCACCATCCGGAGTGCCTCGCCTACGGCGTCGATGCCGAAGGCGCGATCGGCATCCGCCGACGCCGTGACGCGGGTGCCGTCGATGTACACCTGGACCTTGCCCGTGATCGTCTCGGCCCTGGCCGGTTCCGTGGTTGCGAATGCACCCTGGATCGCCGACGCCTTCAGTCCATTGAGGTCCTTCTGGCACTTGCGGAATGTGACGCCTCGATCGTTCACCATCACGGTCGGGATCCCTTCGAGGAGCGACCGCATGTCGGCGGGTTGCCGTCGTTCAATCTCTTCGCGTGTCAGGAAGACGACGTTCTCGTGGCTGGCGCGCCGGTAGACTTCCGCGAAGCGTGCCGGGTACGTCACCATCTTGCCCGCAATCATGACGGCTGGAAGCGACGGCGGCTGCGGCGCCAGTTCCAGAGACACACGGAGCGAGTCCGCGACGTCAATGGATCGAACGATCTGCGAGTACCCGATTCTGCGAACGCGCAGGTCGTATCGTCCGGGCCCCGGCAAGGTCAGGGCGAACCGCCCGTCGGGATCTGTTGTCGTCCGTACAAGCATTGAATCGATACCCACGGACGCACCGGAGACGGGCCGGGCCGTGTCGCCGGCGACCGCGACCCGCCCGAAGACCAATACGTGGCGAGCAGGTACGCTGCCCTGGGCGAGCGCCGCGGATGCGAACACGATGCTGACACCGCCGACGGCCAGCAGGCGCCTCATGTGATCCTCTCACCGCCTGGTCTGCTGCAAGTGACGGCGAACGATTGCAGATGTCAATACGCTGATTCCGGTCACCAGCCCGGCACGCGAAGCCGCTGGCTCCCCCGCAGGCGCCGAAACTCGCTACTTGCCGAACGCGCCTCCGCCGCCCGACGTTCGCCGGAACGGGCGTGGCACGAGCATCGGCACCTGCGCGCGGTATTCGGCGTAGGCGGCGCCGAAATGCGAGTCCATCAGGCGTTCCTCCTGCCGGATCTTCAGCACGAACCCCAGCGTCAGGAGCGCCGCGCCAAGGAAGTCTCCCGGCGTGCCGCGGATCACGGCCGTGGGGAGCAGCGCACAGACGATCCCGGTGTAGATCGGGTGCCGGGTGATGCCGTACGGTCCGCTCCGGACGAGCGCATGCTCGTCCTTGAGCGTGACGACGGCGCTCCAGTTGCGGCCGAGGTGCACGCGCGCCCAGACCGCGAACGCGGCGCCCGCGACGACGACACCGACGGCGGCCCACCCCGCCGCCGGGCCGGGCGAAAGCACCGGCACGAACAGTCCGCCAAGCCGCACGGGATGCACGAGCAGCGCGCCGCCGAACCACTGGAGCGGGGCATACGCGAGGCGCGAGCCCGTGGGCTGCCGCGCGACCGTCCGCTTCGTGTTGAACGACGCGAGCCACCAGCCGACGAGCCACGCCAGCCAGAGGATCCCGATGGTACGCGCGGGGTCGATCATGACACGGACCGTACGCGACGCGCGACGCGCCGGATTCAGGTCACGGGCGCGACACCCGTCGCGAGCTTCCCGGCCGGCACGGGTGCGGCCGGGCCGCGCGCGGTCCCGTTCGACGCCGCGCGCGGCGCCCCGCGGTCGCGCAACAACGGCATCACCATCTCGCCGAACCGCCGGCACTCCTCGAGGTGCGGATACCCCGACAGGATGAACGTGCTGACGCCGAGCTCGCGGTACTGGTGCAGCTTGTCCGCCACCTGTTGCGGGTCGCCGACGATCGCCACGCCCACGCCGCTCCGCGCGAGACCGACGCCGGCCCACAAATGCGGCTCGACGACGAGCGACCCGCCACCGGCGAGCGCGAGCTGCCGCTTCTGCCCTTCGCTATCCACCGATGCCGTCGTCTCGATGAACTTCCGCCGCACGGCGGGATCGATGCGGCTGATGAGCCGGTCGGCCGCCGCCCACGCCTCGGCCTCGGTCTCGCGGACGACCACATGGCAGCGCAGCCCGTACGTGAGCGGCCCCTCCGCGAGGCGCGTCACCCTGGCCTCCTGCGCGCGCATCGTCTCGAGGCGCTTGCGGATCCCGTCAATCGTGTCACCCCAGACGAGGTAGACATCCGCGAGTTCGGCGGCGATCGCCTGCGCGTCGGCGCTGTGCCCGCCGAGGTAGATCGGCACGGGCTGCGATGGTGGCGGCGAGACGACCGCGCCCGTGAACGGATAGCGCGCAGACTCGTGCGTGACGGGTTCGCCCTTCCACAGCTCGCGGCAGATCGCGATGAACTCGCGCGTGCGCGCGTAGCGCTCGGCATGGCCCTCCATGTCGCCGTACATCGCGTTCTCGGCGGGATTCGACCCTGTCACGACGTTGATGCGCACGCGGCCGGGAAACAGGTTCGCCGCGGTCGCCGCCATCTTCGCGAACATCGCGGGATGGAACATGCCCGGGCGAACGGCGATGAGGAGGCCCGCGCCGTCGGTGCGGGCGAGCGTCGCGACGGACGCGGTCCACGCCTCGTGCTCGGCGTGGAAGTTCGTCGCCGTGAGCAGGCTCGAGAACCCCATCTCGGCCGCCGTCTCGACGAGGCTCGAGATGTAGTGCAGCGTCGGCTTGCGCTCCGGCCGCGTGCCGATGAACTCGCCGTCGGCGGCGAGCTGGCAGAACCAGAGGAGGTCGAGCGGATCGGCGGCGGAGTGGTTCATGTGCGGATCACGGTGGTGTCGAAGCGACGGTGCGGCAGTTCGTCTTGCGGCACCGGATAACATACGGGTGGCGCGCGCCCACGGCACGGACGCGCACCCCCTCCCGAACCGGAGCACGCAGAATGCCGAAGCAGACGAAGGCAACCACCTGGCGCGCGATCGTCGCGTCGTCGCTCGACTGGGAGCAGGCGCACGTGTCGTTCGCGAAGGCTGTGCAATACCTGCCGGCAGCCCTGCGCACCCGGCGGCCGCAGGGGTTCGAGCATTCCGTGTGGGACCTCGTGGAGCACATTCGCCTCGCGCAGCACGACCTGCTCGACTTCCTGCGCAACCCCCGGTACACGGAGCGCCTGACGTGGCCCGACGACTACTGGCCGAAGCGCAACGCGAAGCCGGGCACGCGGGAATGGAATGCGAGCGTGGCGCAGGTCGCGCGCGACACGCGCGCGGTGGCGCGGTTCGCCACCGCATTCCGCGGCGACCTCACGGCCCGCATTCCGCGCGGCACGGGCCAGACCTACCTGCGCACGGTGCTCGTCACCGTGGCGCACAACGCGTACCACACCGGCCAGATCGTGGACGTGCGCAAGGCGATGGGCGCGTGGCCGCCGGAATGAGCGCGCCCGGATGAGGCGCCGGAGCGGGCGCGCCGGCGGCGCGTGCCGTTAGCTTGCCGGTCCGGTGCGCACGCCGCGCGCCGCGCCACCCCTGGAGTCCATCATGATCGTCACCGTGTTCCGCTCGCGCCTCCGGCCTGAAGCCGCCGACGAATACGCGCCACTCGCCGCCCGCATGAGCGAACTGGCGAAGACGATGCCCGGCTACCTCTCGCACAAGGGATTCGTCGCGCCCGACGGCGAGCGCGTGACGATCGTCGAGTTCGACACCGAGGAGCACCAGCGCGCCTGGTCGATGCACGCCGAGCACGCGGCGGCCAAGAGGAAGGGCCGGTCGGATTTCTACTCGGAGTACAAGATCCAGGTGTGCACGCTGGTGCGGGAGCACGTCTTCCCGAAGCCCTAGGCGGCGGCGCGCGCGCCGCCGCGTGCGGTGCGATCAGCCGCCGGCCGCGAGCAGGTCGCGCACCCGCGGCATCACGCGCGTGCCGTAGAGCTCGATCGAGCGCCGCAGGAGGTCGTGCGCCAGCGTGCCCGCGCTGTACTTCAGGCCGAAGCGCGCCAAGCCGAGCGTGCGGACGGTGGCCGCGATCTTCCGCGCGACCGTCTCGGGCGACCCGACGTACAACGAGCCGTGCGCGATTTCCTGCTCGAACTCGGCGCGGCTCGTCGGCGGCCAGCCGCGCTCGGACCCGATGCGGTCGCGCATCACCCGATATGCGGGCCAGAGCTGTTCGCGGGCCAGCTCGTCCGTGTCGGCCACGTGACCGGGCGAGTGAACGCCCACCGGGAGCACCGGCTTTTCGAACTGCGCCAGCGCCCGGTGATACAGCGCCACGAACGGCGCGAACCGGCGCGGATCGCCGCCGATGATCGCGAGGACGAGCGGCAGCCCGTAGTGCGCGGCGCGGACCACCGACTGCTGGCTCCCGCCAACGCCGATCCAGACGTTCAGCCGGCCCGATTCGGTCGGCGGGAACACGCGTTGCCCCACCACCGGCGCGCGCGTCGTCCCCTGCCACGAGATCGCCTCGCCGGTGCCGTCGTGCGCGCGCACCGCCGCGAACAGGTCGAGCTTCTCCTCGAACAGCGTCTCGTACTGTTCCAGGTCGAACCCGAAGAGCGGAAACGACTCGGTGAACGACCCGCGGCCGAGGATCACCTCGGCGCGCCCGCCGGACACGGCGTCGAGCGTGGAGAACCGCTGGAAGACACGGATGGGATCGTCCGAGCTGAGCACGGTCACGGCGGAGCCGAGCTTCATCCGCGTCGTGCGGGCGGCAATGGCGGCGAGGAGCACCTCGGGCGCGGAGATGGCGAAGTCGGGGCGGTGATGCTCTCCCACGCCGAAGAAATCCACGCCCACGGCGTCGGCGAGCACGGCCTCGTCGAGGACGTCGCGGAGGACCCGGGCCTGCGGGCGCGGGCGCCCGTCCGGGTCGAGCGTCACGTCACCAAAGGTGTCCAGCCCCAGCTCGAGGTCGCGCGACGCCGGCATGCGCGAAATCTATCGACGCGCCGTAGCCCCGTGCGCGGGCATCGTGACAGATTGCGTGGACGGACATGCCGACGACGACCACTCCGCGGATCGCGCGGGCGCTGCAGCACCGCAACTTCCGCCTGTTCTTCGGCGGCCAGAGCGTCTCGCTCGTCGGCACGTGGATCACGCGCATCGCCACGAGCTGGCTCGTCTATCGGCTGACCGGGTCCGAGCTCCTGCTGGGCATCACGGGGTTCGCGGGCCAGATCCCGACACTCATCGTCACGCCGTTCGCCGGCGTGCTCGTGGACCGGCTGGATCGGCGCCGGATCCTCGTCATCACGCAGGCGGCGTCGCTGCTGCAGTCGGCGGCGCTCGCCGTGCTCACGCTCGCCCACGTCATCACGGTGCCGCAGATCATCGCGCTGCAGGTGTTCCAGGGCCTGATCAACGCCTTCGACACGCCGGCACGGCAGGCGTTCGTGAGCGAGATGGTCGCCGACCGGGCGCACCTGCCCAACGCGATCGCGCTGAACTCGTCCATGGTGAACGGCAGCCGGATCATCGGGCCGTCCATCGGCGGCGCGCTGATCGCGCTCGTGGGCGAGGGCTGGTGTTTCGCCATCGACGCGGCGTCGTACCTGGCCGTCATCGCGTCGCTGCTCGCGATGCGCATCGAGCCGCGCATGCCGTCGGGCGTGGAGCGCATGCACATCCTGGACGAACTGACGCACGGCTGGCGGTACGTGTTCGGGTCACTGCCGATCCGCAGCGTGCTGATCCTGACCGCCACCATCAGCCTCGCGGGCACGCCATACGCCGTGCTCATGCCGGCGATCGCGACGCAGGTGCTGCACGGCGGCCCGAGCACGCTGGGCATCCTGATGGCAGCGTCCGGCGTCGGCGCCCTCACGAGCGCGCTGTACCTCGCGCAGCGCGAGAGCGTGGTCGGGCTCGGCGGCATCATCCGGAACGCCGCGCTGACGTTCGGCGCGGGGCTCATCGCGTTCTCGCTCGCGCGGACACTGTGGCTCGCGTGCGCGCTGCTGGCGATCGCCAGCGCCGGATTCATGCTCCAGCTCGCCAGCAGCAACACCATCCTGCAGACGATCGTCGAGGAGCACCTGCGCGGCCGCGTGATGTCGTTCTACACCATGGCGTTCTTCGGCACGGTGCCGCTCGGCAGCCTGTTCGGGGGCATGGTGGCGGAGCGGTACGGCGCGGAGTTCACGGTGCGCGTGAGCGGCGCGATCTGCGTGGCGGCCGCGCTGTGGTTCGCCTCGCGACTCCCGGCCATCCGCGCCGTGGTGCGGCCGGTCTACATCGCCAAGGGGATCCTCACCGTGCCCGCGGTGGACACGGGCGCCAAGACGCTGTAGCGCCGAATCGCCGGCGCGCGTGCCGTGCCGTAAGTTCTTCGAAGCCCCCGCCTTCCCTGGAGTTCTCCGTGATTCGTGCCAGGCCCTTTGCCGTCGCGCTCCTCGTGGGCGCCACGTTCGCCGCACCCGCGGCGCCCGTCGCCGCGCAGTCGCCGTTCACCTTTCTCAGCTGGCGGTCCATCGGCCCGGTGAACACGTCCGGGCGCATCGACGACATCGCCGTGGCCCGCGTGCGCGGCCAGGCCGACGCCATCTACGTCGCCACCGCCAGCGGCGGCCTGTGGAAGAGCGCCAACAACGGCACCTCGTGGGCGCCCGTGTTCGACGGCGTGGACGCCATGATGTCGATCGGCGCCGTCGCCGTGGCGCCCTCCGCACCGAACACCGTCTGGCTCGGCACCGGCGAAGCCAACACCCGCCAGAGTTCGAGCTGGGGCGACGGCGTGTACAAGTCCACGGACGGCGGCAAGACGTGGGCGAACATGGGGCTCAAGGACACGCGCTCGGTGGGGCGCATCGTGATTGATCCGCGGGACCCGAACACGGTGTACGTCGCCGCCGGCGGCCACCTGTGGGGTCCCAACGCCGAACGCGGCGTGTTCAAGACCGCCGACGGCGGGCGCACGTGGCGCAAGGTGCTTTTTGTGGACGAGAACACCGGGGCGAACGATCTCGTGATCGACCCGGTGAACCCGCAGGTGCTCTACGCGGCCACATACCAGCGCCAGCGCCGCACGTGGGGATTCAACGGCGGCGGCCCGGGCTCGAACATCTACAAGACCACCGACGGCGGCGCGACGTGGACGAAGCTCACGAACGGCCTCCCCGCGGGCGACAAGGGACGCATCGCGCTCGCGCTTTACGCGGCGGACCCCCGCGTCGTGTACGCGAGCGTCGAGGCGGTGCCGCCGGGCTCGGGCATCTACCGCACGCTCGACGCCGGCGCCACCTGGACGAAGACGTCGCCGCTGAACACACGCCCGAACTACTTCTCGCAGATCCGCATCGACCCGCAGGACGTGCGCAACGTTTACACGCTCGGCTCGAACCGCGGCTTCTACATCTCGGCCGACAGCGCCGCGACCTTCATCGAGCTCTTCAGCAACGTCCACGGCGAGGATCACGCGCTGTGGATCGACCCCGACGCGCCGAACCACATGATCATCGGCGGCGACGGCGGCATCTCGATCACGTGGGACAGCGGCCGCTCATGGGACTTCCGGCGCAACATGCCGATCGGCCAGTTCTACGAGGTGGACGTGGACAACAGCGTGCCGTTCCGGATCTGCGGCGGCCTGCAGGACAACGGCGTCTGGTGCGTGCCCAGCGCGGTGCGCAACCGCAACGGGATCGCGGACCGCGACGGCTGGAACATCGGCGGCGGCGACGGCTTCCACGCGGTGTT
>CAZKYG010000220.1:0-5988 GCA_964556915.1 uncultured Gemmatimonas sp.
GCCGCGCTCACGCTCGTGCCGGACGCGGTGTAGGGGTACTGGTCCGCGGTCACCTCGAGCCCCTGTGCGCGCGCGGCCTCCACGAGCCTGATCACCGTGTCGGACTGGCCCCACACATCCACGCCCAGCGCCTTGATGTGCGAGATGTGGACGGGGATTCGTGCCTCGCGGCAGATGCGCAGCGTCTCGTTGATCGATCCGATGAGGCCGATCGTGTACGAGCTTTCATCACGCATGTGCGTGTCGTAGATGCCGCCCTTCTGCGCGGCCACCTTCGCCAGCTCGATGACCTCGTCGGTCTCGGCGAAGCTGCCGGGCGCGTAGTAGAGCCCCGTGGACATGCCCATGGCGCCCTGGTCCATCGCGCGCGCGACGAGCGTGCGCATCGAGTCGAGTTGCGCGGGCGAAGCCGGGCCGCCCGCCATGCCCATGACGTTGCCGCGCACCGAGCCCTGGCCGATGTACAGGCCCGCGTTGGTGCCGATCCCCTGCCGGCTCCAGAGGTCGAGCGTGCGCCCGATCTCGATCGTGCCGCCGCCGTCATTGTTGGTCATGACGGTCGTGACGCCCTGCATCAGGTACGCGAGGTTGGCGTGCCGCCGGGGGCTGCCGAGGTCGCCCGCCGTGTGCGTGTGCGGGTCAATGAAACCCGGCGCGACCGTGAGGCCCGCGGCGTTGATCGTGCGGAGCGCGCTCGTTCCTGCCGGCGTCTCGCCGACGAAGACGATCTTTCCCGCACGGACGCCCACGTCGGCCGGGCGCGCCGGGCTGCCCGTGCCGTCGACCACACTGCCGCCGCGGATCAGCACGTCCACCCGCGCCTGCTGCGCGGTGGCGCCGGTCGCCGCCGCGGTGGTGAGGGCCAGCAGGAAGAGCGTCCGCACGGCGGGCTTACCTGGGGAAACCCGCGCCCGGCAGCTTCTTCGTGATCGCGAGCGCGTTCCTGTAGTAGATCTTCTTCAGCACGTCGTCCGGCAGGTTGATGCCGTACAGCTTCCAGAACGCGTGGTACGGACGGTAGTAGTCGAAGTAGTCGTCCTTCGTCTCGAACACGCGCCAGTAGTACGGATATTCCTCCGGCTGGAACGAATCCTTGCCGAAGAGGATCCGGTCCTGGTACTTCACGAAGAAGTCGTGCGCGGCGCGCGGCTGGCGGCCGATGTCGTACAGCACGGCGCCCATCTCGGTGTACACGTTCGGCATCTCGTCGAACATCTTCCCGAGCCGCGGCAGGTTGTTGGCGTGCCACCCCATGTGCGCGGCGACGAAGATCGTCTTCGGGTGCTTCCGGAAGAGGTTGTCGCGCTCGGTCATCAGCTCCTCGAATGTCGGCCGGCCCGTACCGGGACCGTTGCGGCGGTCGTTGAAGAGCGAGAGCTCGAGCCACCGTTCGTTGTGATTGTCGATCGGCTGGAAGAACTCCTCGGGCTCGGCGGTGTGGATGAAGACCGGGATCCCGAGCTTCGCGGCTTCGTCCCACACCGGGTCGAGTTCCGGGTCGTCGATCCTGAGGCGCGAGCCGTCGGCCTTGGTCGTGCTCAGGCCGAATTGCTTACCGATCTCGCCGACGCCGACGGCGCCCGCCGCGATGTCGTCGTCGAGCTGCTTCACCGCCTGCGCCGCCCAGCCCGGCGTTCCGGTGCCGCGGAAGTTGATGCCGGTCAGCACGCGGATGCGGTCCTTGAGCGGCGACGCGGCGATGTTCGCAAGGACCGTCTTGAGGCGCGCGCCGGACGTGTTGTCGGCCTCGACCATCATGCCGAGGTTGAGCGAATCCATGTACACCTTGAGCTGCGCGAGCCCCTCCTGCGACCCCACGAACTGCGAGATGTGCGCGTGGTAGTCGATGGCCGGGAACTTGGCGCGCGGCTTGAGGTGCTCGTCGGTGCGGAGCGTGGAACGCGGCCGATAGTCGAGAATGCTCGGCGGCGGGAACTCCGGTGCGGCACAGCTGCGCGGACGCACCTCGGTCATGCCCGGCGGGCATTCCTCGCCGTCCTTGATCGTGACGCCGCCACGGCCGAAGCCGCGGCCGCCGCCCCCTCCCCGGCCACCCTGGGCGGCAGGCGGGTTCTCCTGGGCGATCAGCGAACCAGACAGGAACGCCACCGCGAGGGTGGCGGCGAGGAGCTGCGAACGGCGCATCGGTGCCTCCGGGGTCCGCGTGGAATCTGGCACGCGGTCCGGTGCGGGGGAACCTGCGGTCGAGTTGCGGCGTATCCCGGTGAGCCGCACTTTGAAGCAAGCGGTTCCCCCACCTTGAGGAGAGCGCCCCCATGCTCCGATCCCTCACCCGTGTTGTGTGCTGCATGCTGCTCGGCGCGTGCGCCAGCAGCCAGACGGCCGGCCCGGTGTCCGTTACGCCCGTCAGCGGCCACATCGAAACGAGCACTGGTGCCGGTGTGGTCAACCTCGCGAGGTCCGTGGAGACGGTCGGCGTGTCGGACCGGATCATCGCGCCGCCGGACTCGGTCTTCCAGGCGCTGCTCGCCGTGTACCATGACCTCAATATCCCGGCCAGCCGGACCGATCAGGGCGGCCGGGTGGTGGCGAACGACCTGTTCAAGGCGCGTCGCAAGCTCGGTGGCGCGCCGATGCAGGGCTACGTGGACTGTGGCGGCAGCGCGGGACAGCCCAACGCCGAGACATTCGACATGGAACTCGGCATCGTGAGCACCGTGACGGCCGCGCCGAACGGGGGCGCGCTGGTCACGAGCACGCTCACGGCGTCCGGGCACGATCCGATGTTTGGTCGCGACCGGCAGATGCGGTGTGTTTCGACCGGCGAGTTCGAGCGGCGCATCGCCGCGATGGTCCGCACGAAGCTGGGGCTCAAGTAGCGCGCCACGTGTCCGGCGCCCCGCGACCGTCGTGCCGGCGTCGGTCGCCCTACGGCCGGCTGCGCTCGTTCATGCGCGTGTAGATGACGATCGCGCCCCACGGCGCGCGATTGCCCCACAGCACGGACGACTCCGTGGCCGAGACGACGGCGAAGAAGTAGATGTCCGACGGCTGCACCATGAGGTACGGTCCCGCGGGCACGCCGTCGATCACGTAGGCGAGGCAGCGGGTGCCGAAGTGGGTGTTCTGCACACAGCCGCCCGTCCCACCGATGCGGATGCCCTCCACCTGGAGGGCGCGGAGCAAGTCGGTGAAGTCGCGATACCGGTCCCGCATCTTCTCGACGCGCTCCGGTGAATAGACCTTCCAGCCGTGGCGAAGGGCGTCTTCGTACGCCAGCTGGTTGGGCGACTTGGCGGCCGTGCCCGCCACCTCGACCTTCGGGAGGTCGGCCACGTCGGTGGGGACGGCGACGTCCATCTGCACCGTGTCGGTCGCCGCGAGCCGCATGTAGTCGGAGTACGACGGGTCAACGCCGATCTTGCGCGCCTCGATGCGGAAGGCCGTACGGGTCGCGAGGGCGAGGATGAACCGGCCGCTGCTGTCGCTCCGGACCTCGAGCAGGACCCGGCCGGCGGTGTCGACGGCGGCGATGCGCGCGTCAGCGACCACCTTGTTCGAACCCGCCACGTGCACCGTTCCCCGCAGCAGTTGTGCGGGGAGCGGCGCCGTGGCGCCGGCCGCGAGCGCCGCGATCAGAGCGGCGCGATGCGCGGCCGGCCACCATCTGTCACTGCTTCGTCGGCTGCTTGTCAATCCAGTAGTAAATCTTCGGCGTCGTGTTCGCCGACGATCCCGAGGTGACGGCGGCGCTGCTGGGCACGGTAGCCTTCGAGTAGATCATTGCGGTGGCCACGGTGCCCGCCTGCCCGGACCCGCCGATGGCGCTGAAGTAGTCGTCGGCGGGGGTTCCCGCGGCCATCGTCGTTGCGGCGATGAGCGGGGTGGTGCGGTCGCCCGCGGCATACACGCGCATCACCAGGGCCCCGGTCGCGCGCTGGACGTAGCCGGTCTGCGTCTGGAACGTGACGTTGGCGAACGTCGGCGAGGCGGGGAGCGGGTCGGCGGCGGCGGACGTGATGTACACGTCAACGGCGCCGAGGTCGGGTCCCACGTGCGCGACGCGAATCGCAATGCTTCCGGCCGTCACGGTCGGGAAGGTGTCCACGGTGACCCACATGTGCTGCTTCGGCGTCGCGCTGGATCGCGCATAGCCGACCTGCATGAACGTGTAGTACACGCCGGCCGTGAGGGTCATCGTCGTGTCGAACAGGACCGACGTCGTCGTGGCCAGGTTGGTCGAGTTGGGGAACACGCGAATGTGCCGCGAGCCCGTCTCGTAGCCCTGGTAGCCGCCCAGGCCCTGCGCCCGGAAGGGCGTGGCGAGGAATGGCTGGGAAAACTCGATGTCGTCGATCGGCCGGAAGTCGAGCGGGAGCGTGTCGCCCACCGCGTTGTAGTAGCGGACGTACGCCAGCGGGGGCGGCGTGTGCGTCTGCGGGTTTCCGGTCGGATCGCCGGTGCAAGCGGCGAGAGCCATGGCGGCACTCGCGATGAAGGCAATTCGGGGGAATTTCATCTGACTTGCTCCAGTCTCGATTGAGATAAATGGAATCGCTGAACTCAGGGCGCGGTCCGCAGCGTCTGCGGTCCCGGGTCGCCGCCCGGCGGCAGTTCAACGCCGCCGCCGCCGAGCAACAGGGACTTGCCGAAGATGAACGCCAGCATGCCAACGGTCACGCCTCCCACCAGCAGTGCCGTGCGCGTGCGGCTCAGGCGCCTGATCGCATATCCCGCGATGAAGTCCTTTTGCACGCTCACGCGTTCTCCGTTCCAGAGTGAACTGCTCCCGCCGATCTGCGTCACGCGAATGACCTTCAGGTCCATCGCGTCGGCGTTCGCCTGTTGCACGGCACCTTCCACCTTGTCCACCGCGGGGCCCAGCTTGCTGGCCAGGCCGACGCGGCCCTGATCGTTCAACGTCAGCACCACTCGCTCCGCCACCGGGGCAACGCCTTGCTGCATCGGCAGCGTTTCGTAGCAGCCCTGCAGGAGGAGGGCACCGGCGCACGCGAGCGCGCCGGCACCACGCCACCTAGAACCCATACGTGCCCTTGGCAGCCGTGTTCGCGTTGCCGCCGCCGAAGCTGTAGAACGGCTGTACGCGCGCGTCCATCTCCTGGTAGGGCACGGAGAACATCATCGCGGAGCCTTCGGGCAGGTCGCCCCAGCCGCGGGCGTCGGTGTACCAGCAGAGGTACTGGCAGGAGTAGGCGGTTTCCATCCGCTTCTCCCACTTCATCGCTTCCATGATGTTGCCGCACGCGACCGTGTTGAAGGCGGGCGCCTGTGGAACGCGCGGCACGCAGGCGCTGCCGCCGGCGATCTGCTGCGACGCGCTGGCAATGGCGCCGATGCCCGGAAGGCCGGCGCGGGCGCGCGACGCGTTGATGAGCGTTGCGGCCTCGGTGAACTTGCTCTGCCGGATGTACCCCTCGGCGATGAGCATGTCCATCTCGACCTTGTTGATGGCGGTGTACGCGCCGTTGTTGTTCGCCGCGTAGATCGGGTACCAGCGGCGGTGCTGGTAGAACGAGAAGCCGTAGCCCGACACGGGCGAATCGTCGCCCGAGGCCTGGTTCTTGAAGTAGCGGCCCGGCGGGAGCGGCAGCGGCGTATCTGCCTGCTGGGCCGCGCGCGTGGCGCCCTGCGGGAACCGCTGGTCCGGCGTGCGGATGAGGAAGCCGCCGTCACGCGTGGCCATCGGGGTGCTGATGAAGTTCGCGTACGCGCCGGACGTGTCGGCCATGCCGTACACCAGCATGGACATGCCGGCCCAGCCCTGCGAGTACATCTGGTTGACGTCGTACGAGGCGTTCCAGCCCTGCGACGTCGAGATGAGGATCTTGAAGTCCGACGTGATGCCGGCCTGGGCATCGGCGATGACGGCGTTCCAGTCCACGGCCGCCCGTTCGGTGGGCGTGCGTGCCACAGCCGCCCGGAACCGCGCCTTGTACGTCTTGATCAGGCGCACGAAATCCGACTGCGACAACGCGTTCTGGTAGATCCAGGTATTCGGTAGGGGGA
>CAZKYG010000221.1:0-20957 GCA_964556915.1 uncultured Gemmatimonas sp.
GGTGCAGCCGGGCGTGTGGCCCGCCGTCACGTGTGCGACGAGCGCGAGCGGGCCCACACGCACGGTGTCGCCGTCGCGAAACCGGTGATCCACGCGCGGCGCCGGAAAGCGGCCGAGCCCGAGGAACCCCAGGTATCGCAACGGCCCGAACGAGAGGTCGCCGGCGCCGCCCCGCGCCACGAGGTCGGCGTCGCCCTCGCTGACCCAGAGCGGCGCGCCCGACGCCTCCTGCAATTCCCGCAGGCCGCCCGCGTGGTCGAAGTGCGCGTGCGAGTTGAGCAGCACTTTCACGTCCCGGATGTCGAACCCGAGCTTCGCGATGCTGCCGATGATGAGGGGCGCCGTCTCGGGGTACCCGCCGTCGATCAGCACGTGGCCGGCAGGCCCCGTGAGCAGGAACGCGGTGACGCCGGTGGACCCCACGTAGTACAGGTTGCCGGCCACGCGGAACGGCTCGTCGGCGATCGAGCGGTTGCGGCGGATCGCGCCGCGCCAGAGCGTGCCAAGCGTGACGACGATCACGATCGCCACGCCCGCGAGCACGCGGCGGCGCCGGCTGCGGCGCCGCGAGTCCGCCGGCCCGGGCATCAGGCCGCCGGGAACAGGAGCGGGAAGATCGCCACGACGGCCGCCGCCCACGCGGCGTACACGGGCAGGTAGCTCGTCTGCCAGCGCTCGAGGCTCGCGAACGTGCCGCGCCCGCGCACGAATCGCACGTACAGCACGAGCGACCATGTGAGGTTCACGAGGAGGATCACGTTCTCGCCGAGCGCGGCCACGCGATTCGGCGTGTAGCCAAACTCGCTGATGCGCGCGGCGATCGCCCAGAGGGCCACCGCGTCCACCAGGAGCGCGCTGGCGATGAGCACGACCTGCAGGGAGTCGAATCCGCCCGGCGCGCGCTGCGGGTCACGCGCGGACGCGGAGTACAGCACCAGACCAAGCACCACCGCGAGAAGGAGGTCGAAGGCGATGAGCGCCTCGCGTTCGATGCTCACCCCGCGCCCGGTCCACAGCAGGGTGCCCAGGAACGCGACCAGCACGGCGGCGAGCAGCGGGGTGAACAGGCGGGTGAGCACGGGCGCCATGTTTTCGATCACGCTCTGCTTGGCCTCCACGAGCCATGCGCCCACGAGCACGGCGCCGGTGGCGCCGCACGGCACCATCCAGTACTGCAGGAAGTGCTGCGGATCGACGCCGGCGGCCTTGAAGATCATCGCGGTGATGCCGGTGATGGCGCCGCCGCCGAGCGCAATGAGCGCGTAGTAGATGAACAGCTCACCCGAAAACCGGATGAAGTCCATCCGTCGGGCGTCGTCGTGCCAGCGGCCGCCCGCGTACGCCACGCCGATCGCGAGCCAGAGCGCAATCGGCAGGTGGAGCACGACCAGCCCCTCCACGGCGCTGCGCGGCGTGAACGGGAACGCGTTGGCGAATACGGCCGCCACGACGAATGCCGCGGCAATGCCCTGCACGGTGCGCACGGCGAGCCGCCGCTTCCACGCGAAATACGCGGCCAGCGGCGGCAGCACGAACAGGCTCATGTTGCGCCCGAAGAACCCCTCGTCACGGTCGAGGTCGTAGCCGAAGAGCGACGGGAGCTTGAACAGCACCGCCGCCAGCACGCCGAGCCCGACGGCGACGTACGGCTCGCGGCGTGCGCGTGCGGCGTCCGGCGCGTCCACCGCGTCGGCGGGCGCCACGAGCTGCTTCCAGAGGCGCTCGGAGTGCTCGCGCGCGAACTCGCGCGACAGCGTGTCGAGGTCGCCCATGCGCTTCACCGCCACAAGGAACGCCTCGTCGGCCGAAAGGCCGCGGTCGGTGAGGGCACCCACCTGCTCGCGCAGGTGGTCCTCCAGCTCGGTCACATCCACGCTGTGGATGGCCTGCCGGCGACGCAGGAATGCGCGCCACTGGGCGATCTGGTCCTCGAGCGACGCGGAATGTGCGGGAGTGGTCATCGGGCCTCCTGGGCGCGCGGCGCCGGCATCGCCAGCGACTGCCAGATGCCGCGCAGCGTGTCATCCACGGCCTGCCATTGCCGCCGCTCCTCGGCCAGCTGCGCCCTGCCCTGCGCCGTGACGCGGTAGTACTTGCGCTGGCGTCCGGTCTCCGAGACCACCCACCGCGCCTTGATGTGCCCGAGGCGCTCGAGCCGGTGCAACACCGGGTAGAGCATCCCGTCGGTCCATTCCATGCGCCCGCCCGAGATCTCGCGCACGCGCTGCAGGATCGCGTAGCCGTAGCTGTCGCGCTCGGCGAGGATCGCCAGCACGATCGGCGTCGACGACGCCGCAATCAGGTCCTTGCTGATTTCCATGGCTGCCGTGCACCCGGGGACGAAGGTCGGATACCTCGCGGTATTATATACATTGTACTACAAGGTGTGTAAAGGTCCCACGCCGCCGGACGGCCGCGAGGCCTGCCCGGCCCGTGCGGGCGCGTGGGTTTTGGCGCCATCATGTGTCGTACACACCGGCACGCCATGCGCAGACGAACCCCGCTCACCGACGCCGCGCTCCGGCAGATCTACGCCGACACGATCGACCCGCTCTACGGGTACGTGTCGCGGCGCTGCGGCGGCGACCGGCAGCTCGCCGAAGACGTGACGCAGGAAACCTGGCTGCGGGCCGTGCGCGACTGGCGCGCGGCCGGCGCGCCGGCTTCGCCCATCGCGTGGCTCACGACGGTCGCGCGCAACCTGGTGCTGAACCACGCGCGCCGGCATGTGCCGCTCGCGCTCGACGACCTCACGCCCGGCCAGGTGCTGGCGGCCGTGGAGGCGAGCGACGTGACGGAGTCGGCGGCGATCGCGACGCTGGTCACGCGGGCGCTCGCGCGCGTGCCGGAGCGCGAGGCGCGCCTGCTCGAGCTGTTCCACTTCGAGCGCCAGCGCGTGGCGCAGATCGCCGGCGCGCGCGGCGTGTGCGAGCGCGCGATCGAGGGCCGGCTGCGGCGGGCGCGCGAGCGCCTCCGCCGCGAACTGGAGCTGACACTGAAGACCGAGGGAGGCCTCTCATGACCGGACACCCGGATCGCCACACGCCCGCGGCGGAGTTCCGCGCGCGCCTCGAACGCGACGTGCTCGACACGTTTCGTCGCGAATCGCGGGTGGCGCCGCCCGCGTCGCTCGCGCCACTCGCGCCGGCGGCACGGCGTTCCCCGTGGCGCGTCGCCGTGCCGCTTGCCGCCGGGCTCGTGCTCGGCGTGGGCGTGCAGTTCGCGGCCGGCCAGGTGCAGGACGCCCGGCAACGCTCGGCGGTTGTCGCGACGCTCACGCAGGACCGCCAGCTGGCCGCGGTGAAGCTCGAGATCGCCCGCTCGGCCTACGACCTCGCGCGACAGCGCTTCGACGTGGGCGCCGGTTCGCGCCCGGCGCTGCTCGCCGCCGAGGCCGACCTGCGCGAGCGCGAGGCCGCGGTCAAGCGCGTGGACCTCGACATCGAGGAGGCGCGCCGCACGGCGACCGACCCGCGGAATGACCTGTGGGCCCCGAAAATCGGCGATCGCGACTTCGTGAAGGAGCGACTCACGCTCGACGCGTACACGTGGCAGCAGCGCGCGGCATCGCTCTCGGGCGCGGTGGCCGAGGTGCGGCGTGCCGTGGATGCCGGGGCGTCACCGCGCGCGGCACTGGAGGAGGCGGAGGCGGCGCTTGCCGACGCGCAGGCCGAGTTCGACCTGCGAGCCTACAAGCTCACGCTCCGTGGCCAGTTCCTCGAGCAGCACCTGACGCCGGAGGAGTTGGGCCGCCGGCTGCAGCGCTTCCAGGTGACGACGGACGTGCGCCGCATGCGCGGCCAGCTCGCGCTCGCCGAATCGCGGCTCAAGCGCGTGAACGAGGGCGCCGCCGTCGGGGTGGTGGGCGCGCTCGAGACCAAGCAGGCCGAACTCGAGGTGCTGCAGCTCCGGTTCGAGCTGTCGCAGCTGGCGGCGCAGCTCAAGGCGCTCGGCGCGGACCGGCCGGAGTAGGAGGGAGCCGGCCGCCCCGCGCGCCGCGTCGATCAGCCGCTTCCGTCACTCCCCGGCATGCGGCGGTCGAGGTAGCGACGCTCGGCGTCGCTCCGGGCCAGCGCACGCGCACGGGCGAAGTGCGCCCGGGCGGCCGCAACGTCGCCGCGCCGGCGTGCGAGCTCACCGAGCGCGGCGGGATAGAACGGATACGCGTCGAGCCGCTCGCGGCCGTCGATCGCGGCGATCGCCGCCAGGCCGGCGTCGGGCCCATCACGCTGCGCAATGGCGATCGCGCGATTGAGCGCCACCACCGCCGACGGGGCAACGCGCATCAGCCCGTCGTACAGCCCCACGATCGCGTGCCAATCCGTCGCGGCGAGCGACGGCGCGGCCGCGTGCACGGCGGCGATGGCGGCCTCGAGGTGGTACGTGGTCACGTCGTCACCCGTGGCGGACGCATCGAGCAGCGCGCGCCCTTCCGCGATCAGGTTCGCGTCCCACGCCGACCGATCCTGGTCCCAGAGCGGCAGGAGCTCGCCGGACTCGTCCACCCGTGCCGCGAGACGCGCCGCGTGGAGCGCCATCACGGCCGAGAGCGCGCAGGTGGCCGGCGTTCGCGTGACTGCGTGCTCCCGCAGGAGCGCGGCCAGCCGCATGGCCTCTTCGCACAGCTCGGCGCGCACCGCGTCCCTGGCCGACGCGCCGTGGTATCCCTCGTTGAACAGGAGGTACAGGGCGCGGTGCACGGCCGAGAGGCGCGTGGCGACGTCCGCGTCGGAGAGGTCGAAGAGCCTCGCCGACTGCGCGAGCGTCTTCTTGCCGCGGGCGATCCGCTTTTCGACCGCCGCGCGCCCGTCGAGGAACGCCGCGGCGATCTCGTGCGCACCGAATCCGCAGAGGATGTTGAGGATGAGCGCGATCTGCGCCGGTTCGGCGAGCGCCGGGTGGCAGCACGAGAACATCATCCGGAGCTGTTCACCGAGGACGACGTCGCGCGCGAACGCCTCGTCCACCACGGCGGATGCCGTCCACTCGCTCTCGAGCAGCCGAGAGAGTTCCGGCGCGAAGGTACGCGCAGTGCGCTCGCGGCGGATCACGTCGAGCGCGCGATTGCGCGCCGTGGTCATGAGCCACGCCGCGGGATTCGGCGGCGGGCCCTGGAGCTTCCAGACGTCGAGCGCGCGGGCGAACGCATCCTGCACGACGTCCTCTGCCAGGGCCAGGTTGTGCACCCCGAAGAGTCGCGTGAGCGCGGCGGTCATCCGGCCCGCTTCGTGCCGGAAGAGGTGGTCGTGCAGGTCCGCCGGTTCCATCGCCCGCGCCGCGCTCCCGCGACCCCGTGCGCCGCTACATCGCGGCCACGGGCCGCACTTCGACCGAGCCGTCCGGGTCGTCGAGCGCTGGGCAGCCCCTGGCGAGCTCGGCCGCCTCGGCGGCGTCCTTCGCGATGATGATCGAGTAACCGCCGATCACGTCCTTGGCCTCGGCGAACGGCCCATCCACGATGGCGCGGGTGCCGCCCTTGACGATCTTGCCGCTGGACTCGAGCGGCTGTCCGCCGGACCGCACGTGCCCGCGGTTCTCGAGGTCGCGGAGCCAGGCCATCCAGCGTTCCATGCTCTTCTGGCGCGCCTCGGGTGTGCCCATCGCGGCGGTGCGGGCCTGGGTGGAATTGCGATAGAGGTAGATGAACTCGGCCATGGTGTCCTCCCTTCATATAGTAGGTGGGCCCGCGCGACCGTGGTATCGCCGGGCGGATGCGGAAGTGACAACGTTTGGGGCGACCGGGTCCGGACATCCGGCGAACCGGACGATTGCGCGGACGACGAGGAATTAGCTTCCGGAAGTGTCGCCTTCCCGTTTCCTCGCCTGCCCTGCGCCCGATCGCGTGGACCATGGGTCGGTCGGACTGACGCCGCTGGCGGCACTCGCCCGGTGAGCATGTGGAGCCCGGAAACCGGGTTCGTCGCCCGGTTGTCGCGCATCCGCGCCACCGCGGACGATCTCGCACGCGCGCGTGATCTGGCGGCCGGCTCGCCGGACTGGGACCGCGTGCTGGCGCTCGCGGCCCATCACGGCGTCGCGGCGCTGATCGATGCGAACCTGACCCGGGCGGAAATCGCCGGCATCCCGCCTGCGTTTCGCGCGCGCCTCCGCCGCCACCGGCTTGAGTCGGCGCGCGCGGACCTCGCGCGATGGGCATGCTGGCTCGAGCTCGGTGCGGCGTTTGCGCAGGAGGGAATCCGGGCCATGACGCTCCGCGGATTCCACGCCGTCCTGTCCATCTACGGCGAGGTCGGGCTCCGGCCCGTCGGCGACCTCGACTTCCTCGTGCACCGCGGCGACGTGGAGCGCGCGCTGGCGCTGCTGGAGCGGCGCGGATACCGGCCGTGGCGCGAGTGGCGGTCGGCCCTCGAGAACGTGGGCCTCGCGCACATCATGCGGTCGACGAATGAGCTGGGGCTCGTGTCCGCGCGCGATATCGTTGTCGACCTTCACTGGGGCGCAGACCCCGCGGGACCGTCGACGGCGGACCTCATGGCGGATGCGCGCACGCTGCGCGTCGATGGCGGGGAGGCCGTGGTCGCGTCGCCAACCGACGCCATGGTGCTCCTGCTGCTTCACGGCAATCGATCCGCGTGGAGTCGCCTGCGGTGGCTGGTCGATGTGGCGGAAGGCATTGAAGCGATGTCGGACGCGGAGTACGCCGCAGTCGCGCGCCGCCTCGACGCGCTGGGAATGCGCTCCGCACTGGCCGGCGCGCGACAACTCATCGAGGACCTGTGGGGCCGGGTGCCGACGCCGATGGCAGGCGCCGATCCCGCGCCCTCCGTCCGTCGTACGGTCCGGTATGCGGCCGCGGCGATCGAGCGCGGACGCAGCTGGGACAACATGTTCGACCTGTGGCGCCCGGTCCGCCAGCTGGTGGACCGCGTGGGACGCGGGCAGTCACTCGCGGCGGCGGCGGCATCCGCGCTGCGCCCGATCTACCTCGATTGGGCGGCCGTCCGCCTGCCAGCATCATTGCGCGCGGGGTACTGGGCGCTGCGGCCCGTGCGAATCGTGGCGCAGGCGCTTCGACACCGGCCCGGGGCGCCCGGGGCGGCGCCTGCCGTCCCGGCCGGCCCGCCGGACGCGGCCGCCCTGCGCCGGGAGCGCTTCCAGAACGTGCGCGACGAGCGCCCCGATACACCGGTTACCGTCGTAACGGCGCTCTATGATTCAGGACCCGACTCGCTCCTCGGCGGACGGGGGCGCGGCCTCCGGCACTACCTTCCGTCCCTGATCAACATTGCGAACCTCGGCGTGGCGATCGTGGTGTTCTGCCCCGCGCGCGAGGCGGCGTCGGTCGAAGACGAGATCGCGGTCCACTTCCGCCGCTATCGGGTAATCCCGTTCGAGCTCGAGGAGTTCGAGCACTTCGACGCCTTCGTCGCGTGGAAGGAGACGTACCGGCGGAACCTGGTCATCAACGACCGCAACGAAGTGCTGTGCTTCCTGAAATCCTACTGGCTGCAACGGGCGATTGCACTCCGTCCGTTCGGGCATGACGTGCTGTTCTGGATCGACGCCGGGCTGACGCACCACGGACTCTTCCCCGAGCGGGTGGGTGGGGTCGAGCTCATGGTGAATCGGTCCGAGGACCATTACTACCCGCGGAATTCCGCGAACATCTTCACGCCCGCGCTGGGTGCCGCCCTCGTCGCCGCTGTGTCACCGGGCAAGGTCTATTTTTGCGCGCTGGCCGGCCATACCCCGTCGCCCGCCCCTTCGGCGGAGCTTGTCGCGGCCACGTTCGGTGTTCCCGTCGACACGGTGCGCGTGACCGACCACCTCGTCGGCGGGATCTTTGGCGGCCATGCGGCCGACCTGCGCACGGTGCACGCGATGTTCGCGCAGTTGCTCGGCGCGTCGATCGCGGCACGGCAGCGAACGCTGGAGGAGCCGCTGTTCAGCGCGCTGCATGCCGTGCGACCGGACCTGTTCGCCGTGCAGCGGTTCGACACCTGGTACTTCCATGGTCCCGGCGAGCCCACCGGTCGCCTCGCCACGGAAGCGAACTCGTACTACAAGATCTTCACCAGCCTCGCCGCCCGCCACGCCGCGGCGAGACGCGCCCACCCCCCCGGTCCCCGGCCACTCAAGCGGATCCGCGTGTATCTCGGGCCGCGCCTGGGGGACGACTGGTTCGCCACGTTCGCCCGCACGTTCTGCCGCGATTTCGTGGAGTGCGAATACGACGTTGAGTACGCGACGCCGACGGACTACGATCACCGCCTCCGCAGTCAGGTGTACACGATCGGCGGGCGGCGGTGCGCGGTGCACCCGTATGTGGTTGCCTTCGAGGCGGTGACGAGCGGGCGGCTGCGCCTGCTGGTGACGCACGACCACCCGATCAACGTGTTCACGAAGTGGAACTTCGACCCGGCACGGGTCGACCGGATCCACACGGGACAGTACAATCCCGCCCGCCTGGAGCAGGAAATCCGTGCGGCGGCCCGGAACGCTGATGCGCATGGCGCCGAGATGATGCGCCGGTCGTTGCAGCCGTGGATCTACCGGCCCCTGCACTGGGAAACCGTCGCGCAGGTGCGCGCCGAACCGCAGCCGCCGCGCGCGCCCGACCTGTATTTCCGCGGACTCCTGAGTCCGGCTCGCGAGGCGCTGCGCCACCTGGCCACGTACGCCACGCCCGATGACCGGCTCGACATCGGGTGGTGGGGCGATGGACAGCAAGGCGCCCAGCCGCCCCGCGACTACCTGCGTGGCCTGCGGACGCACGGCGTCGCGCTCTCATTCGCGGGCGCCGCCGACCTTTCCCACCGCGACTTCGAGGGCTTCGCCCTCGGCGTTCCCGTCCTGCGACCCGTGATCGCCAGCACGCTCGCGCATCCGCTCACGGCCGGCGTGCACTACATCGGCGTGCCGTTCGAGCCGGTCGGCGACACTCCCGACGGCCCGCCCGCCGACTACCCCAAGGATCCCCGCCAGCTGGCACGCGACATCGTGGAGACGTATCGGCGCATCCGGGACGACCGTAACCTGCTAGCCCGCGTGGCGGCGAACGCGTCGGACTACTACGATCGTTACTGCGCCTATCCCCGGAGCGGAGCGTTCACCATGGCCACGCTCGAACTCGACTCGCTCTGAGCTGCATCCATCACATGACCGCCAGACCCGCGCCACCCGATCTGTTGACCCTGACCGTGCGCCGAGTCGTCCGCAGCCACGGTGTCGAAATCGGCGTGCGGTCGAACGACCGTGACGTGATCGACCGGGCGATGAGCTGCATGCCCACCGGATGGGAGGAGTCGGCCGCGCCGGGCGCGGACACGTGGTTCTCGGTCGCGTGCACTGGAGTCGGGGCCGGGAGTCGCGTCAGTTACCAGTTGTACCGCGAGCACCAGCTGCTCGACTCCGGATTCCGGCTGCAGCGGATCCTCACGCGCCTCGAGTCCGCCGTGCGGCTGACCGTCGGCAGACTGTCGCCGGGGCGACTGTTCGTGCATGCGGGCGCCGTCACCTGGAGGAACGCGGCCATCATCCTTCCGGGGCTCAGCGGCACCGGCAAGACCACGCTCGTCGCCGCGCTGGTTCGCGCCGGTGCAACGTATTGCTCCGACGAGTACGCGGTGTTCGGCGACGACGGGCTCCTGTACCCGTACACGCGGCCGCTGTCGGTCCGGCAGGGAGAGCATCGCCGCCTGCACCAGAACGTCGAGACTGACCTCGGCGGGCGGCTGGCGTCAGGGCCGGTCCGGGCCGGGCTCGTCGCAAGTATCCGGTATCGGCCCCTCGCCACGTGGGCGCCGCGTACTTTGTCTTCGGGCGCTGGCGCCCTGACGCTGTTTTCGAGTACCTTGGCAGCTCGCGAACGTCCCGCATTCGCATTCTCGGTGATCGCCCGCGCCATGGCCGGTGTCGTTTCGCTCGAGGGCGAGCGCGGGGAAGCCGAGGCTGCTGCGGATCGCATCCTCGAGCACGCCGACACCATGTCCTCCTTTCACCGCGAGTCATCTCCATGAAGCCGGTCGCCCGCACCGATCGCCTGGTCAAGCAGGTTGTGGACAACGATACCCTCGTCTACGACCCGGGCGACGACACGGCGTGCTGCCTGAACGCGCTGGCCAGCGAGGTCTGGCGCCAGTGCGACGGCCGGCGCTCGGTCGATGACATCGTCGCGCACGTCGGCCGCACCGTAAAGCTGCCCGACGGGCTTACGGCGGAGGAGGCGGTGTGGCGCGCGCTGTCGGAGCTCGAAGACGCCACCCTGATCGCGCCGCTCGGGGAAGACGCGACGGCGGGCATCGGTTCGGGCATGAACCGCCGCGACCTTCTGAAGGGCCTCGCGATGGCCGGCATGTTCCCGGCCGTCCAGAAGATCACGGCACCGAGTATCACGAGCGCCATGTCGCCGGCACCCAGTTCGTCTCCCCCGGCGGCGAGCGCGAGCAGCTCGCATCCGGTGGTGAGTGCGAGCGTGAGCAGCTCGCATCCGCTGGTGAGTGCTTCGTTGACTCCGGCGCCGACGCAATCGGTCACCCCATCGATCACGCAATCGATGACGCCCACGGTAACGCCCACGATGTTCCCCCTGCCGTCGGTGACGCCGAGCCACACCTAGGCGGCGCGCGCGCAGGACTTCGGCGCGCTGCCGGACGGATCGGGCGTATCGGGACGTTCGCCGGACCGCATGGAGCGCTGCGGGGCCGTGGATATTCACATGAACGGAGACATTTTCATACAGATGGCAGCGTACCGGGACCCGCAGCTCGGGCCGACGCTGCGGGACGCCATCGCGCAGGCCAGCGATCCATCGCGCCTGCACTTCTGTGTGGCGTGGCAACACGCCGACGACGAAACCCGCGACGAGGTATTCGCCGGGATCGACGGCAAGGCCAGGCTCACCATTCTCGACATACCGCACGGCGAGAGCCGCGGCGCGTGCTGGGCACGGCACCTCATTCAGCAGCGGTACGCCGGCGAGGCATACACGCTGCAGCTCGACTCGCACCACCGGTTCGCCGCGGGGTGGGACGACCTTTGCGTCGGCATGCTGGAGGATCTCCGTGCCGACGGCGTGGCGAAACCGCTCCTGACGGCGTACCTGCCGTCGTTCGACCCGGACAACGACCCTGCCGCCCGTGTGCAGGCGCCGTGGCACCTGGTGCTCGACCGCTTCATCCCGGAAGGCGCGATCTTCTTCCGCCCCGCGACCATGCCCGCCTGGGACGTTCGTACGAGGCCCATGCCGGCGCGATTCTATTCCGCCCATTTCGCCTTCACGCTTGGTGCGTTTGCCCGCGAGGTCCGGCACGATCCGGGGCTGTACTTTCACGGCGAGGAGATCAGCATCACGGTGAGGGCCTACACGCACGGCTACGACCTCTTCCATCCGCACCGCCTCGTCGCCTGGCACGAGTACACCCGCAAGGGCCGGACGAAGCACTGGGACGACCACACCGACTGGGGTGCGGTGAACGTGGTGTCGCACGCCCGGAACCGGACGCTCTTCGGGATGGACGAGTTTGCGGCGCAGCCGGACGTCGTGGCGGCGGTGCAACACGGGGAGTACGGCTTTGGCCAGGTGCGAACCGTGGCGGACTACGAGCGGTATGCCGGCATCTGTTTCCGACGTCGCGCCGTGACCCGCGCGGTGCTCGACGGCACCGAGCCCGCGCGTGACGACAACACCGGCATCCCGTACGACGCGTTCGTGGCGTCCTGCATTCCGCGATTCCGCCATTGCATCGACATCGGGTACGACCGCGTCCCGCTCGACGACTATGACTACTGGCTGGTGGTCCTCAAGGACGCCGAGGGCAACGACCTGTACCGGCGAGACGCCGACCCCGCCGAGATCACCGCCATGAAGCGCGACCCGGCGGGGTATTGCAAGCTCTGGCGCGAGTTCGACAGCGACATTCGGCCGGCGTCGTGGCTGGTGTGGCCGCACAGCCAGGCGCATGGCTGGTGCCGGCCGGTATTCGGGAACCTTCCGTGGCCGACCTGACCGTCGTCACGGGCATCTGGGATCTGGATCGCGCACACGCCGGCAACGGGTTCGCGCGGCCGTTCTCGCATTACACCGAACGGTTCGCGCAGCTCCTGGCGGCCGACATCCCGATGGTCGTTTTCGGCGACGAGTCGCTGCGGCCGTTCGTGCGCGACGCGCGGGGCGGCCGGCCGACGGACTTTCGCGTGCGACCTGCCAGCCACTTCCGGACGCATTTCGATTTCCACGCCCGCGTCCAGGAGATCCGCACGAGCGACACGTGGCTTGCGCAGGCCGAGTGGTTGCGCGAATCGCCACAGGCCACGCTGGAGCTGTACAACCCGATGGTGATGTCGAAGATGTTCATGCTCCACGACGCGTCGCTCTGGAACCCGTTCGGCACGAAGCACTTTGCGTGGATTGACGGCGCCATCACGAACACGGTGTCTCCCGGCTACTTCACGCACGACCGGGTGTTCGACAAGGTGGAGCAGTTCCTCGGCACGTTCTTCTTCGTGTCGTTCCCGTACACGGGCGGCGGTGAGGTCCACGGGTTCGGGCGCGCGGGCATGCGCACCTATTGCGGCGTCGATCCGGCGTATGTCTGCCGGGGAGGCTTCTTCGGCGGGCACCGTGATTGCCTCTCGGAGGTGAACGAGCACTACTACGGCCTCCTCAGCGCATCGCTCCATGGCGGGTGGATGGGCACCGAAGAAAGCGTGTTCACGATCATGGCGCACGAGGAGCCGGGACTGTACGCCCGGTACGCCCTGCGTGAGGAACACGGTGGGTTGCTGGCCCACTTCTTCGAGCACGTGAAGCGTGCCCCGGCCCTGGCGCCGGCACCCCGAGCGGCACCCGTGACGGGGCCTGCGAAGGCGAGGCCGCGGCGCACGGCGGTTCCGGACGTGTCGGACAAGACGGTCGCCGGCTACGTGGTGACGTTCAACGCGCCAGACCAGCTCGCCGCATTGCTCGAGAGCTGGACGCGGAGTTTCCGGTTCGATGCGCTCTACGTGCTCGACAACAGCACCGACGACGCCGCGCGCGCCGCGAACGCGCTGGTGGCTGCACCATTCGGCGCGACGATGCTCGCGCACCCCCAGGGGAACGGCGGCATCTGTGGCGGTCGCCAGTTCGTCGCCGAGCACTTCGACGCGTCGCCGTACGACTACTGCGTGTTTCTCGAGGACGACATGTTCCTCAACGCCGCCTCGGACACCGGCGTGTGCCGAAACGGCTTCCGGCGCAGCATCCCCAACCTGCGCGAGGTGCTGCTCAGGATCATGGGCCGCGAGGGATTCGACTTCCTCAAGCTGTCGTTCACCGAGCTGTACGGCGACAACGGGACGCAGTGGGCGTGGTACAACGTGCCGCAGGGATTCCGGTCGTCGCGGTGGCCCGAGAAGCCGGACCTCCCCGTGCACGGCCTGGACCCCGAGGCACCGCTCACGAATTTCGGAACCATCGGCGCGGTGGACGGCGTCGCCTATGCCGACGGCGAGGTGTACTACTCCAACTGGCCACAGATCGTGAGCCGCGCCGGGAACCGCCGGATGTTCCTCGACACCGTGTGGCGGCATCCCTACGAGCAGACGTGGATGTCGCACATGTACCAGCTCACGCTGAAGGGCGCGCTGCGCCCCGCGGTGCTGCTGGCGTCGATCGTGACGCACGATCGGTTCCATCACTACGACGCCGGGTTGCGGCGCGAGAACTGAGGCCGATGGCGCCGATCCCGGCCGGCTCGAGCGACGAGATCCGCGGCTGGACCATGTGCGAGGGGATCCTGGCACACCAGCACGCCGGCTTCCACGGCGTGTTCGCGGCCTTTCTCGCCGCCGTCGCGCCCGTCCGCATCCTCGAGATCGGGACGGCTGACGGCGGAACCATCCTCTCCCTCAAGCGCCTCCTGCCCTCGGCTGACATCCGCTCCTACGACACACGCGCCCGGGACACGCATGCGGCCGTACGCGCCGCCGGCGTGGACATCCGCATCGAGAACATCTTCACCGACACCTATGACCGGCTTCGTCCCGATGGCGTCGACGACGTCGCCGCGTTCATCCAGGCGGACGGTGTCACTGTCGTCCTGTGCGACGGGGGGAACAAGAAGGGCGAGTTCAACAGCCTGTCCGACCTCCTCAAGCCCGGCGATTTCATCATGGCGCACGACTACGCGGAGTCGCTGGCGCATTTCAACGCTCGTATCAACAACCGGATCTGGAAGTGGTGCGAGCTCACGGAGGACGACATTCGCGACGCCTCGGCCCGAAATCACCTCGAGCCATACATGGGCGCCGAGTTCGAGGCGGTCGTCTGGGTCTGCAAGCGGAAGGTGCGGTAGCAGATCAGTCGGCGAGACGCGGATCCGCCGCGGTTCGTCCGGCGCGACGCGGCGCACGGGCCCCGACGCTACCGAAACCCGTCCTCATACAGCTCCGCCAGCCGCTTCAGGCCGCCGAAGTCGCCCGTCCGCTCGGAGGTCGCCACGACCGCCGCGAACTCCGGCGCCATGTGCGGGCACCCGGCCAGCGTCCGTTCGAGGGCCGCGTCCGCGAGCTGGCGCTCGCTGAGCCGCGACACGAACGCCGTCACCTCGGGGCTCGCAGACGCCTCCGCCGCGAGCCGCACGGCGCGCGGCAGCGTGAGCCCCGCTTCGATCGCGGTCACGAGCGCCCGCGCCATGCGCGCGCGCACCAGCGCGGGCGTGCGACCGTAGCGGGCCGACGTCGCCGCGACGATCGAGCCGGCACCGAGCATGATCGCCGCCACGCCGCCCCCGGCGATCGCGACGTACAGCCGCTCGTGCCCGAAGAACAGCAGTTGCAGCGGCGCGATCACGCACGCGAACAACCCGGTGAAGAACGGGTACGCCATCTTCTTCTTCACCCAACGCATGAGCTGGTGCTTGCGACGATAGAAGTCGGCCAGCAGCCGCAGGCACTCCTCCAGCTGGCCGGACTCGTCGCCGAGCGCGAGCAGTGAGCGTTCGAACGCCTCGAACCGGGCGCCGCCGGCCGTGACGAGGCGCGTGATCGAGTCGCCGCGCGCCGTTCCGGCGAGCAGCCACGCCCGCGCCTGCTCGGTCGGCGCCGAGGGCCGCGGGCCCATGGTCTCGAACGCCTTCGGGTGCGCGAACCCGGCGGCATGCATCGTCCGCCACATGTCGTAGAACTCGGCCCGCGCCCGGCCGTCGTCGAGGGCGCGGAGCGCGGCGCGGGCGGCGCTCATGCGGCCATGACCCTCAGGCGATACATTCGGGCGCGACCGGGGAACCCGAATCCATGGCCGACAAAGATACCTTCGACGAACTCTCGCTGCTGGTCCGCGCGCGCTACGCGCTGATCATCCTCGAGACCCGCGAGTACGACCGCGCCATCGCCGGGATCGAACGCATCAGCGCCGAACTCGGCCTGCACCTCTACGCGTGGAGCCGGTCGCGCGGGACGGTGCGCGGGTCGCACTTCACGGACCCGCTCGTGGACAACACGGCCGACCCGGCCAAGGCGCTCGCGTTCATCCGGGAGCAGGGCGCGGGGCTGTTCGTGTTCCGCGACCTCGCCGCGCACTTCGACGAGCCGGCCGTCATCAGCTCGATGCTCGACGGCGTGGACTATTTCAATGCGCGCAAGGGCGCGATCATCGTCGTCGGCCAGGACGTGCGCCTCCCGGACGCGCTGCGCCCGCACGCCACGGTGCTTGAACTGCCGCCGCCGTCGTTCGATGAATACCGCCGGCTGCTGGAACGGCTCATCCGCGAGTACTCGGCGAAGATGCCGGTGAAGGTGGAACTCACCAACACGGACCGCATCCGGTTCGTGAACAACCTCGTGGGCCTGTCGTTGCTCGAAGCCGAGAAGGTGATCACGAAGCTCATCGTGGAGGACGGTGCGCTGCGCGAGCGCGACGTGCACCGAGTGATCGAGGCCAAGCGGCAGGTGGTGGAGCAGGACGGGCTGCTCGAGTACTCGCCGGCCGACGCGGGACTCGACCAGGTGGCGGGCCTGAACGGGCTCAAGCAATGGCTCGGCAAGCGACGTCCGGTGGTGGCCGACCCGCGCCGGGCCGAGGAGTTCGGCCTGGCGTTCCCCAAGGGCGTGCTGCTGCTCGGCGTGCCGGGCTGCGGCAAGAGCCTGTGCGCCAGGGCGGTGGCGCGCGAGTGGGGACTGCCCCTGCTCCGCCTCGACCCGGGCAACCTGTATGACAAGTACATCGGCGACTCGGAAAAGAACTTCAAGCGCGCGATGCAGACGGCCGAGCGCATGGCACCCATCGTGCTGTGGATCGACGAGCTGGAGAAGGCATTCGCGTCCGTGAGCGGCGACGCGGACGGCGGCGTGTCGAACCGGATCTTCGGCAGCTTCCTCTCGTGGCTGCAGGACCGCACGGCCGATGTGTTCGTGGTGGCGACGTCGAACGACGTGGCGAAGCTCCCGCCGGAGTTCGTGCGCAAGGGCCGCTTCGACGAGATCTTCTTCGTCGACCTGCCGGCGGCCGATGCGCGCGCCGGTGTGTTCGGCATTCACCTGAAGAAGCGGCGGCAGGATGCCAGCACGTTCAACCTCGCACAGCTCGCCGCTGCGACGGAGGGGTTCAGCGGGGCCGAGATCGAGGAGAGCATCAACACGGGGCTCTACGCGGCGTTCTCGGAAGGCCGCGCGCTCACGACGGCCGACCTGCTGTCGGCGGTGAGCGCCACGCGCCCGCTCTCGCGCCTGGCGGGCGACCGCCTCGCGCAGCTCCGTGCGTGGGCGGGCCCGAGAACAGTGTCTGCGGACTGACGTCCGGGGTCCGCCGGCGGGCGCGCGCGTGTGAGCCAGGTCACGGCTTGGGCCGTGCGCGAGGGGTAGAAGAGCGACATGCGGCATGGACTACACGGTGCGCCCGGGCGTAGGCCGCCGTCTGATGGACGGAAGTCGTGACGGCGCCGATGCTTGGAACGCCCATGCCGGACCGCCGCGTTCCGCCCGCCGCCCCCGTGCCTGTGCCGCCGCGCGCCCCCCGACTGTGGCAGACGATCGGGGGCAACGTAGCCCTGGCGGCGGTGTACCTCGCCGCGGCGAAGGTGTCGCTCGCTGCGGCCACCGAGCACCGGGTGGTGTCGTCGCTCTGGCCGCCCTCGGGACTCGCCGTGTTCGTGCTGCTGCGGTACGGGACGCAGTTCTGGCCCGGCATTGCGATCGGCGCGTTCCTGCTCAACGCCTCAAGCGACGTGACCCCGGTCGGTGCGGGCATGATCGCGATCGGCGACATGCTCGAGGCCGTCGTTGCCGCGCACCTGATCCGCCGCGTGGCCGGTCAGCGGCGATCGCTGACGCGCGTGGAAGACGTGTTCGCCCTGACGTTCCTGGCGGGGGGCGTGGCCACGCTCGTGGCCGCGACCATCGGCGTGGCCGCGCTGGTGCTCAGCGGCAGCACGTCGCTCGCGTCCGCGTGGTCGCTCTGGCTGGTGTGGTGGACGGGCGACGCCGTGGGCGTCATGGTGGTGACACCGTTCCTGCTCGTCTGGACGACGCCGGAACCGCCACCGCCGGCCATGCGGCTGCGCTGGGCGGAAGGCGGCGTGCTGTTCCTCGCCCTGGCGATCGCGACGGACTACCTGTTCTCGCACGCGGGCGTGCTGGTGTTCGCGGTGTACCCGCTTGCGATCCTGATCGCGTGGCGCCTGGGCCCGCGGGCCGCCACCACGGCCACGGTGGTGGTGACGCTGATCGCGAGCTGGCGCACGCTGTCGGGAGTGGGGCCGTTCACGTCGTTCACCCCGACGGAGAATCTGTTCGCGCTGCAATTCTTCCTCTCGCTGCTCGCGGTGAAGAACCTGGCGTTCGCCGCGTCACGGGCCGAGACGGCGTACACGGAGGCGCGGCTCAAGACGAGCGAGGCGCGCTACCGGATGCTCGCGCAGAACCTGCCCGACGGCTGCGTGGTGCTGTTCGCGCGCGACACGCGCCTCCTGCTGGTGGACGGCCCCGCGATCGCGGGCGCGGGATTCGTCAAGGAGGAGGTGGAGGGCCGCCGCCTGTCCGAGATTTTCGACCCCGCGCACGCGGACCGGCTCACGGAGGCGTTCACCGCGGCCTTCGACGGCCGCGAGATCGAGTTCGAGTTCGGATACCTGGAAAAGCTCTACCTCGTGCGCGTGCTGCCGGTGGAGGACCCCGACGGCCAGCGGATCGGCATGGCGCTCGCGCTCGACATCACCGAACGCGACCGCGCACAGCGCACGGTGGCCGAGAGTCGTGCGCAGCTCGAGCAGCTGTCGCGCCTGCTGCTCACGGCACAGGAGGACGAGCGCCGGCGGGTCGCGCGCGAAGTGCACGACGAGCTGGGCCAGGCCCTGACGGCGGTGAAGATCGGGCTCGCGCAGACGATGGCGCGCGCGAAGCGCCGCAACTCGCTCGAGTCCGAACGCCGGGCACAGGGCGCGGCCGACACGCTGGACCGCGCCATCGAGTCGGTGCAGCGCATCGTGCTGCGGCTGCGCCCGGGCGTGCTCGACAACCTGGGCCCGCTCGCCGCGCTGGAGCACGAGGTGCAGCAATTCCGCGAGCAGTCGCGGCTCGAGGTGTCGCTGAGCCTGCCGCCGGAGCCGCTGGCCATCGATCCCGACCACTCGACCGTCCTGTACCGCACCGTGCAGGAGGCGCTCACGAACGTCCTGCGACACGCGCAGGCCACGCGCGTCTCGGTCACGCTGCTCGCGCTCGACGCCGATTTCGTCCTCCAGGTGGCGGACGACGGCATCGGCATCGCGGAGGAGCAGCTGCGCAAGCCGCGGTCCATGGGGCTGCTGGGCATGCGCGAGCGCGCAGCCGCGTGCGGTGGTCGTGTGGACATCGCGCGCATGGACACGGGCGGCACGTGCGTGATGCTGCGGATTCCGCGCCGCCTCACCGGGAGGACGACATCATGATCCGGATCATCATCGCCGACGACCACGCCGTGATGCGCGCCGGGCTGCGCGAGCTGCTGGGCCAGCGCGGATCGGTCACCGTGGTGGGCGAGGCCGCCGACGGCGACGCGGCGATCGCGATGGCGGGCACGGTGCCGGCGGACCTGATGCTGCTCGACGTATCCATGCCGGGCCCGCCGTTCCTCGACGTGCTGCAGCGCGTGCGCGCGTGCGCGCCGGACCTGCGCGTGCTCGTGCTCACGATGCACCCGGAGGACCAGTTCGCCGCGCGCGCGCTGCGGGCCGGCGCGTCGGGATACCTCACCAAGGCGCGCACGCCGGACGAACTGCTCGAGGCGGTGACGCGGATCTCGCGCGGCGGGCGCTTCGTGAGCGCGTCGCTCGCCGAGCGGCTCGCGAGCCAGCTCGACGGCAACTTCGTGGCAGCGCCGCACGAACGCCTCTCCGACCGCGAGATGGAGGTGCTCCTCCTGCTCGGCGCCGGCAACACGGTCAAGCAGGCCGCGGCGGCACTCCGCCTCAGCGTGAAGACGGTGAGCACGTTCCGCTCGCGCCTGCTGCGGAAGATGCAGTTCGCCTCGAATGCCGACATCGTGCAGTACGTGGCGCGCATGGGCCTGCTTCGCATGGACCAGGCATAGCGCCGCCCGGGCCCTGGCGCGGACGGGCGGCACTGCCGCGCGTGATCCGCGTCACATAGGACGACGACCGACGCGGGCTTGGGACGACGGCTGATTGTTGCGTTCGCGGGCCGGTCCCACCTTGGGCCCATGCGACGGTACGATCGTTTCCCCGACCTGACGTGGCGCCGCGGCGCGGCGGCCGGTTTCGTGCTGGTGACGTGCGCACTCGCGGCGATGGCGGGTCCGGGGCGGATGCCGGGCATCGCCTGGCCACCGGCCGGCGTACTGCTCACGCTGCTGCTGGTGGCGGGCTATGACGCGTGGCTGCCCGGCGTGGCGGGAATCTTCGTTGGCGCGCGTGTGGCCGGGGAGCCGGCGATTGTCGCGCTCGTCGCGGCGATCGCGGCAACGGCGCAGGCGTGCGCGGGCGCGTGGCTCGTCAATCGCTGGACGGGCGGCATCGCGTCGCTAGGCCGCACGCGCGCCTTTGCGCGATTCGTGATCGTCACCGGAGTGCTGGCTGCGGCGGTGGGACCACTCGTCGGGTACCCCGCACTCATCCTCATCGGACGCGCGCCGCAGTTGCCGGCGGCCGCCGCGGCCCTCTCCTGGTGGCTGAATGACGCGGTGAGCACGCTCGTGATCGCGCCCGCCGTGGTCCTCTGGTGGCAGCCGCCCCGCGCGGCCGACCCCCAGCGGACGCTGGCCGAAGGCGGCGCGCTGGCGGCGGCGACGTGGCTCACGTGGGCGGCGCTGTTCGGGCCGTGGGGGCGCGACCTCGCGCGGTATCCGGTCGTGGTGCTCTGCGTACCGACCCTGCTCTGGGCGGCGTACCGGTTCGGGCCGCGCGTCGCGGCGCTGGCCGTGGCGGGCCTCGCCATTGTCGTGTCGGCGGCAACGCGTGCCGGACTCGGTCCGTTCGTCACGGGCTCGCCGCTCGGGTCCCTGGCGGCGGCGGACGCATTCCTCGGCGTGTGCGCGGTCACCACGTTCGCGCTTGCGACGGTCACGCGTGAACGGCGCGCCGCGGAACGGCAGCTCATGACGCTGGCCCGCACCGATGCGCTCACCGGCCTTGCCAACTATCGCGCGTTCGCCGAGGTGCTCGACGCCGAGGTGTCGCGCGCGGCACGGCGTGGCGACACGTTCGCGGTGCTGTTCGTGGACCTCGACGGGCTGAAGGCGATCAACGACACGCAGGGCCACCTGGCGGGCAACCGGGCGATCCTGCGGGTGGCCCGCGCGCTGCAGGTGAACTGCCGCACGATCGACGTCGCGGCCCGCATGGGCGGCGACGAGTTCTGCGTGCTCCTTCCGCACACCGACGGCGATGCCGCGGCCGCCGTGGCGAGCCGGGTGCGCCACAGCCTGCGCGCGGGGAGCGTACCGCCGCGCGTGGATGTCAGCTGGGGCGTCGCGGAGTTCCCGCGCGACGGCGCCACCGGCGAGGAACTCCTCGCCTGCGCCG
>CAZKYG010000222.1:0-4914 GCA_964556915.1 uncultured Gemmatimonas sp.
GCCGCGAGCAGGTCAGCCGCCGCGCGCACGTCCAGGAGTGCGGCGTGCACGTCGGCGGCGGCCTGTTCCGACAGGTCGCGCCGGCGCACGTCGAGTTCGCGCAGGGCGGCGCGCTGCTCGTCAATCCGGCCCTCGCGCCGGAAGCCGTCGAACACCGGCACCGACAGCGCGATTCCCCAGTTGTACGTGTTGAGCAGGTGGTCCACGTTCTTGCCGTTCACGCCCTGGTCGGCGAAGAGCGAGAGGGCCGGGTAGCGCTCGGCGCGCACGGCGTCGAGCTGGCGTTCGGCAGCAGCCGCCTGTTCGGCCGCGGCGCGGAGGTCGGCGCGGGAGCGCTCGGCCTGGGCCACCGCGGCGTCCTCGGCCGGCGCCCCCGTCTCCGACGGCAGCGCGCCGAGCGAGTCGGCCAGCACGATCGCCGTGCCGACCGGGAGGTTCAGCGTGCGCGTGAGGTCGATGCGCGCGCGGTCGCGCTCGGCGCGGGCCGCGATCAGCTGGCTGTGCGTGAGCGAGAGCTGCGCCTGGGCGCGCGTGACGTCGAGCACCACGCCCACACCGGCCGCGAGCTGGTCGCGAGCGATGCCGAGGAGCTCCGCTGCGAGCGTCGAGTCGGCGAGCCGCGCCGTGATCTGCGCGTCGGCGCGCACCGCGCGCACGTACGCTACGGCCGCGGCTCCCGCCGCCTGCTGCGCCGCGGCCGCGGCCTGTGCCTCGCTCGCCGTGACGCCCGCGTGCGCCGCGCGCAGCTTCGCGAACGCGCTGAGGTCCACGACGTCCTGGCGCAGGTTCCCGCGCATATCCCAGTTCTTCACCGGGCCGAGTACCTCGCCGTTCGGGTCGAACAGCGCGACGCCGGTCGTCGGGTCGTTGAACGAAAACGGGAACGTGGCCGAGTTGAGGTTGTTCTCGTGGTCGAGCGCCGACGCGGTGAGCGTCGGCATGAACGACGCCCGCTGCTGGCGCACGCGCGCATCGGCCTGGGCGACGCGCTCGCGCGCCGCGGCCGGGCCGGCGTTCTTTTCAGCGGCCCAGCGTGCGGCGCCGCCCAGCGTGAGGACCACCGGTTGCGTGCCGCTCGGTGCGCCGCTCTGTGCCCCGGCTGGCGCGGAGACGAGGAGGGCCGCGGTGGCGGCCAGTCGAACGCGGTGCAGTGTCATGAGCGTGATGTCGTGGTGGCCGGTGCCGCCGGAGTTGCCGGAGTTGCCGGGGAATCGGGTCGAAGAGCGTGCAGGACGAAGTCCACCATTTCGTCGATCGTGGCGCGGCGCGGCGGCACGGCGCCCGGTGGGGTCGGCATGGCGGCCCAGAGGGCGTGCATGATCGCGATCGACTTGATCATCGCGACGCCGGCCTGCGGCGTCATGCGCCGGAACTCACCACGCTCCATGCCTCGCGAGAGGATGTCGCAGAGCGTGCGGTTGGCCGCGGTGACTTCGTTGAAGTAGAAGGCCGCGAGGTCGGGATGCTTGTGCAACTCGGTCAGCACCAGGCGTACCCAGCCCGCGTGGCTCGTGTCGCCCACGAAGTGCTGCCAGTGGAAGCGCATGTACTCTTCGAGCTGCTCGGTGGGCGTGCCGGAACGAACGGCCTTGTCGGCCTCCACCATGCGCGGCACGACGATCTCGCGCACCACGGCGCGGAAGAGGTCTTCCTTGCTGGGGAAGTAGAGGTAGATCGTGCCTTTGGAGACGCCGGCGCGAGCCGCGATGTCCTCGAGCTTCGCGGCGGCGATGCCGTGCTCGGCGAACTCTTCGATCGCAGCCACCAGGATCTGTCCCGGCCGTTCTTCCGGGAGCCGCCGCCACTTGGGGTCCTGCGTGTCTGTTTGGCTGACCATGTGAATGACTGAACGTCCAGTCAATTGCTAAGCGATTTATTTGGAACGACTTTGCCGTTCTGGAAATAAATAACTAACCGGTCATTCTTTGTCCGTCAAGTGGGTTACGGCAACAAAAAAGCACCCTGACGGGTGCCTCTTTGATCATCCCAGTCGGGGCGACTGGATTTGAACCAGCGACCTCCTGCTCCCGAAGCAGGCGCTCTACCGGGCTAAGCTACGCCCCGTCCGTCTGTGTGCGAAACCCTGCGGTCGAACCCCCTCACTCCTCACGACACGAGGAGGCCTACGCGCCTGCAGGGACTCGAACCCCGAACCTTCTGATCCGTAGTCAGATGCTCTATCCAATTGAGCTACAGGCGCAAACGCCGAAAGCGAAAAACTGACGGCGAGCCTCGAAAAATAAAACCGCCCCGGAGGGCGGTCAATGATCCGGGATCGGATCAGGAGGATCGGGTTGGGATCAGGTAGATCGATCTGCCTGATCCCAGCCCATCCTTCGGATCCGACTACGGGATCGGCGCGTATTTCACGCCGGCAATGCCTCCGCGTGGCAGTTCCACCTTGAACTGTCCCGTGGCATTCGGCGCGACGGGGCCGACGTTCACGGTCTTGGTGTCCACCACGGCGCCGGTCAGGTCGAGGAACTGCAGGTCCACCGTGTAGGAGCGCGGTGCCTTGTCGCGGTTCTCGATTTCACCGGAGAGCGCGGTGCGCGACTTGCCGCGGTCGAACGACCCGAAGGTGACCTTCGTCTTCATGCCGTCGGACCTGGCGATGTAGGCAACCGCCGAGTCGGTGTACGTCTTCTTGGCCGCGGCGTCCTTGGCGCTGTCGGCCAGGCCGCGATACGCGTAGGCGTAGAGCAGGACGTTGTCCGGGTTCGTCGGGTCGAGCTCGAGCAGCTTGCCCACGACCTTGAGCATCTCATCCGACTGCTTCAGGTCGAACAGCGTGGCGGCATAGTTGTAGAGGTAGTCGCGCCAGTACGGGTTGGCCGTGGCCGCCGCCTTGAAGAACTCCGCGGCGTCCTTGGGACGGCTCATCTGCGTCGAAAGAATCGCGGCCTGCGAGAGGGCCTGGTCGCTCATCTTCGCGATCTGCGGCTTGGCGGCGTCGATCGCGCGCATGCCGAGCGTGCTGTCCTTCGACATCGCCCATGCCACGGCGGCGCCATTCACGGCGTACGGCGCTTCCTCGCCGGCCGGGTACTTCTGGATCACCTCGACGTACGCGTCGGTGGCGGCCTTGTACAGTTCGGCCTTCTGCGCGGCGTCGGTGGCCTTGTCCGCCAGGTCCTGCTGGATGCGCCCGAGGTTGAAGAGCAGGTTCGCCCGGGTTCGCGCGTTGGAGGTGTCGGCGGCGAGCTTGTCCACCGTGATCTTCAGGTACTTCACCTGCGTGGCGTCGTCGCCCTTCATCTGCGCGAGGCGCCACAGCACGTCGTACGGCTGCGGGGCCGCGTCCGACAGGATCAGCGCGCGCTCGGCCGACGCCTTGGCGGAGTCGGGCTGGTTCGCGGCCAGCGCATCGTAGGCCATCTTGATGCGATTGGCGAACGGCTTGTACTGGCGCCACTGCTCGGTGTCTTCCTTGCAGAGGGGCTTCGCCGCCTCAACGAGATCGAGCAGCGAATCGGCGGTCACGACGAGATCGACCTTGGCGTTCTTGTCGCCCGGCATGTTGAGCGCGCCGCGTGTCTGCACCTCGCCGCCGTACTCGATCGCCAGGAGCATGAACTGCGCTTCCACGAAATCGCGGCCCAGCGCGTTCTGGTTGCTCTGCTTGTCGAACACGTTCTTCATCGCGTCGCGGATCGCCTTGGTGGCGTCGTCGGGCGTCTTGGCCTGGATGACCTTGTTGCGGGCGATGGCCGCGAGCGCGAGCGAGCCCGGCGACATCTGGTCGACGTCGCAGGCCGGCGGCTTGGCGGCCGCTTCCTGCGCGACGGCTGGAACCGCGGTGAGAAGGGCCCCGGTCAGGGCCAGGAACTGCGGAACGCGAATCATGGAAGCTCGCCTTGGTGAAGGTGTTACGAGGGGGACGCGACCGGTTCGGCCGACAACATGGCGAAACGGAAGCTGGTCGCGACGCCCGGGGTTCCTGAAGTATCTACCCCGCGTGCCGCGGAAATGGGCGGTACAAGACTCGAACTTGTGACCTCCACGATGTCAACGTGGCGCTCTAACCAACTGAGCTAACCGCCCGTAACCGGTTGGGGCCGAGGGGCGTGCCGTCGCCCCCAACCTCAACCCCCATCACTCGGCCTGCGTACAGAGCGGGAAACGGGACTCGAACCCGCGACCCCAACCTTGGCAAGGTTGTGCTCTACCAACTGAGCTATTCCCGCGTGCCTGCCATCTGCCATCTGAACGAGTGGAGGCGAGGGGAATCGAACCCCTGACCTCTTGAATGCCATTCAAGCGCTCTCCCAACTGAGCTACGCCCCCCCGTCCGGCACCATCGCCCCAGCGCGCGATCACCCACAACCGACAAACAACCAAACCGCGAACCGGGGAATCAAAAAAGCTATTCGCGGGTGTTAAGAGGGTCAAGCATCTACTGTTGGCAAAAGCTCTTCCGTGCGCTATTTTTTGACTCCTTTTGCTCGCCGACCGTGTGAGCGAAAGACCCAGTCGATGCGCGCGTGATTCCGGGACCGTCCCGCCTCACGCCGCTCGCCCGCATTTGCCCCGGGAGGCGCCGCTCCGATGAAGTCAGCACGTGCAAAACGTCGGAAATCCGCGGTCGCCTCGAAGTCCTCCAACACCACGCGAAAGGTCGCGTCCCGGGCCAAGCCGACCACGGCGAAGGCCTCGTCGCGTCCGAAAGCCGCACCCGCCAAGGCGGCGCCCGCGCGCCCCGTTCGCGCCGCGACTCCTCCCAAAGTCGCGCCGAAGGTCGCGCCAGCGCCGCCGCCGGCCAAGGTCCCACAGCCACCCGTGTCCGTCATCTCCGAACCAAAGGCCCGCCGTCGTCGGCGCGCCGCGCCCGCCGGCATCGCGCCGAGCGAGCCCGAACGCGACATCCTCGACCAGTACCTGTACGAGGTCTCCACCTACCCCCTGCTGAAGGGG
>CAZKYG010000223.1:0-27046 GCA_964556915.1 uncultured Gemmatimonas sp.
ACCACGACCCGCCCCGCGCTGCGCGGCCGCCGCGCCGGGGCCCATCGCCAGGCCAGCAACGGTTGCCGCGCCGGTCACGAGCCACGAAATACGTCGCATGTCCGTCCTCCGAAGCCGTTGGTACCGTCCGGCCACGCCATCACCGGAGTTGCGGAAAGTCCGTCACCCCGCCCGACACCACGAATGCCATGAAATCCGAGCTCGACACGTCGACGCGCTGCACGCGGCTCGCCGGCACCACGAACGTCCATCCGGCGAACGCATACGACTGGGGGAAGTACACGACGACCGTGTCGCGCGTACCCAGGGCCTCCAGGGCCTCCTGCGTGATGAACCCCATGCCGCGCACCGCGCCGTCGGCGGACAGCTGCACGAGCACGGGCTTGTCGAAGCGCTTCTTCTCGCCGACGAACGCGCCGATCAGGTCCTTCGTGGCGTTGTACACGAGCCGCACGAGCGGCAGGCGCTCGATCATGTCCTCGATGCCCGCCACCACGCCGCGCGTCACGAGGTTCGATCCGAGGAACCCCACCACGGTGATCAGGACGAGCGTCAGGATGAATCCCACACCGGGAATCGCGATGCCGAGCATCCGGTCCAGCGAGATGAAGATCTGCCAGACGAGCCACGCCGTCACGACCACGGGGACCGTGATCAACAGTCCCCTGATGAAGTAGAAGAGGAGACGCTTCATGGCGTGGCGTGAGGGTGGAGAACGACGGGCCGGGCGTGTGGTCGGCGCGGCCGCGCGAACGGGAAAGCTAACGCCTCGCGGGCCGCCGGTTCCGTCGCACGTTCGGGGCCCCTACTATTAGTGCACGCGCATGACCACCTCGCTCCCCACGGATTCGGCCGCGGAAACCGGCGCACCGCGCGCGGCGGCGTCGGTCGCCCCGCCACAGGGTGACGCGCCGCCGGCCGCGCCCCCCGCAGCGCGCAGCGACGCCTGGAGCATCGCGGCGACCAAGGCGCTCTACGGGATCGACGGCTGGGGCGATGGCTACTTCGACGTGAACGACGTCGGTCACATCATCGTCCGGCCCGACAAGCAGCGCCCCGACCGCACGCTCGACCTCTACGAGCTCGCCCGCGACCTCGAGGCGCAGGGGGTCGCCCTCCCCGTGCTGCTCCGCTTTTCCGACATCCTCCGCAGCCGCATCGAGCTGCTGGACGAGAAGTTCCGCGCGGCGATCGAGGAGTTCCAGTACGGCGGGACCTACACCACGGTCTACCCGATCAAGGTCAACCAACAGCGCCACGTCGTCGAGGAGATCGTCCAGTTCGGGCAGAAGACGGGCGTCGGGCTCGAGTGCGGCTCCAAGCCCGAGCTGCAGGCGGTCATGGCGCTGCGCGAGACGACCGACCACCTGATCGTGTGCAACGGGTACAAGGACGAGGAGTTCATGCGCCTCGCCCTCATGGCCCAGCGCCTCGGCCACAAGGTGTTCATCGTCATCGAGCAGGCGAGCGAACTCGACGTGCTGCTCCAGGTCGCCGAACAGATCGGCGTGCAGCCGACGATCGGTGTGCGCATCAAGCTCAGCACCGAGGGCAGCGGGCGCTGGGCGCAGTCCGGCGGCGAGAAGTCGAAGTTCGGCCTCGGACCGTCGCAGCTCATGCAGGTGATTGACCGGCTGCTGGCGGCGGGGCGGCTCGACATCGTCAAGCTCATCCACTGTCACCTCGGCTCGCAGATCACGGACATCCGCTTCATCAAGCGCGGGCTGCAGGAGCTGGCCCGCTACTACGTCGAGCTGCGCGCGATGGGACTCGACATCACGCACGTGGACGTCGGCGGCGGGCTGGGGGTGGACTACGACGGCTCGCAGTCCACGGCGCAGGCGAGCGTCAACTACTCGCTGCAGGAGTACGCGAACGACATCGTCTACACGCTGGCCGAGATGTGCCGCGACCACGAGGTGCCGACACCGAACATCATCAGCGAGTCGGGGCGCGCCCTCACCGCGCACCACGCGCTGCTCCTCCTCAGCGTCATCGACGTCGAGTCGGCCGCCGACCCGCAGGTGCCGCAGCTCACGGACGACGCGCACCCGCTCCTGGTCGAGATGGCCGACGACTTCAAGGCCGTCTCCAAGAAGACGATCTCGATGCGCCGCATGCGCGAGATCTACCACGACGCGACGTTCGACAAGGAACGCGCGCAGACCCTGTTCAACTCGGGCGTCCTCTCGCTCCGCGGGCGCGCCGAGGCGGAGCGGCTCTACCTCTGCACGGTCAACCAGATCGCCAAGGTCGCCGCGCGGCACCGGAAGGCGTTCGAGGACATCGCCGCCGACCTCGACGCGGCGCTGGTGGACCGGTACTTCGCGAACTTCTCGCTCTTCCAGTCGCTCCCCGACGCATGGGCCATCGACCAGCTCTTTCCGATCATGCCCATCCACCGCCTCGACGAGGAACCGACGCGGCGCGGCACGATCCAGGACGTCAGCTGCGACTCCGACGGCAAGATCGACCGGTTCATCGGCGGCAAGGACGGCCAGCCCAGCCTCGCGCTGCACCGGTTCAACGACGACGGCGAACCGTACCTGCTGGGCGTGTTCCTGACGGGCGCCTACCAGGAGATCCTCGGCGACCTCCACAACCTGTTCGGCGACACCAACGCCGTGCACGTGCGGCTCTCGGAGACCGGCCACGAGGTGACCGACCTCGTCCACGGTGACACCGTCACCGAGGTGCTCAACTATGTGCAGTTCCGCGCATCGGACCTGCTGACGACGTTCCGCCGCAAGGTGCAGGCCTGCCAGACCCTCACGCGTGATGAGGCGAACATGTTCATCGCCGAATACGTGGCGGGCCTCGAGGGCTACACGTACCTCGAGGGCGACGCGGCGCGCTGACAGCCGCCCGGCCGACCATCCCGTGCACGACTTCGCTCCGCTGCTGCTGTCGCTCGCGGCGCTGATCATCGGGACCAAAGCGCTTGCCGAAGTCTCGCAACGCCTGGGCCAGCCCGCCGTGCTCGGCGAACTCGTCGCCGGCGTGCTCCTGGGGCCGAGCGCCCTGGGCCTCATCGATGCGCACGACCCCGTGCTCGGGGCGCTGTCCACGCTCGGCGTGCTCGTGCTGCTGTTCGAGATCGGCCTGCACACCGACATCCGGTCCCTGCGCCGCGTCGGCGGGCAGGCGACGACCGTTGCGGTCGTCGGGGTCGTCGTCCCGTTCGTGGGCGGCTACGCCGGTGCCAAGGCGATGAGGTTCAGCCAGATCGAGGCGCTCGTCGCCGGCGCGGCGCTCACGGCGACGTCAATCGGCATCTCGGCGCGCGTGTTGCGCGACATCGACCGCCTCGAAACGCCGGAAGGCCAGATCGTCCTCGGCGCCGCCGTCCTCGACGACCTGCTCGGGCTCGTCATCCTGGGTGTCGTGTCCGGCCTCGTCGCCGGCGAGTCCGTCGGCGTCATGAGCGTGCTGCGCACCGGTGGGCTCGCCGTGGGCTTTGTGGCCGTGGCGCTGGCCGTCGGGTCGTTCGCCGTGCCGCCCATCTTCCGCGTCGTCGAACGCCTCCGGACGACCGGCGCCCTCGGGCTCGTCGCCCTTGCCTTTGCGCTCGTGCTGGCCACCGTCGCCGAGGTTAGCGGCTCGGCGATGATCGTCGGCGCGCTCGCGGCGGGCCTCGTGCTCCACGACACGCCGCAGCGCACCGAGATCGAGCGCAGCGTCACGCAGCTCGGCTATTTCCTCGTGCCCATCTTCTTCGCCGTGGTCGGCGCGTCCGTGGACCTCCATGCGCTCGCCGACGCGCGCGCGCTGCAGGTGGGGGCCATCCTGACGGTCGTCGGTGTCGCCGGCAAGGTCGTCACCGGATACGCGCTCCGGGGCTTCGACGGCAACCGGCTCCTCATCGGCGTCGCGATGATCCCGCGCGGTGAGGTTGGCCTCATCTTCGCGCAGGTGGGGCTCGCGTCGGGCGCGATCGCCGCGGGGGAGTTCGGCGCCATCATGATCATGGTGGTCGCCACGACGCTCATCACGCCCCCGTGGCTGGGCGCGCTGACGCGCGTGAAGGCGCGCGCGCCGCGCGGCCCTGATCGCGGCGACGGCCTCGCCGACCTCGTGTCGGGCGTGCGCGAGCCCGCGCACCGCGCAACGCGCCCGATCGCGCGCGGCAGCATCCGCGACGACGACCCGGGCGGTACGCGCCGCGAATGACGACGGCCGCGGGCGTGGAGCCGGCGGCCGTTGCGGAGAGGCCCGGAGCGGGGTGGCCCGGTCCGATTTGACTACGTGGCCGCGGCGAAGCGCGCCGCCACGTCGTCCCAGTTCACCACGTTCCACCACGCGGCGAGGTAGTCGGCGCGGCGATTCTGGTACTTGAGGTAGTAGGCGTGCTCCCAGACGTCGACGCCAAGGACGGCGGACCTGCCCTCCATGAGCGGGTTGTCCTGGTTCGGCGTGCTCTCGATCGCCAGCTTCCCGCCGGATGCCACCAGCCACGCCCATCCCGAGCCGAAGCGTCCCATGCCGGCCGCGGCGAACTTCTCCTGGAACGACTTGAAGTCGCCGAACGACGCCTTCATGGCATCGGCGAGCTTGCCGGTCGGCTCGCCGCCGCCCCCTTTCTTCATCTGCTGCCAGAACATCGAGTGGTTCCAGTGGCCCCCGCCGTTGTTGCGCACGGCGGTACGCACCGCCTCCGGGACCTTCGCGATGTTCCGGCACAGGTCGTCCAGCGACCAGTTCGCGAGTTCCGGCGCCTTCTCGATCGCGGCATTCAGGTTGGTGACGTACGCCTGGTGGTGCTTGCCGTGATGGATCTGCATCGTCTGCGCGTCGATGTGCGGCTCGAGCGCGGCGGGATCATAGGGCAGGGGAGGGAGGACGTGTGCCATGGTTGCTCCTGACGGAATGATTGATGCCGAAAGCTAATCAAGCCCGGCGGCGCGTCCGGAGCCATGCGATGCCGGCCGGTGCGAGCGAGAGTGCGACGATCGCCACGATCAGCCCTTCGATGTGCTCGCCGACGATCGGCACGAGCACCGCGAGCAGGTAGCCGATCAGGAGCATCGACCAGACCCACGCCGTCCCGCCGATCACGTTGTAGAACAGGAAGACGGCGGGCTTCATGTCGGCGGCGCCGGCCACCACCGGCGCGAACGTGCGGATGATCGGCATGAAGCGCGCGATCACGATCGTCGCGCCCCCGTGCCTGTCATAGAATGCACGGGCCTGCTCGAGGTGCGCGCGTTTCCAGAACCGCGAGTCCGGCCGGGCATACAGCGCGTTTCCCGCGCGGCGGCCGATCAGGAACGACACCTGGTTGCCCGCGATGGACGCGATCGTGCCGAGGGCGCCGAGTGCGAAGACGTTGAGCTGGATCGGGCCGTCGGTCTTCGACGCGAGCAGCCCCGCGGTCACCAGGAGGGAATCGCCCGGCAGGAACGGGAAGAGCAGCCCGGTCTCGACGAAAATGATCGTCGTGATCCCCGCCGTGCCGACCGCCGTGATGAGGGCGGTCGGGTCGCGGAGCAGGCCGAGCAGGTCGCGCAGTCCCATGGTCAGGTCGCGCGAAAGCTAATCGGCCGCTGCCGCGCCGCCCCACGGCGGCAGCAGGTGCTTCTGCACCTTGCCGAGCGCGGTGCGGGGCAGGGCGTCCACCCGCACGAACGCCCGCGGCATCTTGAACGACGCGATGGCCGACGCGCACGCCGCGCGCATGGCATCGTCGGTCACGCCGGCGTCCGCGACAACGTAGGCCAATGGCACCTCCCCGCGACGCGGGTCGGGCGCGCCCACCACCACGGCCTCACGCACGCCGGGCAGCTCGAGCAGCACGTCCTCGATCTCGCGGGGATAGATGTTGAATCCGCCGGAGATGATCAGGTCGCCCGAGCGGCCGCGCAACGTGAGGTAGCCGTCCGCCGATCGCTCGCCGAGGTCGCCCGTGCGGAACCAGCCGTCGCGAAACGCGCGCGCCGTGGCGTCCTCGTTGCGCCAATAGCCGGCGAACACGTTCGGCCCGCGCACCTCGACCTCGCCCACCGTGCCGTCCGGCGCCGGCGTACCGTCGGCGGCCATGATGCGCACCCGCACGTCGCCGAGCGGCTGGCCCACACTGCCGGCGCGCCGCTCGCCGTCGTACGGATTGCCGGTGTTCATCAGCGTCTCGCTCATACCGTACCGCTCGAGGATCGTCTGCCCGAACCGCGCCCGGAACGCCGCGTGCACATGCGCCGGCAGCGGTGCCGACCCCGAGACGAACAGCCGCACGCTGCGCCCGATCTCCACCTCGGGCGGCCACTCGAGCATGCGCGTATACACGGTCGGCACCCCGTAGAAGAGCGTGGGCCGGAATTCGGCGAACCACCCCGGCGCCGACGTGTGGTCGAACCGCTCCTCGAGGCGCATCAGGCAGCCCGTCGCCAGCCAGCAACAGGCGCCGTTGCACAGGCCGTGCACGTGGAAGAGCGGCAGCACGGCGAGGTAGCGATCGGCCGCCGTGATCCGCCACGCCGCCAGCAGGTGTCGCACGTTTGCCGCGACGTTGGCGTGCGAGAGCACGGCGCCCTTCGCCCGGCCCGTGGTGCCCGACGTGTAGATGATGAGCGCTGGCGCGTCGTCGCGGACTGGCGGCGCCGCGCCGCGAGGCACGGTGGTTGGCGCGGTCGTTGGCGCGGTGAGCGCGTCGATCGTCAACACGCGAGCATCGCCGCCGAACAGCCCCACGTGCTCTGCCGTGGTCACCACGAGCGCGGGGTCGGCGTCGGCCACGATGTGCTCGAGCTCGCGGCCGCGGTAGAGCACGTTCGCCGGCACCAGGACGATCCCGCGCCGCAGGCATGCGATCAGCAGGTCGATGTACGCGATGCCGTTCGCGAGGTGCGCCACCACGCGGTCCCCCGGGCGCACGCCGCGGGCCACAAGCGCGCGCTCCATGGAGGCCGCCCGCTCATGCACCTCGTGCAGCGTGAGGGTGGGCCGCGCGCCGCCGGGCTCCGACCAGGTGATGGCGGGGGCGTCGCCGCGCGCGCGCCGCGCCGCCTCGAACATCGTCAACAGGACCGACACGATACGAATGTATCTTTCCGCGCGTCATGGCCACACCGCTCAATCGCCAACAGATCGCCGGCTTCTGGGCCGCGTGGGCCGGGTGGACGCTCGACGGCATGGATTCCGTCATCTACGCCCTCGTGCTCGCGCCCGCCCTCACCGAGCTGCTGCCGAAGTCGGGCTATGGTGCGTCGCCCGCGGACGTTGGATACGCGGGTTCGATCCTGTTCGCGCTGTTCCTCGTCGGCTGGGGGTGCGCGTTCGTGTGGGGGCCGGTGGCCGACCGGTTCGGGCGCACGCGCGCGCTGGCGGCGACAATCATTACCTATGCCGTGTTCACGGGCGCCGCGGCGTTCGCGACGAATGTGTGGCAACTCGGTGCCTTTCGCCTGCTGGCCGGCATCGGTGTTGGCGGCGAGTGGGCCATGGCCGGTACCTACGTGGCCGAGGCGTGGCCGGAAGACCGGCGCAAGATGGGCGCTGGCTACCTGCAGACGGGCTACTACTTCGGGTTCTTCATCGCGGCCGCGCTCAACTTTACGGTCGGCGCGCGGTTCGGCTGGCGCGCGATGTTCCTCTGTGGCCTGGTGCCCGTCGTGCTCGCGGCCGTGACGCTGGCGAAGGTGCGGGAGCCCGCGCGATGGACGGCGCATCGCGCGGAGGCCACGCGTGCGCATCCGCTGCGCGAGATCTTCGCGGCCCGGTATCGCCGCCGCACGATTGTCATGACCGCGCTCCTCACCGTCGCGATCATCGGCCTGTGGGCCGGCGCCGTGTACGAGCCGACCGCCGTGGCGCAGCTGGCCAGGAAGGCCGGGATGGACGCGGCCGCGTCGGCCCGGATGGTGTCCGTCGCCACGGGCGTACTGTCGGTGGGCACGATCGCCGGGTGCATCGTCCTGCCGTGGATCGCCGAGCGCGCCGGACGGAAACCGGCGCTCGCGATCTACTTCGCGGGCATGGCCGTGACGATCCCCGCCGCGTTCGGCTGGGCCTTCTACCGCGAGGGCGCGCTGGCCGGGTTCGTTGGCGTCCTGTTCGTGCTCGGGTTCTTCGGCGGCAACTTCACGGCGTTCAGCCTCTGGCTGCCGGAGCTGTACGACACGCGTGTGCGCGCCACCGCCTTCGCATTTGCGACTTCGTTCGGCCGCTTCGTTGGCGCGGGCGTCAACTTCGTCATCGGCTCGGCGGTGCTGCGCATGGGCACGCTGGGCACGCCGGTGGCGTGGACCGCGGCGGCTTTCGTGGCGGGGCTGGCGATCATTCCGTTTGCGGTGGAAACGCGCGGGCAGGCGTTGCCGGAGTAGCTCGTCGCGCCCCCCCCCCGCCGCGCCCACCCCTCACCCCTCACCCCTCACGCGCCCCTCACCCCTCACCCCTCACCGTTTGCCCTCCCTCCTCGATCACGTCGTCGTCGTCCTCCACCGTCCGCAGGACCCGATCAACATCGGGGCGACGGTCCGGGCGATGAAGAACATGGGCGTGAGTCAGCTGCGCCTCGTGCAGCCGTGCCCGTACGATCCGTGGCGCATCGAGGGCGTTGCGCACGGGACGCGCGATGTCGTCGCGAAGATCCGCCACTTCGATACGCTCGAGGCCGCCGTCGCCGACTGCGTCATGGTTGCCGCCTTCGCCGGCAAGCGGCGGGCCGTGAAGTGGCCCGTCGCGACGCCGCGCGAAATGGCCCCGCGGCTGCTTGCGGCCACCGTCGACGGGCCCGTTGCGATCGTGTTCGGCCAGGAAGATCACGGGCTTTCCGGCGAGTCGCTCGACCGCGCGCAACTCCTCGTGATGATCCCGACCACCGACCACTCCTCGCTCAACCTGGCCCAGGCCGCGCTCGTCGGCCTGTACGAGCTGCACCTCGCCGCGGGCGATGCCACGCGCGAGGTGGCCCCGCCGAAGAAGGAGGCCCCGCCGGCCGCCCACGACGAATGGGAGCGCTTCCACGCCGATGCGGCGCGGGCGCTGGCGGCGCTCGATTTCTTCAAGACGCGCAACGAGGAGCAGGTGATGCGGTCCGTGCGCTCCCTCGCCGCTCGCGCGCTCCCGGATGCACGCGAACTCAAGATGCTCCGCGCCATGTGCTTCGAGGTCCTGCGCACGATCGAGCGCGTGGAGCGCCGCGCCCGCGGCGACGCGGTGCCGGAGGAATCGTGATCGCGCCGCTCTCTTGCGTGCAGCGGCAACCATTGGACATTTTTCCCCCCGCAATGCCTTGTGAACATTTTCACATGATCCCACGGTGAACCGAATCCCCTCACCATCCGGTCACGCGTGATGATGCGACCGTCTCGTTGGGTCGTCGTACCGGCCGCTGCGGCGTTGACGCTCGCGGCCTCCATCATCACCGCCTCAGCCCGCGCCCCGCAGGGCGCCGCTCCCGCGCCCGCGCAGGAGACCGCCACGCAGAAGGCCAACCGCGAAGCGACCGGCAAGGCGCCGCGCGGACCGTTCGCCTACTCGGGCGCCTCGGGCTACACCAACTACCTCGGTGGCGGCGTCGGCCGGTCCCCGGAACAGCCGATCAAGTTCCCGCACCCGGTGCACGTGAACACGCTGAAGCTCAACTGCGTGTACTGCCACTTCTCCGCGTTCAAGTCGCCCGATCCCGGACTGCCCGCCGTCGGCACGTGCCTGGGGTGCCACGCCGGCCCGGGCATGGCCTCGCTCGCGGCGCAGCGGCCGGAGCTCAAGAAGCTCCTCGATTACGGCGCGAAGAACGAGCCGATTCCCTGGGTGCGCATCCATAAAGTGCCCGAGTACGTCCACTTCCCGCACATGCGGCACGTGAACGCCGGCGTCACCTGCCAGAGTTGCCACGGCCAGATCAACAACATGCCGCAGGTGTTCCAGTACGCATCGCTCAACATGGGATGGTGCGTGAGCTGCCACGTGCAGGGCTATTCACCGGCCGAGGGCCTGCGCGCAGCCGGCTACGTGCCGGATTCGGCGGCCATCGCCGCGCCGCGCAAGCGCGCGACGTACGACTGCTCCAACTGTCACTACTAATGCAGACGACAGACGACCGAAGGCAGATGACGGACGCGGCGGACGCCACATCGGTGGCGGCCCCCGTGACGCCGCTGGCCGCCGAGCCGGTGCGCCGTCGCGAGTTTCTCAAGGTGCTCGGCGTCGGTGGCGCCGCCGCCACCGCCGTCGGCTGCTACAGCGACCAGGTCGAGAAGCTCATCCCGTACGTCACGTCGCCGGACGATACCGTCCCCGGCGTCTCGATCTACTACGCTTCCACCTGCCGCGAGTGCGCCGTCGGGTGCGGCATCATTGTCGAGACGCGCGACGGTCGCGCGATCAAGATCGACGGGAACCCGGACCATCCCGTCAACAAGGGCGCGCTCTGCGGCCGCGGGCAGTCGGCGTTGCAGGGACTCTACAACCCCGATCGTTACCAGACGCCGATGAAGCGCCAGGGGAACGGGCTCGTCGCCACCACCTGGGACGACGCCATCTCGACGCTCGCGGCGAAGCTCGCCGACGCGAAGAAGAGTGGCGCGGCGAAGAACGCGGTCTTCATCAATCAGCACGAGCAGGGCTCGTTCCCGGCCTTCCTCGACCAGTGGCTCGCGGGCTACGGCATGCCCGGCCACATCGCGTATGACGCCGAGGCACCACTGTCCACGCTCGCGGCCAACAAGCAGGCGTTCGGCGTGGCATGGCCGGGGTACGACTTTGGCGCCGCAAAGCTCATCGTCTCGTTCGCGGCCGACTTCCTCGATGGCTGGGGGCTGTCGGTGCCGCAGCAGCTCGCGTTCGCGGATGCACGCGCGAAGATCGACGGCGCACCGCGCGTCGTGTACATCGGTCCGCGCCGCTCGCTGACCGGCCTCAATGCCGACACCTGGATCCCCGCGCGCCCGGGCACGGTGCAGCAGCTGGCCGACGCCATCGCGGCGGCCGTCACCGGCAAGGGGAGCGGCACGATCAAGGCCGCCGCCGATCAGGCGGGCGTGAGCGCCGAGTCGGTCGAGTCGCTCGTCGCCGAGCTGAAGGCGGCCAAGCCCAGCCTGCTCCTGGCGGGCGGGCACGGCCCGAACGCCACGGCCCTCGCGAGCACCGTCAACGACCTCAACAAGGCACTCGGCAACGTCGGGCAGACCATCAAGCCGGGTGAAGCCTCGCAGGCGTTCGATGGCGTGGCGTCGCACGCCGCGCTCCGCGACGCCGCCGAACGCATGGCCGCGGGCGGCGTGCCCATCGCGTTCGTGCGCGGCGCCAACCCGGCGTTCACGGCCCCGGCGGGCGTGAAGTTCGCCGATGCGTTCGCCAAGGTGCCGTTCAAGGTCTCGTTCTCCAGTTATCCCGACGAGACGTCGTCGCTCTGCGACCTCGTCCTGCCGGACAATCACCCGCTCGAAAGCTGGGGCGACGCCGAGACGATGAAGGGCACGCTGTCGCTGCAGCAGCCCGCCATGGATCCGGTGTTCAGCACCCGTGCCACCGCCGACGTCATGATCGCCGTCGCGAAGCAGGACCCGCAGATGGCCGGCCGCCTCCCGGGCGACTATCGCGCGTACATCATGAACCGCGTCGGCGGCGCCAGCGCGCTGACCGCCGCGCTGCCCACCGCGATGACCCGCGGCTCGGCTGTCGCAGCGCCGGCGCCGAAAATGGTTGCGGCCAAGGCCGCCGCCACGGCGGGGCAGGGGGACTACTACCTGCATGTGTACCACTCGCCGGTCATCGGCGACGGCCGCGGCGCGAACAAGCCGTGGCTCCAGGAACTCCCGGACCCGGTCACGAAGATCGCCTGGCAGACGGTGATCGAGCTTCACCCGGAGACGGCGCGCAAGCTGTCCATCGAGCAGGGCGACCACGCCACCGTCACCACATCGGCCGGGTCGATCACGGCGCCCGTCTATCTGTACATCGGCATCCGCCCCGACACGGTGGCCGTGGCCACCGGGCGTGGCCACACAGCCTATGGCCGCTACGCGGCCGGATGCGGCGCGAACGCAATGTCCCTGCTCGGCGTGACGGAGGACCCGAAGTCCGGCCAGGCCGCACTCACGGGCGTCCGTGCGTCGCTTGCCAAGGCGGACGGCACGTCACGCATCGTCACCACCGAGGGTTCGGCGCGCCAGCACGACCGCGGCATCGCGCAGGCCGTCACGCTCGAACAGTACCGCGCCGGCGAGACCGGCGAGGAAACCGAGTACTTCCCGGGGCAGGCGAGCACCGCCTTCCTCCCCGGCCTGCGTGCCCCGGTAGCCAACGACGCGCAGGGCGACCTCGGCGATCCCAAGTCGTCGCAGAAGGGGCAGTACGATCCCAACCACTGGAGCGGCGTCGCGAAGCGGCGCTGGGCGATGGTGGTGGACCTGGCGCGATGCACCGGCTGCTCGGCGTGTGTGACCGCGTGCTACGCAGAGAACAACATTCCGACCGTCGGCGCCCCGTGGCAGGGACCGCAGCTCTGGCCTGATCGCACCGGGTTCGGCGCGAATATCACCCGCGGCCGCGAAATGGCGTGGATCCGCCTCGAGCGGTATTTCGAGATCGATCGCGAGCCGAAGGATGTGGAGTTCAACCCCGATTTCGACACGCGCGTCATCCCGATGATGTGCCAGCACTGCGGTAACGCGCCGTGCGAGTCGGTGTGCCCCGTGTACGCGACATACCACTCGCCCGACGGCCTCAACGTCCAGGTGTACAACCGGTGCGTCGGCACGCGCTACTGCTCCAACGGCTGCCCCTACAAGGTGCGCTACTTCAATTGGTTCGGCTTCGGTGAGCCCAACCGCGCGCAGTACGCGTTCCCCGAGCCGCTCAACTGGCAGCTCAACCCGGACGTCACCGTCCGCGGCAAGGGCGTCATGGAGAAGTGCTCCTTCTGCGTGCAGCGCATCCGTGAGGCCGAGAACCGCGCGCGGCTCGAGAACCGCGAGCTGAACCCGGACGAGTTCACGACGGCGTGCGCCCAGGCCTGCCCGTCGCGCGCGATCACCTTCGGGGACGCGGCCGACGAGGCGTGGGCGGTGGCCCGCATGGTCGAGGGCAAGCGCACGTACCATGTCTTCGAGCAACTCAACACCTACACCGCGGTGGTCTACTTGAGGAAGGTCAACCATCCGGCGGAGGCGCACTGATGGCCACGCTTGCACAGCCGGGTCCCATGGGCGGCGCCGACGAACCGAAGCGCCCGAACATCGCCAAGGCGGGCCTGCAGCTGCCGGCCGTGAAGGACTATGCCCAGGTCGATCGCGAGATCATGGGCACGCTGCGCCCCACCAAGGCGTGGTTCACGCTGCTGCTGGTCGCCCTCACGTGCCTTGGCATCGGCGCCTCGGCATGGCTCTACCAGATCCACGAGGGGCTTGGCGTGGCGGGCTACGCGCCGCCCGTGATGTGGGGCGTTTACATCATCACGTTCGTCTTCTGGATCGGCATCGGTCACGCCGGCACGCTGATCTCAGCGATTCTCGACCTGTTCCGCGCCGGGTTCCGCACCACGATCTACCGGTGCGCCGAGGCGATGACCGTCTTCGCCGTCATGACGGCCGGGCTCTTCCCGATCATCCACATCGGCCGCCCGTGGAAGTTCTTCTGGCTGATCCCGTACCCGAACTGGCGGCTGCTCTGGCCGAACTTCAAGTCGCCGCTCGTGTGGGACGTCTTCGCGATCTCGACCTACCTCACGATTTCGGTGACGTTCCTCTTCATCGGCCTCCTGCCGGACTTCGCCACGCTGCGCGACGCGGAGAAGAACCCGATCAAGAAGCAGCTCCTGGGCATGCTCTCGTTCGGGTGGCGCAACAGCGAGAACGAGTGGCGCCACTTTGCCCGGGCCTACCTCTTCCTGGCGGCGTTCTCGACGCCGCTCGTGCTGTCGGTGCACTCGGTCGTGTCCTTCGACTTCTCGATGGCGCTCGTGCCGGGCTGGCACACGACGATCTTCGCGCCGTACTTCGTGGCCGGCGCCATCTTCTCCGGCATGGGGATGGTCTACACGATCATCATCCCGATCCGGAAGTTCTTCAAGCTCGAGCACTACGTCACGCTCAACGTGATGGACGCGGGGGCCAAGCTCACGCTCTTCACGTCGATGGTCGTCGGCTGCGCCTACCTCGTCGAGTTCTTCATCGCCTGGTACGGTGGCGTGCACGCGGAGCAGGAGTACTTCTGGAACCGCGTGTTCGGGCAGTGGTGGTACGCCGCATGGATCATGCTCACGTGCAACGTGATCCTGCCGCTGTCGCTCTTCTCGCAGAAGCTGCGGCGCAACCCGAGCTGGCTCTGGATCCTCTCGCTGTTCATCAACCTCGGCATGTGGTACGAGCGGTTCGTCATCATCGTGCCCGGCCTCTCGCACGAGTTCGAGCCGTGGCAGTGGGGCGGCTACCGCCCGACGTTCGTGGACCTCAGCATCCTCATCGGGTCGTTCGGCTGGTTCTTCATGTGGTTCCTGCTCTTCATCAAGCAGTTGCCCGTGATCGCCATCGCCGAGGTGAAGGAGATCGTCCCGCCACGGCTGAAGCGCGCGCCCGTGCACGGCGGAGGGCACTGACATGGCACAGGGCATGCTTGGCGCCTTTCTCGACATCGACGCCGCCTGCGATGCGATCGCGACGCTGCGCAAGCAGAACATCGGCGCGATCACGGTGTTCACGCCGACCCCGCGACACGAGTTCGAGCACGCACTCCAGCCGCCGAAGAGTCCCGTGCGCCGCTACACGCTGATTGGCGCCCTCTCCGGCGCGACGTTCGGGTACTGGGTCTCCATCTGGGGCTCCAACTACTGGCCGCTCGTGGTCGGCGGCAAGGCGATCTCCACCTGGATCCCGTATACCGTGTTCGCGTTCGAACTGATGGTGCTGGTCGGCGGCCTGTCAACCGTGGCCGGCCTCTTCATTCATGCGCGCGTCCCGCGCCTCACCATGACCATCGGGTACGATCCTCGCTTCTCGGCGTCGCATTACGGCGTGTGGGTGGAATGCGCGCCGGAGCGACTGAAGGATGCGGAGACGATCCTGCGCCAGGCAGGCGCGGAGGAGGTGCGCGGTGAGCAATAACCCTCGGCGCAGGCGCGTGACGGGAGGCACACCGTCGTCCACGGCGCGTCGCCTGGCTGTCCTGGTGCCTGCCGCCGCCGGCCTTCTCCTGTCGGGCTGTGACTGGTTCACCGACTTCAAGCAGCAGCCGTCGGTCGGGCCGTGGCAGCACTTCAGCACGGACTCCGCGGCCAACCGCGGCTTCCGCGGCAATCCCGTGGGGTCCGTTCCCACGACCGGCGCCGTGGCGCCGGGGTTCATGATCAGCTACGCCAACCTGCCGGCGACGATCGACTCGTTCAGCGTGATCAAGAATCCGGTCGCTCCCGACGCGCGCTCGCTCGCCAACGGGCGCAAGTATTTCACGATCAACTGCGCCGTTTGCCATGGCGATCTGGGTGACGGCAACGGCACGCTCCGGCAGGTCAACCCCATGTACTCGTTCGCGCCGAGCCTGTTGCTCGACGTCACCAAGCAGCGCGCCGATGGCTACATCTTCGGCATGATCCGGAACGGCCGTGCCACCATGCCGCCGTACAACCGCATCGAGGACGCCGATCGCTGGGACGTCGTGAACTACGTCCGCGGCCTGCAGGGCAAGCTCGGCGCTCCCGTGCCCACCGGGCCCGTCGGGCTGCCCGGCGAGACCGGCGACAAGCTCCCCGGCGCCACCCGCATCGGTCCCACGGTCCCGTCGGCCTACGCGCACCCCGCGCACGCCACCATGACGGGCGTTGAGCAGAAGCCGGAGGGCAAGCCATGAGCGACCACGGTCCGTCCGCTCCGGCGCGTGACCGCGTCATCGCCGCCGGCGCCATCCCGCTCGGCGGTCGCATCCGCCAGGTGTCGCTCGTTCTCGCCGTGATCGGCCTCGCCACGTTCGCCTACGGGGCGGCCATCGGCAACGACCGCGCGTGGCACGCGTTCCAGTACAACTGGCTCTTCTTCACGCTCGTGTCGTCGGCGGGCGTCATGTTCGTCGCCGCGCAACGAATCGCCACCGCGCGCTGGTCGCGCGGCGTCATCCGCTTCCTCGAAGGGATGGTGTCGTTCCTGCCGTTCGCGTGGATCGGCCTCGTGCTGCTGATCGTGGTGGGCAAGGGGCACGTCTACCCGTGGTGGGGCGCCCTTGGCTCCCTGCCGCACGAAAAGCAGGTGTACCTCGGCCACAAGTTCTTCGCCGCCAGGTCCATCCTCGCCTTCACCGCGATCACCGTGCTGCAGCTCTGGTACGTGTGGACGTCGCTGCGGCTCGACGTCGGGATCTCGCCCGAAGCGGGCGCCGGGTGGGCCGCGGGCCTCCGGGCGCGCATGCGCGCCGGCTACGGCGAGGAGCGGCGTGAACTCCACTCCACGCATTCGATCCAGGGCAAGCTCGCCGTCTGGATGGCGATCATCTGGGGCTTTGGGTGGATCGTCCTCTCGTGGGACCAGTCCATGTCGCTCGACCCGATGTTCTTCAGCACCATGTATGGCTGGCAGGTCTTCATGGGTGGCTGGGTGGTGGCCCTGATGGTCTTTGCCGGCCTGGTGCGGTTCTGGCGCAACCGGCTCGGGGCCGAGGACCTCGTCACCGAGACGCACTTTCACGACATCGGCAAGCTCTGCTTCGCGTTCACGGCGTTCTGGGGCTACATCACGTTCGCCCAGTTCCTCGTGATCTGGTACGGCAACATGCCCGAGGAGACCCACTTCTTCACCCAGCGCTTCACGCACGCGTGGACGCCGTGGACCGTGGCGCTCGTCGTGCTCGCGTTCGTGATGCCCTTCTTCGGGCTGCTGTCCGTGAAGGCGAAGATCTTTTCACCGGTCATGCTGTTCTTCGCGGCCTGCAGCGCGCTCGGCATCTACATCCAGCGCTACGTCGAGGTCTATCCGTCGGTGTACGGCAGCGTGAACAACGCCCCGTTCGCAGCGTGGGAGATCCTCATCACGCTCGGCTTCCTCGGCGTGTGGGGCTTCTGCTACACGGCGTTCATGGATGGCTTCCCGAAGTTCCGCACGTTCCTGCTGACATCGCCGTACCGCGATGAGGTGCAGGTCCCCGTGGATCCGAAGACCATGGAGCCGCTCCCGGCGCACGAGTAGCCGTGGATCGCGAAACCGGGGGAACCGCGACGACGTCGAAACGGTCGTCGCGGTTCCCCCGGTTCCGTTGCGGCATCTGCGATGAACTCCGCGGCGATCCCGCCGGGACCCGCTTCCCGGCGCGCAAGCCTGCCTACGCGAGACCCGCGAAACGCTCGATGTCGGCCAAGCGTACGGCGCCCGACTGCTCGGCGGTCTTCTGGCCGTCCGAGAACCGCATCAGCGTCGGGATACCGCGAATGCCGAATCGCTGGGCCGTGCCCTGGTTCCGGTCCGTGTCCAGCTTCGCGGTCAGCACGGCCCCCGCGTGCTTCGCCGCGAAGGCGTCCATTTCCGGCGCCATCACCTTGCACGGCCCGCACCAGTCGGCGTAGAAGTCCACCAGGACGGGCACTCCTGCACCCTGGATCACGCGGTCGAACGTCTCGTCCGTGAGGGCGAACGGCCGGTCGAGGAGCATCGGCTTCCCGCACTCGCCGCACTTCGGCCGGTCGCGTATCCGGTCGGCATTAACCCGATTCCAGGTGCCGCAGAATTGGCACGGGATTGTAAGGGTTGCACCGACACCACCGGTTATCTCGTCAGCCATACTGAATCACTAATGCGAGCGCCCAATCTCCACCAGCGAACCGATACCCGGGATACCCGCCCCCCGGCTTCCAAGGCGTTAGATTCCAAGCACCTACGGGGCGGTAGCTCAGCTGGGAGAGCACCTGGTTTGCAACCAGGGGGTCGCCGGTTCGATCCCGGTCCGCTCCACTCGATGACACGCAGGCCGCCACCCATGGACAGCGCGCTCGCGATCGATGCCGACGGGTTGGCGCGCCGCTTCGGTTCGCGGTGGGTGCTGCGTGGCGCTACGCTGCAGCTTGCCGCCGGCGAGGCCGCGGGGCTGGTCGGCGCGAACGGCTCAGGCAAGAGTACGCTGCTGCGCGTGCTTGCCACGCTGCTCCGGCCCAGCGCTGGCCATGCGGCGGTGTTCGGCGCCGACCTGGTGCGGCACCCGGACCGGGTTCGCGAGGCGATCGGGTTCTTTTCGCCGGTGCCGGGCGTGTACGACGACCTGACGGCCGGCGAGAACCTCATGTTCGCCGCCGACATGCTCGGCCGCCCGCACGACGACGCCATGGCGTCCCTCGCACGGGTGGGGCTGGCGGAGGTCGCGCGGGAGCGGGTCCGCGGGTTCTCGAGCGGCATGTTGCGCCGCCTCGCGCTCGCACGGCTGCTGCTGCAACGGCCACGCCTGCTCCTGCTCGACGAGCCGTACAACAACCTCGACGCGGGCGGCATCGCGCTCGTGAACGACACGATACGCGACACGCTGATGCGCGGCGGCGCCGTGCTGGCCGTGGTGCATGACGTGGCGTCGGCCGTCGGCGTGCTGGAACGCTGGTTCGCGCTCCGGGACGGGCGCGTCACCGAGGCCGCCGACGGCGTTGCGGCGGGAGAGGCCGCGTTCGTGAGCGCCGCCGGGGCGCGCGGCTGGCCGTCGCCGGGCACGGCGAGCGCCACGCCGGCTGCGGCGGGGCGGTGAGTTTTTCGACTGAATGGGCACGCGCCCGCGCCATCGCGTGGAAGGACCTCACCACGGAACGTCGCTCCAAGGCGGGGTTCAACTCCGTCGCGGCCCTGGCCGTGACGATCCTCGTGCTGTTCGGTTTCGCGCTCGGGCCGGAAACGTCGGCGGTGCGGGCGGCCGCGCCGGGCGCCCTCTGGCTCGCCGCACTGTTTGCCGGCGTGCTCGCCTTCAATCGCTCGTACCAGGTGGAGATCGACGGCGGCGCGCTCGAGCCGCTTCTCCTGTATCCCGGGTCGCGGCGGGCGATCTATGCGGGCAAGCTGCTCGCCAACTTCGCCTTCGTGGCGCTCCTGCTGGCGATCGTGATCGCGGCCAGCCTGATCCTCTTCCAGGTGCCGATTCCCGACGCCTGGGGCTCGCTGCTGCTCGTCGTCCTGCTCGGTTCGATCGGGATCGTGACCCTCGGCACGTTCTACGCCGCAATGGCGAGCCGGAGTCGCGCCCGCGAAGTGTTGTTGCCGCTGCTGCTGTTCCCGATGCTCGTTCCCGTGTCGCTGGCGGCGATGCAGGCGACGAAGGCCCTCCTGGCCGGCGACCTCATGCGGGAAGCCGGTGCGTGGATGAGCCTCGTGGCCGCATTCGATGTCATCTTTCTGGCGGCGACCTTCCTCGCATTCGACTCCGTGATCGAGGGGTAAGTCCGTGACCGCACCTGCCGCGCCCATACCTGCCGCGCCGAAACCCGGCCGTTGGCCACTCTACGGCTGGATCGTCTTCGCGTTCCTGATCGTCTGCCAGATCGTCTCGATCGCCATTTCGCCGGCCGACCGCGACATGGGTCACCTGCAGAAGATCATGTACATCCACTTCCCGGCGGCGCTCAACGCATTCGGGTGCTTCTTCGTGGTCTTCCTGTACAGCGTCCTGTACCTGTACCGGCGCCGGGAGACCGACGACCTGGTGGCGGCGTCGGCCGCCGAGGTGGGCACGGTGTTCACCGGCCTCACCCTGGCGCTCGGCATGATCTGGGCGCGTCCCACGTGGGGCGTGTGGTGGACGTGGGACGCGCGCTTGACGTCCACGCTCGTGCTGTTCCTGATCTTTGCCGGCTACCTCGCGCTGCGCTCCTTCGTCGAGGAGGCCGAGCGCCGCGCGGTGTGGAGCGCGGCGGTGGGCATTCTTGGCGCCATCAACGTGCCCATCGTGTACATGTCGGTGAAGTGGTGGCGCACGTTGCACCAGGTGCAGTCCACGCCGGGGACGGTGGATCCGGCGTATGTGATCGGCATCCGCCTCAATTTGACGGCTGTGCTGCTGGTCGCGATCTACTTCATGCGGCGCCGCTACGAGGCGGCGTTGACGGAGCGGGTGGCAGAGCATCGGCTCGCCGCCGCCGCCCTTGGAGGGCCGCAGTCATGACCGGAGAAGTCAAATTCGTCGTCGCCGCCTATTCCGTGAGCTGGGCGGCCATCCTGGGATACCTTCTGCGGCTCCGCAGCGTGCTGGCCCGCAGCCGCTCCGCCCTCGACCACGCCACGCGTCAGGGAGGTGCGTCGTGACCGCGCCCAACTCGCCGCCGCCGTCCGGCGCGGCCCCCGGCGTGCCGCCCCGCCGCCGCAGCCCGTTCACCGTCGCCGCGCTGGTCGCCCTCATCGCCGCGTTCGCATGGCTCATCTGGGGCGGCCTCAACAAGAACGTCGTGTACTTCCTCGAGCCGCATGAACTGATCGCCAAGGGCCCGGGCGGCATGGGGGTGCCGGTGCGCCTCGGCGGGCTGGTGCGCGCCGGCTCCGTGAAGTGGGACGCCGCGACACGCGACCTGCAGTTCGACGTCACGGACACGACGGGCATGTTCATCCACGTGAAGTCCACCGGGGTGCCGCCGCAGATGTTCCGCGACAACATCGGCGTCGTCGTGGAGGGCAAGCTCGGCAACGACCGCGTGTTCGACTGCACCGGCCTGATGGTGAAGCACTCGAACGAGTACCGCGCGCCGAAGGCGGGAGAGCAGCCGAAGAACATGTACAAGTCCCTGATGAAGGGCGCCGGCGCGTGACCCGCCTCATTGCCCTCGATTCGCTCTGGTTCGCGCTCGTCGTCAGCGCGTTCGGGGGCGTGGTCGCGCCACTGATGCTCGCCCGCGGCAACCGGAAGTGGCTCTCCGTCGGGCAGGGCGCGGTGTACGCCAACTTCGCCCTCGTCACCGTCGCGGCGCTCGCGATGATCTACGCGCTCGTCACGCACGACTTCTCGATCTCGTACGTCGCGCAGGTCGGCAGCCGCGCGACGCCCCTCTTCTACACCGTGATCTCGCTCTGGGGCGCGCTCGAGGGGTCGATCCTCTTCTGGGCGTGGGTGCTCTCGCTCTACAGCGCGCTCGTCGTGTACACGAACCGCAACCGCCCGGGGAACCTCGTGCCGTACGCGGCGTCCACGCTGCTCGTCGTGGCGCTCTTCTTCCACATCCTGCTCACCGGCCCCGCCAACCCGTTCCATCTCGTGAGCCCCGTGCCGCCCGACGGCCCGGGACCGAACCCGCTCCTCCAGAACCACATCCTCATGGCCGTGCACCCCCCGCTGCTGTACCTCGGCTACGTGGGGATGTCGGTGCCGTTCTCGTTCGGCATCGGGGCGCTCTTCGCCGGGGAGGGAGGTTCTGACGACTGGATCCGCCTCACGCGACGCTGGACGCTGCTGGCGTGGGGCTTCCTCAGCGCCGCCATCATCGCCGGCATGTGGTGGTCGTATGAAGTGCTGGGGTGGGGCGGATACTGGGCGTGGGATCCCGTGGAAAACGCGTCCTTCATTCCGTGGCTCACCGCCACCGCATTCCTCCATTCAGTGATGGTCCAGGAGCGGCGCGGGATGCTCAAGTTGTGGAACATGAACCTGGTCGTCGGCACGTTCGTGCTCACGATCCTCGGGACGTTCCTCACGCGCAGCGGCATCATCTCGTCCGTGCACGCCTTCACGCAGGGAACGATCGGTTACTACTTCCTCGCGTTCATCGCGTGTGTGCTGGTGGGGTCGGCCATCCTCGTCGCCGGGAACTCGGACAAGCTGCGCACCGAGGGCCGGTTCGATACGCCGCTGTCGCGCGAGACGATCTTCCTGTTCAACAACCTGTTCCTCACCGTGTTCATGTTCACGGTGCTGGTGGGCACGCTCTTCCCGCTGGTGGCTGAGGCGATCCGCGGCGTGAAGGTCAGTGTGGGCGAGCCGTTCTTCAATCGCATGACGCTGCCCGTCGTCGTGGCGTTGCTGTTCCTCATGGGCGTCGGGCCGGCCCTCCCGTGGAAACGGGGCTCGGCGGATGCGCTGAGGAAGAAGACCGTCCCCGGGATCGTCGCGGGCGTCGCGCTCGCCGTGGTCGTGCTCGCGCTCGGCGCCCGGAGCCCGTACGGTGTGCTCGCCTTCGCGTTCGGCGGGTTCGCGGCGGCGCTCAACATCGGCGAGTTCGCCGAGGGCGTGCGCGCGCGTCGGGCCGCGCACGGAGAGGCGCCGCTGACCGCGCTTGCGCGCCTCGTTGCCGCCAACCGGCGGCGGTACGGCGGTTACGTGGCGCACCTCGGCATCTTCGTCGTCGCCCTCGGCGTGGCGGCGAGCTCGACGTTCCGCACCGAGCGTGAGGCCACCCTCAAGCCGGGTGAGACGCTGACGCTCGGGCGGGTGAACGCGCGGCTCAAGGACGTGTGGGGCCGCGAGGAGCCGCAGCGGGACGTGATCGGCGCGACGGTGGAGCTGGTGCGCGACGGCGTGGTGCATGCGACGCTCACGCCGCGGATGAACATCTATCCCATGTCGCAGCAGCCCGTCCCCACCCCCGACGTGCGGAGCACGCCGCTGGGCGACACGTACATCAACCTCATGGCGTTCGCGCAGGACGGCTCCACCGCCACCATCAAGGTCATCAATGAGCCGCTCGTGCCGTGGATCTGGCTCGGCGGCGGCGTGATCTGCCTGGGCGCCGTCCTCGCGGGATGGCCCGCGCGGAGGTATGCATGAACTGGAAGCGTGCCGCCATCGCCGTGGTCGCGTCCGTCCCCGTGATCATGCTGCTCGCCTGGGGGATGACGCGCGACCCGCGCGAGATCATCTCGCCCCTGCCGGGGCACCAGGCCCCGGATTTCCGCCTCGGTGTGTTCATTCCGGGCGAGGGTTCCCTCGCGCGCCCCGTCGGCGACACGGTGTCGCTGGCGGCCATGCGCGGCAAGGTGGTGGTGGTGAACTTCTGGGCATCCTGGTGCCTCGAGTGTGTCGGCGAGCACCCCGAGCTGTCCGCCGTGGCGCGCCGGTACACGGGGTCGCCCGTGCAGTTCGTCGGTGTGCTGTACAACGATGTGGCCGATGCCGGCCGCCAGTGGGTGACCGAACGCGGTGGCGAGGCGTATCCCGCCCTCCTCGATCCCGGGGCGCGGGCGGCCATCGACTACGGCCTGTACGGGGTGCCGGAGACGTTCATCATCGATCCCACCGGCAAGGTGGCGTACAAGCACACCGGACCGATTCCCGCGTCGCTGCTCACGCAGAAGCTCGATTCGTTGCTCGCGGCGCCCGGGGCGCCGTCGGGCGCCGCCCCGGTGGGAGGCGCGCCGTGATCCCCGTGCGCCGTGCGGCGTCTCCGGCCGTGACCGCCCTGCTTGTGTCTGCCGTCATCGGGCTGGCCACTGGTTCCGCCGCCGCGGAGCAATCGCAGAAGGCCTCGCCGACGGCGTCTTCTGCGGCTCCGGCGCCGACACCGGCCGCCTCGGCGCCGGCGCCGGGGCTGCCGGACTCCGTGATCGACGCTCGCACGACGGCCATCGCGTCGCAGTTGCGTTGCCCCGTGTGCCAGGGGCTGTCGATCCAGGACTCGCCGTCCGAACTGTCGCAGCAGATGCGGGCGATCGTGAAGGAGCAGGTGGCCGCCGGCAAGAGTGACGACGAAATCCGCAACTACTTCATCGGGCGCTATGGCGAGTGGATCCTGCTCGCCCCCCGGGCGCGCGGCTTCAACCTGCTGGCCTACGCGCTTCCCCTGGCACTGCTGCTGGGCGGGGCGGCCCTCATCGCCGTGAACGTGCGCCGGTGGGCGTCGCCGCCGGATGCCGCGTCGCCGGGCGCCGCGGACAACGCCGCGGGCGCCGGGGCCGCCGCGCCGCGGGAATGACGGTCTATGCCAACCGCGCCGAGTTCCTGATCGACCGCGCCGGCGTGGTTCGCTGGACACACGTGGAGTCGGCGAACGGCAATCGGCGCGCGAACGTGGAGATCCTGGCGGCCGTGGCGGCCATGGGGTGAGGCGCGCCGCGCGGGCGCCTCGTCTTGTCGCTCCCCGCCGCCGTTCGTAGCTTCACCCCGGCGCGGGCCACGCGCGCCGCGGCGGCGCCGTCACGGCCCGCGCCAGACCTGTCCGCCCCTTCCTCGACCCCGGCGTGAGACCTACCCAGACCTCGATGCTCGAGACGCTGAGCGGCATCATCGCCGAATTGGCCGCCGGCCGGCCGCTCGAGCAATCGCTCGCGTCCACGCTCGAGACGTTGCGGGGCGCGGTCGGGGCGTCGGAGGCCTCCATCTGGCTGCCGTCCGCCAAGAGCATGGTGCGCGCCTGGGGGGCGGGCGAGGAGACGATCTCGGTGGACGGCGTGAACGCCCTGCTTGCCGCGGACCGGCGGGAGGGCGACGGATTCGTGCTCGCGCGCCTTACGGCGGGCGACCGCCGCGCCGGCGCGCTGTTCGTGCGCGTGCCGCGCCCGCTCGAGTCCGAGGAGCGGCTGCTGGTTGCCGCCGTCGCCAACCTGCTGACGCCGGAACTCGCGCATGCCGAGAAAAGCCGGCGCCTCGAAGTCGAAGTCGAGGTGCGCACGGCGGAAATCGACCGCGAGCGCCGGTTTACCGACAAGATCATCGACTCGCTGCCGGTCGGCCTGTACGTCATCGACCGCGAGTATCGCATTCAGGCCTGGAACCGCAAGCGCGAGACGGGCATGCAGGGTGTCTCGCGCGAGGAAGCACTCGGCAAGACGATCTTCGAGATCCTCCACCGGCAACCCGCCGAGATGCTGCGGCGCGAGTTCGACGACGTGTTCGCCACGGGCCGGATCCAGGAATACCAGATGGAGTCGCTCGCCACCGGCGAGCTGCGGACCTACCGCATCTCGAAGATCCCGATGCGGCTGGGTGACTCTGGCGTGACGCACGTCATCACCATCGGTGAGGACGTCACCGACTGGAAGGAGGCGCAGACGCGGTTCGCGCACGCCGAAAAGCTGGCGGCCATCGGCCAGCTCGCCGCGGGCGTCATGCACGAGATCAACAACCCGCTCGCGACCATCGCGGCGATCGCCGAGAGCCTCACGTTCAAGGTGCAGGACGCCGAGAAGGCGGGCGCGACGATCTCGCCCGACGTGCACGAGTACCTGAATATCATCGACAACGAGGTTGCGCGCTGCAAGCAGATCGTGGACGGCTTGCTCGACTTCAGCCGGCCCAAGCAACCGCTGCGCGAGCGCGTGAACCTCAATGAGGTTGTGGACCGCACCCTGCTGCTCCTCAAGCACCACGTGCGCTTCAAGCGGCTGACCGTGGCGCGCGAGCTCGATGCCGACCTGCCGCGCGTGCCCAAGGCGAGCGGGGAGCAGCTCGTGCAGGTCTTCATGGCGCTGCTCCTGAACGCGATGGACGCCATGGGTGAGCGCCGCGGGACGATCACGATCCGGACGCGCCGCGGCCGCACACCGGCCGAGGGCGTGGTGGCCGAGGTCGCGGACCAGGGGCAGGGCATCGCGCGCTCGGAGCTGAACAAGATCTTCGAGCCGTTCTATACAACCAAGGAGGCCGGCAAGGGCACCGGCCTGGGCCTCTCCATCTGCTACGGCATCGTGCAGGACCACGGCGGCCGCATGGAGGTCGACAGCGTGCTGGGCCAGGGCAGCACGTTCCGGATCATCCTGCCGAGCGTGGAGGCGTGACGCCCATGCGACCCCTGCGGCTCCCGGTGCTCGACGCCGGGCCGGGTACCCACCATCGGGCGCCGGTGGCCGTCGCCCTCCTCGGTCCGGCGCCTGGCCCGGCGACCGGCCGCACGGTGCTGCGCGAGTTGCAGCGCGACCCCGCGGCGCCCGGGCGGCGCGCCCGGCCATGAAGGTTCTCGTCATCGAGGACGATCCGACCGTCGGCGGGTTCGTGAAGCGCGGCCTCGAGGAGCAGCGGTACACGGTGGACCTCGTGACCGACGGCATGGAGGGCGAGCGGCTCGCGGCGTCGCAGCCGTACGACCTCGTGGTGCTCGACCTGCGCCTGCCGGGGCGTGCCGGCATCGACGTGCTGCGCAGCCTGCGCGCCAAGGGGTTCGAGCGGCCCGTCCTCGTGCTCACGGCGCAGGACGCCATCGACGCCAAGGTGGACACACTGCGCGCCGGGGCCGACGACTACGTGACCAAGCCGTTCGCGTTCGAGGAGCTGCTGGCGCGCGTGGAGGCGCTCTCGCGGCGGCCGCGCGCGATCGCGTCTCCGGTGCTCAAGGTTGCCGACCTGGAGCTCGACATCGACTCGCACGAAGTGCGCCGCGCGGGGCGCCCGATCGACCTCACGCCAAAGGAATTCCTCGTCCTCGAGTACCTCATGCGACACGCCGGCAAGGTCATGAGCCGCACGCTCATCACCGAGTACGCCTGGGGCTACCATTTCGATTCGGGCACCAACATCGTCGACGTGGTGATCAACCACCTGCGCAAGAAAGTCGACGGCACCGGTCGCAAGAAGCTCATCACCACTGTGCGCGGCGTGGGCTACGTGATCCGCGGGTAGGCGCGGCGTGGCCTCGGTCCGCTCGCGTATCACCGTCGCGTACGGCGCGGCGACGTTAGCCACGCTGGCGGTGTTCGTCACCATCATCGTCGCGCAGCGCCGGGCCGCGGGGCTCGCGCAGCTGGGCGAGGAAGTCACCAACACCGCTTCGCTCGCCGGCAGCATCATCGAGCGCCAGAGCTTCCGTGGCATCGCCGTCGACACGACGACGGCGCCGACCACGCCGTTCACCCCGAGCGTCACGTCGCTGCTCGATCGCCTGCCGGGATACATCATCGTCGGCGATTCGAACCAGGTGCTCTACTGGTCGCGCGAAGTGCGGCACCTCCGCCAGCAGTCGGACAACGCCGCGCTCATCCCCGACCTCCGTGCCCGCTGGAAGCAGGACCTCGAGACGCTGACGCGCACCGCGTACTCGATTGACCAGGCCGGGCAGCCGCGCACCGTCTCGCTCAACTACGACGATGTCGTCCTCGTGGCCAACCTCTACGACCCGCCGCTCGGCGGCGGCGTCCGCCGCATCGTTGCCGGCATCTCGCTGCATCGCGTGAACGAAACGACCACCGAGATCCTGAGCACGACGTTCCTCGTCATGCCGCTCCTGCTCGCGATGGCCATCGCGGCCGCCTGGGGG
>CAZKYG010000224.1:0-11959 GCA_964556915.1 uncultured Gemmatimonas sp.
GGTTTGGTATCGGGCCCCCCGCCAAACTGGCACTGGGGGGGTAGGACGCGCGCGGGGCCCACCGGCCCGGCGCGGGCGCCGCGACGCGCGTCCGGCGCGATGACGAGCATCGCGTACGGCGACTCGACGCCGGTGAGGTACCAGAAGTTCGGGTCCTGCTTCGGCAGCTCGTGCACGCCGACGAGATAGCGGCCCGGCACGATGATGGCCGCGCCGGGCACCTGCGCGGCGAGTCGTTCCCGCCGCGCGGCATATACATCCCGTGGAAACGCGACCGGGCTTTGCGCCAGCGCCGCCCCACCCGGCGTGGGGAGCGGCGTGAGCAGCGCGGCGCACAGGGCGATGGCGAGCGGTGATCTCCGCATGGTCCGTGTGGTCACCCTCTCCGTCCGCGCCCCGCGCGCCCCCCGCCCGCCCGCTACGGCACCACGTTGCAGCTCTGGCCCGCCGGGCATGGCGGTGCGATGGTCGGCAGGCCGAGTCGCTTGAGCTCGTTGTTGAACGCCGTGAGGTCGGTGGCGTACACCTTGTCCATCCGATCGGTCTGCGTCTTGAGGATCTTCGTGTACTCGGCGAAGAGCGACGGCCAGTTGGCCAGCGGCGCACCGTCGCCGTGCTCCACCATGGACATCAGGTTGGCGAGGCGGTTGTTGATCCGGATGGGGAAGTTGAGCGGATCCTGGCCGCTCTCGTTCCTCACCTGGTAGATATCGTCCTCGACGTCACTGACGTTGGCCGTCAGGCGGTCACCGGCAGCCTTGAGCTGCGCATCGGACTTCTGCTTCATGCGGTCCGCGGCATCGGTCTTTACGCGACGCGCGTCGATGATGGCCTGGTTGGCCTCGTTGACCTTGTCACGGATCTGCATCGCGAGCTTGAACTGTGCGCGCAGGTCGGCGTCGCTGACGTCGGTGAAGATCGGGTTGCGGACGACCTTGAACGTGCGGGTCTGCGTGGTGCCGTCGGCCGTGAGGCGCACCTTGTACGTACCCGGCGGCGCGAGCGGGCCGGCCACGCTCGCCCCCCAGAGGATCATGCCGGGGAACGAGACCGCGGATTCATATCGCAGATCCCACGTGTAGTGATTGAGCCCGACCGTGTTGGTCGTCGGCGCGGTGAATCCGCCGCGACCGCCGGCGCCGCGCCCACCGCGGCCCCCGCCGCCGGCACCGGGCTCCGGCGGTGCGAAACTGCGGACGACCTTGTCCGTCGAGTCGAGCACGTCGATCGTCACACGCTGGCCGGGCTTCTTGAGCCAGTAGGTGAAGTTCGCACCCGTCGTTGAGCGCATCGCCTCCGACGGCGTGAACAGCCACGCGTTCGGGGCGGCAGCCACCTCGGCGGTGTACTGGCGGATCGGGTTGATGTCGTCGAGGATGTAGAATCCGCGGCCGTGCGTGGAGATGACGAGGTCGTTCTTCTCGACGACGATGTCGGACACGGGCACGTCCGGCATGTTGAGCCGGAGCGACTCCCACGCATCGCCATCGTTGTACGAGATGTACATGCCGTGCTGGCCGGCGGCGTACAACAGGCCCTTGCGGGTGGGATCTTCGCGGATGGAGTGCATCCAGTCGTCCGCGCGGATGCCGCTCACGATCTTCGTCCAGGTCTTGCCGAAGTCGTGGGTGCGATAGAGGTAGGGCGTCATGTCGTCCATGAGGGGACGGCGCGCCGAGACATACGCCGTACCGTCGTCGAACGCCGACGCGTCGATCTGGCTCACGCGCGAGAATTCGGGGAGGTCCTTCGGCGTGACGTTCGCCCACGTCTTGCCGCCGTCCTTCGTGACGTGGATGAGGCCGTCGTCCGAGCCCGTCCAGACGACGTTCGTGTTGTGCTTGCCGGGCCCGACGGAGAAGATGACCGCGTACACCTCGGGTCCGTTCATGTCGCCGGTGATCGGGCCGCCGGAGTGGCCCATCGTCTTCGGGTCGTGCCGTGTGAGGTCGCCGCTGATCGCGGTCCAGCTGCGCCCGCCGTCCGTCGTCTTCCACAGGCGCTGCGACGACGTGAAGAGCAGCCGGGGATCGGCCTTGGAGAAGATGATCGGGAAGGTCCACTGCCAGCGCTCGGGAATCTCGCTCGATGGTTCGCCGGAATAGAACCACGGATACGGGTTCACCTCACGGCTGTAGCCGGTGCGGCGGTTGATCTTGTTGACGTAGCCGCCGTTGTTCGCACCGGAGTAGTAGATGTCGGGGTCGTTGGGGTCGGCCGCGATGTACCCCGGTTCGCCTCCGCCGGCTTCGTACGCCTGGGCCATGCCGCCCGCCGCCATCTGCGCGTCGCTGCGCGGCGCCGGCGGTCCGCCTCGCCCGCCACGACCGCCGCCACCGCCGCCACGACCGCCGCGGCCGAAGCCGCCGCCGAGGTTCCAGTTGCTCGGCACGCACAGCGTGCTGTTGTCCTGCTGCGCGCCGCAGACATGGTACGGCACGTGCGCGGTCGTGATCACATGGTAGAACTGTTCCGTCGGATAGTCTTCGTCCGTCCAGCGCTCACCGTAGTCGAACGTGACCGTGCCGCCCCCATCGTTGCCCTCGACGATGTGATGCGCATTGTCGGGGTCGATCCACAGGTCGTGCTTGTCGCCGTGCGACCCACCGATCGTCTGCATCGTCTTGCCGCCATCGGTCGAGCGGAAGAGCGACGTGTTCTGCATGTACACGACGTCGGCGTTCTTCGTGTCGGCGTACACGTGGGTGTAGTAGAACGCGCGCTGGGTGATGTTGTGGTTGTTGTTGACGAGTGCCCAGGTGTGGCCCGCGTCATCCGACCGGAAGAGGCCACCGCTGTCGTTCTCGACCATCGCGAACACGCGATTCGGGTTCACCGGCGAAATCGAGATGCCGATCTTGCCAATCACGCCCTTCTGTGGCAGGCCGGGGGCGCGCGTGATTTCGGTCCACGTGTCGCCGCCGTCGGTGGACTTGAACAGGCCCGAGCCCGGCCCGCCCGACGACATGGTGTACTCGGTGCGGTATGCCTCCCACAGCGCCGCGTACATCACGCGCGGATCGGTGCGATCGATCTCGACATCGATCGCGGCCGTCTTGTCGTCGCGGTACAGCACCTTCTTCCAGGTCTTGCCGCCATCGGTGGTCTTGTAAACGCCGCGGTCGGCGTTCGGCGCGCTCATCTTGCCGAACGCCGCTACGTACACGATGTCGGGATTGAGCGGGTTGATGCGGATCTTGGAGATGTTCTCGCTCGACGCGAAGCCCACATGCGTCCAGGTCTTGCCGGCGTCGGTGCTCTTGTAGACGCCATCGCCGGACATGATGTTGCCGCGGATCTCGGTCTCGCCCATGCCGATCCAGACGATGTCGGGGTTGGTCTCCGACACCGCCACCGCGCCGACCGACGCGCTCCTGACCTGCCCGTCGGTCACGGGCTCCCACGTTTCGCCGCTGTCGGATGTCTTCCAGAGTCCGCCACCGGTAGCGCCGAAGTAGGCCTCGTTCGGCCTGCCGCGGACGCCGCTCACTGCGATGGACCGGCCGCCCCGATCGGGGCCGATCGCGCGCCAGCGGTAACTGCGCAGGAGTGCGGTGTCGAGGGCGGCGGGCACGGTGGCGGGAGCGACGTGCGCCTCGGCGCGGTCGCCGCGCCACCCGGCGCCGAGCACGAGTGCCCCGGCGCCGACGAGCGAGAGCGTGAACAACGGCTGACGAAAACGCATCACAACACTCCAGAATCGGGATGAACCCGCCGGTTACGGCACTCGGTCGGGGACCTTCAATGTGACACCCTGCGCGCCGAGCGCCTTGCTCAACGCAGCGGCCCGTGCGATGACCGCGTTGGCGTCGGCGATCGCGCGCGGCAGTGCGGCCTTCGCGTCCGTGTATTCCTGCATCACCGCGGCGCTGGGGGTTTCCCAGAACGCGCCGACGGCCGCCCGCGCCTGCGCGATGTGACCGGCCACGTTGGCGGGATCGAGCACGGCGCCGCCACGGCCGCCACCGCCGCCGCGGCCATCCTGCGGCGCGGCGCCGACGCCGAACTTCTTCTTGACGTCGTCGAATGCCTTCATGAACGCATCGAATTCCGGCTTGAGCCCCGCCGGCACCTTCGGCCCGGCCGCCGCGGCCTCGCGGTTGAGCTCGTTCAGCGCTGCCTGCGCCGCGCTCGCCCGGCCTTGCAGCGCCTGCAGGTCACCGGCGATGTCGTCGTACCGGCGGCGCTCCGCGTCGGCGAGCCGGACGGCGGGATCGCCGACAATGCGCAGCGGCTTGGAGTCGAGCACCGTGTTGCCGCTCACGAGCTGCACGGTGTACGTGCCCGGCGTAACGAACGGCCCGGCGTTACCGCCGCCCCCGCGGCCACCGCGGCCTGCACCGCCGCCGTCAGTGCACGGATTGGACGGCTTGTAGCCGCCTTCCGGGACGTCGACCGGGATGCCGGGCACGGCGGGCGGTCCGGCGCGGCCACCACGGCCGCCGCCACCCCCGCGGCCACCAAAGGCGTTGGCGAGCGTGCTGTCCATCTCCACCGGCTGCGAGCGCTGGTCCCAGCACGCCATCTGGATGCCGGCAGCGTTCTTCGACGCCGGAATCGCCACCGTGCGCACCGTCCGGCCCGCGTTCGTGATGCGCAGCGCCAGGCCCGGCACGCTCTTCTTCAGGCTGTAGGCGATCACCGCGTCGAGCGGCGGGTTTTCGCCGATGAACGTCTGGTGGCCCCAGAACTCGTCGTTGCGGTTGTCCATCGGCTTCCACTGCAGCGCGGGACCGGGCGTGAACAGGTGCGCGTCGCCCGCCGCGGCCATCGCCGCCGTGTATTCCTGGATCGGCGACAGGTCGTCGAGGATCCAGATCGCACGCCCGTGCGTGGCGACCAGCATGGCGTTGTCGCGCGGCATGATCGTGATCTCATCCACGCGCACGGTCGGGAAGTTGTCCCCCGTGAGGCGCCGCCAGGTCTTGCCGCGATCCAGCGAGACCGCGAGGCCCGTCTCCAGCCCCGCGTACAGCACGTCCGGGTTGCGCACGTCCTCGGTGAGCGTCTTCACGACCTCATCCTTGAGTCCGCTCGTAATGGCCGTGAAGGTCGCCCCGAAGTCCTTGCTCACCCAGATGTAGGTGGCGAGATCGCCGAGCCGGTGGTTGTCCACGGTGACGTAGACGGTGGCGGCATCGAACCGCGACGGCGCGACCTTCGACACCCACGCACCGGTCGGGAAGCCGGGCAGGTGACTGGTGATGTTCTGCCATGATTTTCCGCCGTCCTTCGACACCTGCACATTGCCGTCGTCGGTACCGGCGTAGTACACGCCAGCCTGCTTCGGCGACTCGGCAACCGACACGATCGTGGGCCACGCCGCAATGCCATCGTCCTTCGAGATGTGGATGTCGCTGCCCTTGACGCCCATCGTCACGACGTCGTTCCGATCGGCGTTGCTCGTGAGGTCGGGGCTGATCTCGGTCCACGAGTCACCCCGGTCCGTGGACTTGAACACCTTGTTCGCCGCGACCAGGAGCGTGCCCGGATCGTGCGGCGAGAAGATCATCGGCGTGTCCCAGTTGAACCGATACGCCGTGCCGGCGGGCGGCGCCGGCTTCACGTTGGCCGGACTCGGACGGATGCTCTTCGACTCACCGGTCACGACGTTCTTCCGCGTGATGTTGCCGTCCTGCGATTCGGAATACGTGATGCGCGTGTCGCGCAGGTCCGAGAGCGCCACGAATCCGTCGCCACCCTGGATCGTGTACCAGTCGTAGTTCATGATGCCGGCCGTGTGCCGCGAGCGGCTCGGCCCACACCAGTCGTAGTTGTCCTGCATGCCGCCGCAGACCTTGTACGGCGTGTCCATGTCGTACGAGACGTGATAGAACAGCCCGACGGGGAGGTTCGGCACGAACTGCCAGTGCTGGCTCATGTCGTACGAGACGTACACGCCGCCGTCGTTCCCGATCATGACGTGGTTCGAGTTGCCCGGATCGATCCAGATGGCATGGATGTCGTCGTGCGTCGCGAGCGCCGCGTCCGTCTCCCACGTGCGGCCGCCGTCAATCGTCATCTGTACGCCCACTCCGCCCATGTACACCCGGTCGGGGTTGTTGGGGTCGATGCGCACCTGGCTGAAGTACATCGGGCGCGGATTGTTGGAGCTCAGCTTGCGCCACGACGCGCCGCCGTCATCCGAGCGATAGACTCCCGTCGCGCTCAGGTCGGGAGCTTCGCCGGCGCCACCGCCGCGGCCACCGCGCCCACCGCGGCCGCCGCGTCCACCGCCTGCCGGGGCCGCGGCCGCGGGCGCCCCTTCGTCCGGCGCTGCGCCGCCAAACCCGCCGCGTCCGGCCGTGGGGCCTTCGATGCTGGCGTACAGGATGTTCGAGCTCCGACGATAGGCATCGAGACCAATGCGGCCGAGCGATCCGGACGGCAGCCCGTTCGTGAGGCGCGTCCAATGCTCACCCGCGTCCGTGGATTTCCAGATGCCCGAGCCGGGACCGCCACCGTTCATGCAGCACGCCGAACGGCGCCGCTGGTAGGTGCTCGCGTACAGCACGTTCGGGTCCGTCATGGAGATCACGAGGTCGTTGGCGCCGGTGTCGTCGTCAACGAACAGCACACGGCGCCACGTCTTGCCGCCGTCGGTGGACTTGTAGACGCCGCGGTCGCCGCCCGCCGAGAAGAGAGGACCCGTCGCCGCGACGTACACGACGTCCGGGTTGCTGGGATCGAGCACGATCCGGTTGATGTGCTCGGACCTGGCGAGGCCCAGGTGGCTCCAGGTCTTTCCCCCATCGGTGGTCTTCCACACACCGTCGCCCCACGACGTGCTCTGCCGGTTGTTCGACTCGCCCGTGCCGACATACACGACGTCGGGGTTCAGCTGCGAGACGGCGATGTCGCCGATCGAGAGGAGGCCCTGGTCCTGGAGGAGCGGGATCATCTCGGCGCCGTTGCTCGTCGTCTTCCAGACGCCGCCGTGGGCCGAGCCAATGTACCAGATGGCCGGGTTGGCTTCGTACACCGCGATATCCGCGATGCGGCCCGACATCGTGGCGGGACCGATGGAGCGGAAGTGGAGCTTGTTGAACTCGGTTGCCACCGGAACCTGCGCCGCAAGGGCTACCGGCAACGCGGCAAGGGCGATGGCACAGGCGACTCGGCGGAGCGGGGTGGGGTTCATCGGTCCTCCGGCAGGTCTTGCGCGGGCACGCGGAGTGCGGGCCGCTGGGGGGAAAAGATGTTAACGTCGAACCCGCGATGCGGGGAGACGCGGTCCCCGCTCGGCGATCTCGACACGCTGCTCACTGGCGAGTACGCGACGCGACGCCGGTGCGCTGCCGGAGCGCCTCGGACAGCCTTGGGACGGCGTGGGTTTACTAATAATTCATAAAGCAACCACTGTCTCGCGCCCCCATGTGCCCTGCGCATCCTGACTTCGTACCGCTCACGCAGTATCGCGAGTACCCGCCGGGGGAGATGCTCGCACGGAGCCGCGCGTTCGCCGCCGAGATGCAGCGACGTCGCACCACGCGCCAGTTCAGTGCGCGCCCCGTGGCGCGCGAAATCATCGAACGATGCATCGAGACGGCGGGCACGGCGCCGAGCGGCGCGCACATGCAGCCCTGGCATTTCGTGGCGGTGAGTGACCCGGCGGTGAAGGCGGCGATTCGCACGGCCGCGGAACGCGAGGAGCGCACGTTCTACGCGACGGCGCCCGCGGAGTGGCTCGCGGCGCTCGCGCCGCTTGGCACGGACGACCACAAGCCGTACCTCGAGGCGGCGCCGTGGCTCATTGCGGTGTTCGCCGAGCGCTATGGACTCGCGCCGAATGGTGCGCGCCGCACGCACTACTACGTGAACGAGTCCGTGGGCATCGCGTCGGGGTTCCTGCTCGCGGCGCTGCACCATGCCGGACTCGTGGCGCTGACCCACACGCCGAGCCCGATGGGTTTCCTCAACGAAGTGCTCGGCCGCCCCGCCAACGAGAAGGCGGTCATGCTCGTGGTGACGGGGTTCCCGGCATCCGATGCGCAGGTACCAAACCTCACGCGCAAGCCGTTGTCCGCGATCGCGACGTTTCTCGGCGCATGAGCGACTGCCCGCGCGGCCTCGACGAGCTCGCCGGACGCCTCTCGGATCCGGGCGATGCCGTCGTACGCGCGCTCACGGCGTGTCCCGGCGACATCATCGTGCTCGGCGCCGGCGGGAAGATGGGGCCGACACTCACCCGCATGGCCGCACGTGCGGCACTGGCCGTGGGCGACGGACGCCGGGTGATCGCCGTATCCCGCTTCACGTCTCCGGACGCCGCGCGGGAATTGGAGTGCGCCGGCGTGACGTGCGTGCACTGCGACCTCCTGGACGCGGACGCGGTCGCGGCGTTGCCGGATGCGCCGAACGTGGTGTTCATGGCGGGGCAGAAGTTCGGGACCACGGAGGCGCCCGAGCGCACATGGGCGATGAACGTCACGGTGCCGCAGCTCTGCGCGACCCGATTCCCGGGCGCGCGCATTGTCGCGTTCTCGACCGGAAACGTCTATCCGCTCGTGCCCGTGGCCGGCCCCGGCGCACGGGAGTCGGATGCCCCCGGCCCGGTGGGCGACTACGCCAGGTCGTGCCTCGCACGCGAACGCGTGTTCGAGGCGGCTGCGTTGCGCGGGGCGCGGGTGGCGATCATCCGCCTGAACTATGCCAACGCCCTCACGTATGGCGTGCTGACGGACCTGGCGGTTCGCGTCGCGACCGGCCAGCCGGTCGCGCTCGCGATGGGCTACGTGAATGTCATCTGGCAGGGAGACGCGAATCGTGCGGCGCTCGAACTGCTGCCGTGCGCTGCGTCGCCCGCGCTCGTGGTGAACGTGACAGGCCCCGAGCGACTCGCGGTGCGCGACCTCGCCATCCAGCTCGGTCGGCGCCTGGGACGCGAACCGGTCTTCACGGGCACGGAAGCCGCGGACGCGCTGCTGAGCGACGCGTCGCTCATGCGCTCGCTCGTGTCGCCGGCATCGGTGACCCTCGACACCATGCTCGACTGGACGGCCGAGTGGGTGCGGGCCGGCCGGCCCCTGCTCGGCAAGCCGACCAGGTTCGACGTGCGGGACGGACGCTTCTGATGGATGCGGCCACGCGGTCCCTGCTGGCGGACGGTTGCGTGATCCCGGCGCACCCGCTTGCCGTCACGGCCGCGCGCACCGTGGACGAGCGGAGGCAGCGCGCCCTGACCCGCTACTATATGGATGCAGGCGCCGGTGGCGTGGCCGTGGGCGTGCACACCACGCAGTTCGCGATCCGCGAGCATGGGTTGTATGAACCGGCGCTCGCCCTCGCCGCCGACACCATCGCCGCGGAGCTCGCGCATGCGCCGCGGCCGTTCGTTCGGGTGGCAGGGGCCATCGGGCGGACGGTGCAGGCCGTGCGCGAGGCCGAAGTGGCGTCGCGGCTCGGATACGACTGCGTCCTGCTCGGCCTGGGCGCGCTCCCCGATGCGAGCGATGCGGAGCTGATCGCGCACTGCCGCGCCGTGGGCGAGGTGCTGCCCGTGTTCGGGTTCTACCTGCAGACCGCCGTTGGCGGGCGCGTGCTGGGTTTCGACTTCTGGCGCGCCTTCGCGGAACTCGACTGCGTGTGCGCCGTGAAGATCGCGCCGTTCAATCGCTACCAGACGCTCGATGTCGTGCGCGCGTTCGCCGAGTCGGGACGCGACGAGGTCGCGCTGTACACGGGAAACGACGACAGCATCGTCGCGGATCTCGTCACGCCGTATCGCCCGGACGGTCGCGCGCGCTGGATTGTGGGCGGGCTGCTGGGTCAGTGGGCGGTGTGGACGAGGCGCGCCGTCGAGCTGCTCGGCCGCGTGAAAGCGGCGCGCGCGGCGGGTACCGTACCGGCCGCGTTGCTGGCCGAAGGCGCTGCCCTGACCTCGGCGAACGCCGCGGTCTTCGATGTCGCGAACCGCTTTGCGGGATGCATCGCGGGAATCCACGAAGTGCTGCGGCGGCAGGGCCTGCTCGCGGGCACCTGGTGCCTCGACGAACACGAGTCGCTCTCGCCGGGGCAGGCGGAGGCGATCACGCGCGTATGCGCGGCGCACCCGGACCTGACCGACGACGCATTCGTCGCGGAGCGTCGGGACCGCTGGCTGACGCCGTAGCGTTTGCTCAGACGGGCGCGAGGCCGCCAGGATCCACGCGGAAGGGGATGATCTCCCCGAGCGGCGCGACGGCGGCGCGCACCGAATCGGCGTTGTCGGCGGCGGCGAGCACCCAGACGCATCCGCCGCCCGAGGCGCCCGTGGCCTTCCAGCCGCTGGCACCGGACCGTTGCGCACGCGCGACGATCTCGTCAATGCGCGCGGTTCGGATGGCCGGGTGCAGCGAACGCTGGTGCTGCCAGTGCTCGGCGACGAGCGCACCGAGCTGGTCGAGGTCGCCGGCCTCGAGGGCGCCCGCCATGTCGCGCGCCAGGGCCTTCATCGTGGCGAGTGCGTTGCACACCGCGCGGTCGCGGGCCTGATACGCATCGAGCACGGCCCGAATGGTGTCGCCGGAAATGCGCGACTCGCCGGTGTACACGAGCACGGATCGGCGCTCGAACTCCAGGATCGCGGCGGGCGGGACCTGGAGTCGGCGTACGGCGACGCCGTCACCGAACGCGAGGCCGAGTGCCCCGCCCCACGTCGCCGCGTAGTGGTCCTGGCGCCCACCCGCCACGCCGAGGTCTTCAACCTCGACGCGCCGCCCCTCTTCGGCGATGGCGTCGCGGTCGAATGGCACGCCGCGCCACCGCGCGAGCGCGCCGAACACGGCCGCACTCGCCGCGGACGAGCCGCCGAGGCCGGACGCCACGGGAAAGTCGCTGACGACGTTGACACTGACCCCCGTGACGCCAGTCCGGCGGAGCGCCGCGGTGACGAGCGACCCGGCGCCTGTGGCTGTGCGCGCGGCGGGCGGGCGATACGTTTCATCGCGCACCGTGGCCGTCGCGTAGCGATCGATCGCGATGTTGCAGACGTAGCCGCCCTGTTCGTCGGCATACGGCGGCACGTCGGTCCAGCCGCCACCGCAATCGATGCGCGTGGGCGCGCGGGCTGACACGGCGCGAGGGCGGTCGGCGAAAGCGTCCACGATTCGCGAGAAACTATCGTGTCTCCGGGAGTGAAGGCAGCGGCGGCAGGCAGGACACCGGCCACGATCCACGTCGTGTCGCACACGCACTGGGATCGCGAGTGGTACCTGCCGATGGCGCGCTTCCGGCAGCGGCTCGTTGCGCTGGTGGACGAGCTCATCGACACGCCGCCGCCCGCGGGATCGAGCTTCCTGCTGGATGGCCAGATGGTCGTCATCGACGACTACCTCGATGTGCGTCCGGAACGCGCGGACGCACTGCGCGCGCTGATTGCCGCGGGACGCATCGAGGCCGGCCCGTGGTACGTGCTGGCGGACGAGTTGATCCCCGGCGGCGAGGCGCTCGTCCGCAACCTGATGGCGGGCCGCCGCGCCCTGCACCGCCTGGGCGCCGCGGCGCCGGGCGTGCTGTATTGCCCGGACTCGTTCGGGCACCCGGCGGCGCTGCCGTCGCTCGCCGCGGGGTTCGGGCTCGGGCTCGTCATCCTCTCGCGCGGGTTCGGGGGCGCGCGCTGGCCGGCGGCCGACTTCACGCGCTGGACCGCGCCGTCGGGGGAGTCGGCCACACTGTATCACCTTTCGCGCAAGGGCTACGACATCGGAGAGAACCTGCCGACGGACGCCGCGGCCGCGCGCGCGCGGTGGCATTCGATGCGCGATGACCTGCTGGGGCGATCGTGCCTCGGCGTGGCGCTGCTGCCCAACGGCGCGGACCACCACGCGCGGCAGGCGCACCTCGCGGCCGCCCTCGCCACGCTCCGCGACGCGGCCCGGCCGGACGACGCGCGCGGCAGTTCGCTCGGCGCGTTCGCCGCCGACGCGCTCGCGCGCGCGCACCACGCCTCGCTCGCCGACGTGCGCGGCGACCTGCGCGA